>JAHZJB010000097.1 GCA_022601135.1 Actinomycetes bacterium | reverse complement strand
GGTGCCGGCCGATGACCCCGACTATCCCCGGTTGTGGGCATTCGTCAACGAGAAAAACGGCAACCGATACAACGCATACCAGAGCAAGACGTCGCGCAAGATCCCGCTGGTTCGCCTGACCCCGAAGACCTGAAGAAGATCCAGCGGGCTGAGCGCATCGCGACCGCAGCCCTCGCCTACCGCGTCGCAATCGCCAGGGAGAACACCTCGTCCATCATCGCGGGAGTGAGTCGTCCCGTGAACGTGTTCTGCTGGCTGGGGTGATAGCAACCCAGCAGCTGAACCGGCCCGGCGGGCGTCGTCAACATCGCCTGCGCCGCATGGCCGAACCTCGGCGCGGGGGTACCCGCCGATCCGCCCGTCCGGCGAATCATCGCCAGCACCGCCTGCCAGGCGAAACCGCCCAGCGCCACGATCACCCGCACTTCCGATCCCGTGAGCCGCCACTCGGCGTCCAACCACGGCGCACAATTGCCACGTTCAGCCGGTGTCGGCGCGTTTCCCGGCGGGGCACACCGCACCGCGGCGACCACGCGAACATCGTTGAGCGCCAAACCGTCCGCGCTATCGGTGCAGACCGCCTGATTGGCCAGCCCGCTGCGATGCAGTGACCCGAACAGAAAGTCTCCCGACCGGTCACCGGTGAACACCCGGCCGGTGCGATTGGCCCCGTGGGCGGCCGGGGCCAGCCCGACGACAAGTATCCGAGGTCGAGTCGAGCCGAATCCCGGTGCGGGCCTGCCCCAATACGGCTCGTCGGCATAGGACCTGCGCTTGGCCCCGGCGATCTGCTCACGCCAGCGCACCAGCCGGGGACAGGCCCGGCACACCGACACCTCGGCGTCCAACTGTCCGACCGTACCGGCCGCCATCGCCCCCGCCGACACCTCGGCGAACGTCCGCGCTACGGCGGTGTGCGGCGTCGCCGGGTCACCGGGCCAGCCCGAGCCTGGGCGGACCGGGGAATCGAACCGGCCTCCGATGCGCGGATGGGGCCACCGGCGGGGCGGCTGGGACGGCTGGGACGGCATATCTCCACTCTGACCCACCCCGGCCCAACCTGCATCATGGGGGGATGGTGACTATGGTGACGTTCCACAACGGACAGTCGTTGTGATCACGCCGCGAATCGATGCCGGAATCCACACGTCCGACGGCAGGCGATTGGCCTATGCCGAATACGGAGACGCCGCAGGTGTTCCCGTCTTCGTCTTCCACGGGCTTCCCGGCTCGCGGCTCAGCTGGGGCATGCTGCCCGAGGGTTGGCTGCCTCCCGCCGCGCGGATCATCGCGCCCGACCGTCCCGGCTACGGCGGGTCCGACCCCAATCCCGGCCGCACGCTCCTGGACTGGGCGAACGACGTTGAAAGTCTCGCAGAGTCGTTGCGGATCGACAGGTTCGCCGCGGTCGGCATCTCCGGTGGTGGACCAGGCGCTCTGGCGTGCGCCTGGAAGATGCCCGGGCGCCTGACAACGGTGGGTGTTGCCTCGTCGCCCGCCCCGACCGACGCTCCCGGGGTATTCGACGGGATGAGCGGAACCAACCGATTCTTCATGAAACTGGCCTGGCATCTGCCGTGGTTGTCAGAGGCGAATACGCGATTGCTGGCCGCGTTCATTCGACGCGATCCGCGGCGATACATCGACACCATGAAGTCCAAGATTGACGACGTGGACAAAGCTATCCTGCGGCGGCCGGACATTCATGAGATGTTGGTCAAAGACTTCACCGAAGCGGTGCGGGGTGGCGCTGCCGGGATGGTCGACGACATGGCCGCCAATCACGGACGTCCCTGGGGCTTCCCGTTGCAGGAGATATCCAGCGAGGTTCTGTTGTGGTCGTGTGAGTTAGATCGAAGCGTTCCACCTGCGATGGGAAGATTCCTGAGCCACGCGCTGACGTGCTGTCAGACCACCTTCGTGCCCGGGGAGGGCCACTTGTGGATTCTCCTTCACCTGAGGGCGGTGTTGGACGATGTCACCCGCAGACACTTTCAAGCCTGACGCAGAACCCACACCGGCATTCCTCGGGCCTCGCGCCCCCATCGATAACTGTCACGGTCGATCGGGTTCATCGGGGCCTGGATCCAACCAGCCAACGTAGGTCAGATACACACCGATCAGAGCGAAACCGATGGCCAACGCTACCCACAGGGCCTGCGCCCCGATCATGCTGTTGGCCATCGAGATAAAGGCCGACGGGAAAGCCAGCAGGAGCACCCCGCGCAGCACGACGAGCCACCCCAGCAGGGACACGATAATCGCCGCCGCACCCCGCCAGTATTGGTGGCCCGTGACCATGGCCAACCCGAGGGCCAGAGCGGAGGCGCCGATCACCCAGGTCCACAGTGAATTCGCTTCGAACTCCGAGAACAGCGCCTGAATGTCGGACGCGCGGGCCACGGCCGTCACGCAGACAATGATGAGGAAGGGACCGATCACGCGCGAGAAAGTGCGGGTCCTGGTTTGCGTCTGTTCCGAAATGCTCATCGCGGCGCCTCCCGTTCGTGCCCGATACTCGGAGCTTTCACCTCCATCACATCATTGCGTGCATAGCCCCGGCAGGGGCCGACGACTTATTTGTTCGGGACCTAAGTCCCGAATCCGCTGAACCGATGTGCAGCGTTCCGGGATTGGCCAACGGCCTGAGCACAAGCGGGCTGCCCACGGGGTCAGATACGTGGATAAACTGAAGGTCGCCGAATTCGGATTGGTCAGTGCGATTCTGTGGAATCAGGACCCTGCAACGGTGCGCCGATGAGCAGGCGCGGCCCGATGATGCTGATCCTGTTCGCCGCGCTGATGGCCGGATCAGGCAACGGCATCTCGATCGTCGCCTTCCCGTGGCTGGTACTACAGCGGACCGGCTCCGCGCTCGATGCCTCGATAGTGGCGATGGCCGGAACCCTGCCACTGTTGGCCGCGACGTTGCTCGCCGGCGCTGCCGTCGACTTCCTCGGGCGCCGGCGGGTATCGATGATCTCGGACGCACTCTCCGCGGCATCGGTGGCAGCCGTGCCGATCTTGGCGCTGGCTTTCGGGGCAGATGCCATCAACGTGGCGGTGCTGGCCGGGTTGGCCGCGCTCGGCGCGCTCTTCGACCCGGCCGGGATGACGGCCCGCGAGACGATGCTGCCCGAGGCCGCGACACGCGCGGGCTGGACCCTCGACCACGCGAACAGCGTGTACGAGGCGATCTTCAACCTCGCCTACATCGTCGGGCCCGGCATCGGCGGCTTGCTGATCGCGACGCTCGGCGGCGTCAACACAATGTGGGTCACCGCCGGTACGTTCGCGTTGTCGATCTGCGTGATCGGCATCCTGCGCCTCGAAGGCGCGGGCACGCCCGATCCCACCGTCCGCGCCGGCGGCGTGTGGGCCGGGATACTCGAGGGTCTGCGTTTTGTGTGGAACAACCGAGTGCTGCGCACACTCGCGTTCATCGACCTTGCCGCCACCGGGCTCTACATGCCGATGGAGAGCGTGCTGTTCCCGAAGTACTTCACCGACCGCAACGAGCCCGCACAACTGGGTTGGGTACTGATGGCACTGAGCATCGGCGGGCTGGTCGGCGCGCTGGGCTACGCCGTGATCTCGAAGTACCTGCGCAGGCGGACCGTCATGCTGATCGCGGTGCTCACCCTCGGCGTAGCAATGACCGCCATCGCGTTTCTGCCGCCGCTGCCGGTGATCCTGGTGCTGTGTGCCGTCCTCGGTGTTTTCTACGGGCCGATCCAGCCGATCTACAACTACGTCATGCAAACCCGCGCGCTGGCACATCTGCGTGGCCGGGTCGTCGGGGTGATGGGATCACTGGCCTACGCCGCGGGACCGCTGGGACTGATCCTCGCCGGTCCGCTTGCCGACGCGGCCGGCCTGAACGCCACATTCCTGGCTCTCTCGCTACCGATGTTGCTGCTGGGCCTCATCTCGATCTTCCTGCCCGCGCTGCGTGATCTGGATGAAGCCCCGCCGCCACCGGCTTAGGATTGCCGGGTGGAGTCCACCACCAGCGCCCTTGAGAGCCTGATCTCCGCTCTTCCCGATGGGCGGGTCGTCACCGATCCGGACATCCTGGCGTCCTACCGGCAGGACCGCGCGGCGGATCCGAATGCGGGCACCCCGATGGCGGTGGTGCGGCCACTAAACACCGACGAGGTACAGACGGTGCTGAGATGGGCCAGTGCCCATCGGATCGCGGTGGTAACCCGCGGGATGGGCACCGGATTGTCCGGCGGCGCGACGGCACTGGACGGCGGCATCGTGCTGAGCACCGAGAAAATGCGAAACATATCCGTCGATCCGGTCACCCGCACCGCGGTCGCACAACCGGGCCTGCTCAATTCCGAGGTGAAGCGGGCGGTCGCCGAATACGGGTTGTGGTATCCGCCGGACCCGTCGTCGTTCGAGATCTGCAGCATCGGCGGCAACATCGCCACCAACGCCGGTGGCCTCTGCTGTGTCAAGTATGGCGTCACCACTGACTACGTGCTTGGCCTACAGGTCGTGCTGGCCGACGGCACCGCGGTGCGCCTCGGTGGGCCGCGACTGAAAGATGTTGCCGGACTAAGCCTGACGAAGTTGTTCGTCGGCAGCGAGGGCACGCTGGGCATCGTCACCGAGGCCACGCTGAAGTTGCTGCCTGCGCAGTACCGGGGGGCCACGGTGGTCGCGACGTTCGACTCGGTGTCGGCCGCCTGTGATGCGGTGGCCGACATCACCTCGAAGATTCGGCCGTCGATGCTGGAGTTCATGGATGCGGTGGCGATCAACGCGGTCGAGGACAAGCTCAAGATGGGATTGGACCGCAACGCCGCTGCGATGATGGTCGCCGGGTCCGATGAACGGGGGGCGGCCGGCGCCGAAGATGTCGAGTACATGGCACGCGTTTTCACCGAACACGGTGCGACCGAGGTGTTCTCGACCGATGACCCCGACGAGGGCGAGGCGTTCGTCGCCGCCCGCCGGTTCGCGATCCCCGCCGTGGAGGCCAAGGGGGCGCTGCTGCTCGAGGACGTCGGTGTGCCCCTGCCCGTCCTCGCCGACTTGGTGTCGGGAGTGCACAAGCTGGCCGAACAGCGCGACCTGACGATCTCGGTGATCGCGCATGCCGGCGACGGCAACACCCACCCGCTGATCGTCTACGACCCCGCCGACGCCGAGATGACGGAACGCGCCAACACCGCTTTCGGCGAGATCATGGATCTGGCGGTGGGCCTGGGCGGCACGATCACCGGCGAGCACGGTGTCGGTAGATTGAAGCGACCATGGCTGGCCGGATACCTGGGCCCCGAGGCGATGGAACTCAACCGGCGGATCAAGGCCGCGCTCGACCCCGACGACATCTTGAATCCGGGCGCGGGAATCTGATCGCAACTGTTGACATATTTGCAGCATTTGTCGTATCTATAAGACATGACAGCGATTCTGTCTCAGGACTCGCCGGCGCAGTTCCGGCTGGCCGACGCCACGACCTGGGCCGACCCGTGGCCGATGTACCGCGCACTTCGTGACCGCGACCCGGTACACCACGTCATTCCCCCCGACAAGCCCGACCACGATTACTACGTGTTGTCCCGGCACGCCGACATCTGGGCCGCCGCCCGCGACCATCAGACGTTCTCCTCGGCACAGGGGCTGACCGTGAACTACGGCGAGCTGGACCTCATCGGGCTCGCGGACAATCCGCCGATGGTCATGCAGGATCCGCCCGCGCACACCGAGTTCCGGAGGCTGGTGTCGCGTGGGTTCACACCCCGCCAAGTGGAGTCGGTGGAACCCAAGGTCCGGGAGTTCGTCGTCGAGCGCATCGAGAGATTACGCAGCAACGGCGGCGGCGACATCGTCGCCGAACTGTTCAAGCCCCTGCCGTCGATGGTGGTTGCGCATTACCTCGGCGTGCCCGCGGAGGACCGCGGGAAGTTCGACGGTTGGACGGACGCGATCGTGGCCGCAAGCACCGCTGAGGGCGGGATCGGTTCGGCGCTGGATACTGTCGGCGATGCGCTCGGCGGCATGATGGCGTATTTCACGGCGCTGATAGAGCGGCGGCGAGTCGAGCCCGAAGACGACACGATTTCGCACCTGGTGGCCGCCGGCGTAGGTGCCGACGGCGACATTGCCGGGGTGCTATCAATTCTAGCGTTCACCTTCACCATGGTCACCGGAGGTAACGACACGACCACCGGCATGCTGGGAGGCGCGGTGCAACTGCTGCACCGTCGACCAGACCAACGACGTCAGCTGGCCGCGAACCCGGAGCTGATACCCGATTCGGTCGACGAGTTTCTCCGGCTTACCTCGCCGGTGCAGATGCTGGGCCGCACAACAACCCGCGACGTCACCATTGGTGAGGTCACCATTCCCGAGGGACGCCGGGCAATGCTTCTCTATGGATCGGGCAACCGAGATGAACGCCAGTACGGCCCAGACGCGGCCGAGCTCGACGTGCAGCGCAGACCGCGAAACATACTCACGTTCAGCCACGGCGCACACCACTGCCTGGGCGCCGCAGCCGCCCGGATGCAGTCTCGGGTGGCGCTCACCGAGCTGCTGGCGCGGATCCCAGATTTCGAGGTCGACGAGACCGGAATCCGCTGGGCCGGAGGAAGCTACGTACGCAGGCCGCTGTCAGTACCGTTCGCGGTGATGGCTTGATGGCAGGCGACTGGTTGGCTGCGCGCCGTAACGAGGTGGCCGTCGACCGCATCCTGGATGCCGCGGGCGAGCTGTTCGGCCAGAAGGAGGCGGCAAGCGTCGGGATGCACGAGATCGCCTCGGCTGCAGGGTGTTCACGTGCCACGCTGTACCGCTACTTCGACAACCGCGAAGCGCTCTACATCGCCTACGTGCACCGCGAGAGTCATCGACTCTATCGCGAGCTGACCGAGCAGATCATGTCCATCGTGAATCCGCGCGAGAGACTTATCGAGGGAATCACCGCCTCCTTGCGAAAGGTTCGCGAAAACCCCGCGCTGGCTTCGTGGTTTGCCGCCACCCACCGGCCGATCGGCGGCGAGATCGCCGAGCAGTCCCAGGTGATCAGAGCGATCACCGAGGCGTTCGTGATCTCCCTCGGACCCGAGGAACCGCAGGCGGTCGAGCGCCATGCCCGTTGGCTGGTACGGGTCATGACGTCGCTGCTGATTTTTCCCGGCCACGACGAAGCCGATGAGCGCAGCATGCTCGACGAGTTCGTCGTCCCGATAGTGCTGAACACGCAGGCAGATCAAGCCGTCTAGGCTCGGACCCGAGTGAATCGGTGCAACAACCAGGCCAGCGGAACGGTGACCACCAGCGTCACTGAGAACAGCAGCCAGACCGAACCCGTGTAGATGGGAAAGCGCAGAATCTCCACCATCACCAGTTCCATCGTGATCAGGTGAATCAGGAAGATCTCGTAGGAGATCTCCCCGAGGAAAACCATCGGGCGGCTACCCATCACCCGTATGTACAGGCCATCCTGACTCCCGCTCGCCTCCCCAGGCCGGCGCAGGGCCAACGGCGCAACAACCAGCGTGGCGATCGCGCCGTAAAACGCAATCTTGAACAATGCCTCACGTAACTCGGCGGGTGAGGTCGTCGGTTCCCCAGCGATCGGCGTAGACACAATGAAATAGCTGACGATCGCCAACGGGACACAAACCAGCGCGTAGGCCCGCATCCCCAGCGGCTGCAACGCCGCAAGCACCATCCCACCGACGAACCAGATCAGATAACCCGGCAACCACAGCCGGGCACCGTCGGGCAGGAAATCGGTGTTGTGGACCAGGATCAGCCAGGCCGGCGACACCAGCGCCAGGCCGGCCAGCCCCGCGAGCAGCAGCCAGGGCCGCCAACGTCGCCGACACAGCAGCACCAGCAACAGGTAGGCCAGAAACGGCAGCGCCACATAGAACGCGACCTCTACCGCGAGGCTCCACATCTGGGTAAGACCCTGGTGCAGAAACGAATACAAATAGTCGTCGGTGTAAATCTGGGTCAACGTCAGGTTGCGGAACAGCCCCTCCCAGGTATGTCCGGGGTTCGGGCCGGCCGTCCGGAAGTGGTACAGCAGATAGGCCGCGAGCACGGTGACGACGTAAGCGGGCATGATGCGGCGCACCCGGTGCCAGGCGTACCGCCGCACCGACGGCGCGCGCTCGGCCTGGGCGACGGCCTTCACCCAGGGCGCGAACAGCAGGAAGCCGGACAGCACGAAAAAGATCGGCACCCCGATCTCCATCCGCGAGTACACCAACCCGAGGTAGCCCTGCGGATACTTGCCCGTCGTGTAGGCGGCGTGCGTCAGCACTACCAGTAGGGCTGCCACGGCGCGAATCCCGGTGAGCGAGTCGACGCGGCCCGTTGCCGTGACCGACTCGAGGCCGCCCTGCGCATCAAGTTCTCTGGAAACAGTCATCGCGGCTCGGTGCCTCAGTGGGACTTTCGGCGCGCCTTAGGCCCGCGATCGGGTTCGAGGTGGATCCGCTGACCCTGGATCCTGGTGTGCTCCAGCGCCTTCAGGGTCTTCTTCGTCAGCTTGGCCGGCAGCTCGACCAGCGAGTGATCTACCTTGATCGTGATATGACCGAAGTCGCTTCGGTGCAAGCCACCCTCGTTGGCGAGGGCGCCCACGATCGCACCGGGGACGACCTTGTGCCGCTTGCCGACCGCGATGCGGTACGTCGCGAGATCGCTGCGGCGCTCCCGGGACGTGCGCTGCGCGCGGTCGGCGCGCCCCTGGCGGTCCGGCCGCTCGCGACGCTTCTCCGGAGGCGGTTCCGTCATCAGGAACTCTCCACCGTCATGACTCAGCAACGCCAGCGCCGCGGCGATATCGGCCATCGGTACGTCGTGGTCACGCTCGTAGCCCTCAATCAACTTGCGGAACAGATCGATTCCCGGGGAGGCCAAAGACTCGGTGATCGAGTCGCGGAACTTCGCCACCCGCTGGGCATTGACATCGTCAACCGATGGCAACTGCCCCTCGACGAGCTTCTGTCGGGTCACCCGCTCAATCGAGTTGAGCAGATGCCGCTCCCGCGGCGTCACGAACAGTAGCGCCGTCCCGGAACGACCGGCGCGCCCGGTACGTCCGATGCGATGCACGTAGGACTCCGGATCGTGGGGGATGTCGTAGTTCAGCACGTGCGAGATGCGCTCGACGTCAAGGCCGCGGGCGGCGACGTCAGTGGCGATGAGGATGTCGAGTTTGCCGTCCTTGAGGGCAGCGATGGTCCGCTCGCGGACAGCCTGGGGGATGTCACCATTGATGGCCGCAGCCGAGAAACCCCGGGCCCGCAGCTTCTCGGCAACCTCCTCGGTGGCCTGCTTCGTGCGTACGAACACGATCATCGCTTCGAACGGCTCTACCTCGAGCAGTCGGGTCAGCGCGTCCATCTTGCGAGCCCCCGACACCAGTATGTAGCGCTGCGAGATGTTGTCGGCGGTCGCGGTCTTGGACTCCACCTTCACCTGCACCGGATCGTGCAGGTACTGGGCAGTGATCCTGCGGATAGCCGGCGGCATGGTCGCAGAGAACAGCGCGACCTGCTTGTATTCGGGAGTCCCTTCGAGAATGCGTTCTACGTCTTCGGCGAACCCCATCTGCAGCATCTCGTCGGCCTCGTCAAGAACCAGGTAGTCGAGGTGTGAGAGATCCAGACTGCCCTTCTCGAGGTGATCGATGACCCGGCCCGGAGTGCCCACGACGACCTGGGCGCCACGCCTGAGTCCGGCCAGCTGCGGCCCGTACGGGGAGCCACCGTAGATCGGCAAGACATTCACCGGCAGATGCGCGCCGTACCGACTGAACGCCTCGGCGACCTGCAGTGCCAGCTCGCGGGTGGGGGCCAGCACCAGGGCCTGGGTAACCCGGCTGGCGGTGTCGATCTTGGACAGGATCGGGATGGCAAACGCGGCAGTCTTCCCGGTTCCGGTCTGGGCGAGTCCGACGACGTCCGAGCCGGCCATCATGGCCGGGATGGTCGCCTCCTGGATCGGTGAGGGCGTCTCGTATCCGACATCGGCCACGGCCCGCAGCACCGACGGGTGAATCTGCAGGTCAGAGAAGTTCAGGTCGCCTGCCCGGTCCGCACTGTCGGGCTCGGCGTTCGAAGACGTCATCGAGGTCGCAGTCTAGTGCCAGTCGCCGGCATCTCCCGCCGCGCGCCTGCTGGTACGCCGACATGGGGGGAGGTACGGTGCGCACTTGTGCAATGGACAGCGGCGATCGGCACTCGAATGAGTGCGTTGGCAGCTGTCGCGGTGTTGACCTTCACCGGCTGCGGCTCGGGCGACTCGACCGCCTCCAAGACGCCGGGACCGACCACCGGTTCGCCACCTCCCCCGACCGCCCAGACTGCCCCGTCCTCAGCCACTGCCGCGCCCGGCCCGCCGCCGGCAAACGATCCCTGCGCGACCAACCTGGCCGCACCGGAGATCGCCAGGGCGGTCTCCGTGCTGAGTCCCGATCCTCGGAGCGACCAGGGCTGGAATCCCGAGCCGCTGGCAGGCAATTACAACGAGTGTGCACAGCTGTCGGCGGTGATCGTCAAGGCCAACACGAACTCGGAGAACCCCAGCACCCGGGCGTTGCTGTTCCATCGGGGCAAGTTCATCCCCACCGGCGTGCCCGATACCTACGGCTTCAACGGCTTGGACGGCGCGGCGAGCACCGGCGATACGGTGGCGCTGCAGTACTCCAGCGGCGTGCCCGGGCTGGACAGCGTGGTGAAATTCCGCTGGAACGGCAGCGGAGTGGAGCTGATCGGCAACACCGGCGGCTGACCCCAACTATCCGGCGGCCACCGAGATGTCGGCGGGCCGACCTACAGTTGCTGCGTGTTCGTCGCCACCGACGCCGGCGTTGACCGAGTCATCTACAGCGCCTCCGATCTCGCCGCCGCCGCGCGCTGCGAGTACGCGTTGCTGCGGTCATTCGACGCCCGGCTCGGCTGGAGTCCGGACGTGCCGGCCGACGACGACCTATTGGCCCGCACAGCCGAACTCGGCGACGAACATGAGCGGCGGCACCTCGATGAACTGCGCGATTGTTCCGAGCTCGGAGAAGTCACCGTCATCGGCCGTCCGGACTACACCGTGGCGGGCCTGAGCGCCGCCGCCGATCAGACGCTGCGCGCGATCCGCCGCAGCGCACCGGTGATCTACCAGGCCGCCATGTTCGACGGCCGATTCGTCGGGTTCGCCGACTTCCTGATCCTGCAGGACTCCCCGGGCGGGCACCGCTACCGGCTGCGCGACACCAAGCTGGCGCGATCGGTCAAGGTGGAGGCGCTCCTACAGCTGGCGGCCTACGCCCAGACGCTGACCGACGCGGGAGTTGCAGTGGCCCCCGAGGTAGATCTGGTCCTCGGCGACGGGACCACTGTCAGCTACCCAGTAGACGAACTGCTTCCGGTGTACCGGCCGCGCCGCACAGCGCTCCAGCGCTTGCTGGACGATCATCTGGCCGGTGGCCGGCCGGTCGGTTGGGAGGACGCAAACGTTCGCGCCTGCTTCCGCTGCGCCGAATGCGAGAGACAAGTTCGCGCGCACGACGATCTGTTGCTGGTCGCCGGCATGCGGGTCAGCCAGCGCGCCCGCCTGATCGACGCGGGCGTCACCACCGTGCACGCGTTGGCGGGGCACGTCGGCCCGGTTCCTGAGCTGGCAAACCGCGCGCTCACGGCGCTCACCGCACAGGCTCGCCTGCAGGTCACCGAAGCGGTGGACGGCAAGCCCCCGTTTGAGGTCGTCGATCCTCGGCCGCTGATGGTGTTGCCCGACGCCGACAAGGGTGATTTGTTCTTCGACTTCGAGGGTGATCCACTGTGGACCGCCGATGGCCGCGAGTGGGGGCTGGAGTACCTGTGGGGAGTGCTGACCGCCGCCGGTCATTTTCAACCGCTCTGGGCCCACGACCGTGCCAGCGAGCGGCAGGCGCTGATCGACTTCCTCGCCATGGTGCGCAAGCGGCGGCGGCGGTTTCCCGGCATGCACATCTACCACTACGCGGCATACGAGAAGAGCGCGCTGCTGCGCCTGTCGGGCCATTACGGGATCGGCGAGAACGCGGTTGACGCCCTGCTGCGCGAAGGGGTGCTCGTCGATCTCTATCCCCTGGTGCGAAAGAGCTTTCGAGTGGGCACCGAGAACTACAGCATCAAATCGCTCGAGCCGCTCTACATGGGCAACGAACTCCGCAGCGGTGAGGTGACGACCGCGACGGCATCGATCACCGAGTACGCCCATTATTGCGGGCTGCGGGACGCCGGTCGCGCCGACGACGCCGCGACGCTGCTCAGGGAGATCGAGGAGTACAACCGCTACGACTGCCGATCGACACATCGGCTGCGCGATTGGCTCGTCGGGCGCGCCATCGAGTCCGCCGTACCGCCCCGTGGCCCCGTCCCGGTGACCGACGGCGCCGAGTGCACCGCGGCCGAGGTCGACGCCGTGGACCGCAAGCTGTCCAGGTTTGCCGGCGACGGGGTCGGGGTGCGGACACCGGCCCAGACCGCCATCGCAATGCTGCTGGCCGCCAAGGGCTTTCACAAGCGCGAGGACAAGCCGTTCTGGTGGGGACACTTCGACCGGGTAAACAATCCCGTCGATGAATGGGCAGACAGCAGCGGCGTGTTCATCGTCGAGCACCATGAAATCGTCCAGGATTGGCACCAGCCGCCACGGGCGCGCAAACCACAACGGCACGTACGACTCTTCGGGGAGATCGCGGCCGGTGAACTGACCCGAGAAATGTTCGCGCTCTACGCCCCACCGGCCCCGGCGGGCCTGAGCGACGACCCCGATCGACGGGCGTTCGCCTCGGTGTCGGTACTCGAATGTGACGATCCCGACGTACCCACGCAGGCAGTCATCGTCGAAAGACGGCCCACGGGTGGCGATACCTACACCCAGGTGCCGTTCGCTCTCACCCCGCGTCAGCCGTACAACACCGGGCCGTTGCAGGAGTCCATCGCCCAGACTGCTGCCCGGGTGGCCGGCGGGCTGCCGAAGCTACCGACCGACGCGGTGACAGCGATCCTGCTGCGTGAACCGCCGCGGACGAAATCCGGCCGCCCACTACCCCGCAGCGAGCATGCCGAGGACAGCGCCGAGGCCATCACCGCAGCGCTGCTGGATCTCGACTCGTCCTACCTGGCGGTGCATGGACCCCCGGGCACCGGCAAGACCTTCACCGCCGCTCGCGTGATCGCCACACTCGTCAACCGGCACAGTTGGCGCATCGGTGTGGTCGCACAGTCGCATGCAGTAGTCGAGAATCTGTTCGGCGATGTGATCCACGCGGGCGTGGGCAGCGCCCTGGTGGCCAAGAAACTCAACACCGCCAACGCGGGCTGGACCGAGATCACCAACCCGGAGTTCGCCGATTTCATCGCCCAGCACGACGGCTGCGTGGTAGGCGGCACGGCGTGGGATTTCGCCAACGGCAACAAGATTCCCGCCCGCAGCCTTGACCTTCTGGTCATCGAGGAGGCCGGACAGTTCAGCCTGGCCAACACCATCGCAGTGTCCCGGGCCGCGCGGAACCTACTGCTGTTGGGCGACCCCCAGCAGTTGCCGCAGGTCAGCCAGGGCACACATCCGGAGCCCGTCGACCTCTCCGCCCTCGGCTGGCTCGTCGACGGGTCCAACACGTTGCCGCCCGAACGCGGGTACTTCTTGGACCGTTCCTACCGCATGCACCCCGACGTGTGCCGGGCCGTGTCACGGCTGTCCTACGACGGCCGACTGCACTCCCACGAGTCGCTGACCTCCGCGCGCAGCCTCGAGGGTGTCGCCCCGGGCGTACGCAGGCTGACCGTCGACCATGACGGCAACGCGACGGAAAGCCCGGAAGAGGCAGCGGCGATCGTCGCTGAGGTCCGAACTCTGTTGGGCGCGAAATGGACCGACGAGCACGGCGCCCGATCACTGGCTCAACAGGATGTACTCGTGGTCGCCCCGTACAACGCCCAGGTCGTGCTCGTCCGCCACCGACTGGATGCGGCGGGGCTCACCGACGTTCGGGCAGGCACCGTAGACAAGTTCCAGGGCCAGCAGGCACCGGTGGTGTTCATCTCGATGACGGCATCGTCGATCGACGATGTGCCACGCGGCATCGCGTTCCTGCTCAACAGGAACCGGCTCAACGTCGCGGTGAGCCGAGCAAAGTACCTCGCGGTGATCGTACGCTCGGCGCAGTTGACCGACCATCTGCCGGGCACCCCCGATCGATTGATCGAGTTGGGGGCGTTCCTGGCTTTGGCCTGAACACCGGCTAATCGCCATCCCGGTGTACGACGTACTCGACATACGGGTCGTCGTCGATGAAATCTCCGTCGTCCCATTCTTGGTCGCCGTCCGCGGTCGCACCGGCGGGTGCCCACCCGGAGTTGCCGAACCCCCGCATGAGTAGTGCGGCGACGACGCCGAATAGTGCGACGAACGCCGGCAACAACATGGCCTGCGACATAGCTGCCGCGAACGGGGCCTGCAGAAAGGCCGGCAGCTGGGCGACCGATCCCTCGTCCCGCGGAGCCGCATCCACCGCGCCCGGCATCTCGGCGGACAGCCGCGACACCATGAACGCCGCAATTCCTGCGCTGCCGAGCGCCGACCCCACCTGACGGGTGGTGTTGTATACACCCGAACCCGCACCCGCCAGCACCGGGGGCAGGTTCCGGGTCGCGGTGGCGGCCAGGGGCGACCAGATGAACGCCATGGCCACCCCCATAGCCACCAGGGGCAACACCAGGCGCCAAACCGGCGTCGTCGGCGTCATCTCGATCGACAACCAGGTCAGCCCGATCGCCATCACCGAAAAGCCGAATCCAACCACCGGGCGCGGATGCGACCGGTCGACGATCCGGCCGACGATTGGCGCCAACACAGCGGTTATGACGGCCATCGGCGCGATGAGCAGGGCCGCCTGGGTCGGCGTCATTCCGCAGACCGCCTGGGCATAGAACATCAGCGGCACGATCATCGCCGTGGCCACGAATCCAATGGTCGCGACCCCCAAGTTGGACATCGAAAAATCGCGGTCACCGAAGATGGCGAGCGGAATCAGTGGCTCTCCGGCGTTGACCGACTGCCAGCAAAAGAACATGACCATTACCGCCACGCCGATGGCGATCAGCATCCAAATCCACGGGACCCAGCCGTAGGCCTGGCCTTCCTGCAGCGCGAAGACGATCAAGAACATGCCAACGCCCGACAACACCACGCCCAGGACGTCGAACCCCTGCCCCTGCGTGGGAAGCACGGGTACCAGCCGAACCGCGACCGCCAGGCCGATGACGCCGACGGGGACGTTGACAATGAAAATCCACTGCCACCCCAGGTTATCCACCAGAACCCCGCCCGCCAGCGGGCCCACCAGTGTGGCAACCCCCGCCGTCGCGCCCCACACGCTCATTGCGACGCCGCGGCGCTGCGCGGGGAAGATCCTGGTGATCACCGACAGGGTCTGGGGCGTGAGCAGTGCCGCACCCACACCCTGAACCACCCGGGCGGCGATCAGCATTCCGATTGTGTCGGACAACCCGCACCACAGCGAAGCAACCGTGAACACCGCGAGGCCAACGAGGTAAAGGTTCTTCGGTCCGTACTTGTCGCCCAGCCGACCCGACACCAGCAGGGGCGTCGCGTAGGCCAGCAGGTAGGCGCTGGTCACCCAGATCACCGCGTCGTAGTCGGCGCCCAGGCTGGACATGATCGCCGGATTCGCGACAGCGACGATGGTCGCGTCGACCAGGATCATGAAGAACCCGATGAGCAATGCCCACAACGCCGGCCACGGGTCGGCGCCCACTGGGCGAGGCGTCACGGTCTCGGACATGGCGAGTTCGGCAGTCTCATCGGTTCGGGCAATCAGCGCGGGGCCGGAACGACGCTACGGATCGGCGGGTTTGCAGACAAATCCACGGCCACGGGGCTTCCCTGCGATCTCGGTCCGGGGTACCGGAGAGGTAGACCGGCGTCAGTTTGCCACGCGCTAACCTGGGGGCAACCGTCTCAGACGGTTCAAACAGGGAGGGGCCACCGAATGAGCGCCCGATCACGCGCCAAGAACCAGCTGCCAGCGGTCCAGGACGCCGACCCGAGCGTCGCGGCGAAGGTGCTCTCCCAGATCATCGAACGTGGTGCCCGTGTCCAGGGACCAGCGGTGAAGGCCTACGTCGACCGTCTGCGCGACCACGACCCGGGCGCGACACCTGCCGAGATCATCGAGAAGCTGGACAGGCACTACATGGCCGCGGTAATGGCCAGCGGCGCGGCGGTCGGATCTACCGCCGCATTCCCGGGAATTGGCACGCTCGTCGCAATGTCTGCGGTCGCCGGCGAGACGGTGCTGTTCCTCGAGGCCACGGCGGTGTACGTGCTCGCGGTCGCCGAGGTGCACGGCATTCCCGCCGACCACCGCGAACGTCGCCGCGCCCTGGTGTTGGCCGTGCTCGTCGGAGACGACGGCAAGCACGCAGTCAGCGACCTGCTGGGCCCGGGCCGTACCAGCGGCGCCTGGCTGGCCGACGGCGCGGCCACACTGCCATTGCCGGCGGTGTCCCAGCTCAACTCGCGGCTACTGCGCTACTTCGTCAAGCGCTACACCCTCAAGCGAGGTGCGATCGCTTTCGGCAAGCTCCTGCCCGTCGGCATCGGGGCGGTTGTGGGGGGCGTCGGCAACCGTTTGATGGGCAAGAAGATCGTCAGCCACGCCCACACCGCCTTCGGCAACCCACCGGCCCGGTGGCCGTCACCGTTGCACCTGCTGCCCCCGCCACCCGCTTAGCGCGTCAGGCTTGCACCCCAGCCTTGGGTCACGGGGCCGGTTGGAAGACGCCTTCGATCGCCTGGGCGATGACCAGGAACTCGATCAGCACGGAGGTGGTGACCAGTCCGGTGAACGCCGCGGCCGGAAGACCGACCATGTTGATGAGTCCGTTGATGATGTCACCGCTGAGGACTTGCTGAAAGCCGGACAGCGCCAGATCGGCGACGTAGGCGGGCAGGATCGTCACGATGGCGTTGATGATGTCGGCTGTGGGAAGCAGCGCCGAATAGAGGGATGCGGCCGCGTTGGAGATGAATTCGAAGGTCTCGAGGATCGCGGTCTGCAGAATTTCAATGATGTTGTCGGACGCCTCGGGCGACTCACCCGAACCGGATGACGGCGCCGAGAGTGCTGCCAACTCCTCCCAGAACACCCCGCCCGAGCTGAAGGCGGCGCCAAAGTCCTGGAGTCCCTGATTGAAACCGTCCACAACGAGGCCGAAGAGTTCGGGCAAGTCGATTTTGGGGAGGAACCCGAACGGCTGGAGCACGTTCGCGTCGCCTTCATTCGACCAGCCGAAGTTCGGGTCGCCGTAGCCAAGGTTCACGATGGGCCGCAGGATCGGCTGGAGCAAGTCTGCAATCGGGTCGCCGATCAGCGGGATGAGACGAACCGGTTCCAGCAGCGGAAGGTTTTCGGTGGGAATGATGTAGTAGTGCGCATTCGGCGAACTGCTCGGTAACTCGATCGCTGAGTCGATCGCTTCCTGAGTCTGTTCCAGGTAATTCCTGTGCACGAACACGATGCCCAGCCCGGCGTTGATCACGGACAGCAGGTGGATGGGATATTGCGGAAAGTCCGCGAACCCATCGTATTCCAGCGTGTAGTTGTGCACCTCGTAATCCGGGTTCTCGGGCGTCGCACCGTAGAAGGGTATGCCCAGGCTCGGCAGGTTCAGGTCGGGGAAGCGCGAGAGGAGGCCGCCATTGGGATTCATCTCGTTGCCCACCAAGACGAACTGCACTGACGACGGGTCGACGGTGAGGTCAGACATGACCAGCGAGGACATGATGGAGCTCTGGGAGTAGCCGAAAACCGTGCTGGTGTTGCCAAGAGCGGCCTGTTGCTCGATGACATCCGTCATGATCTCGTTGCCTTGCTCCACCGATATGTTGAGGGGCAGGCTCTTCACTCCCGTCAGCGGGTACAGGCCCTCCGGGGTGAAGACCCTCTCGGGTACGGTGCCTGGCGGGCTGAGGGGACGTACGTACTTCTCGAAGGCCGCCTGGGTGTACTGCTCTGACGGAATCGGGACGCCACTGCCGCCGAAGATCAAGCCCGTGCTCTGGGCGACCGCTTCAGCCGCGGCCACCGGCCCGGGGTCCAGCGCCGAGATGGACGCGCCGGGGATGACGGCTGCCGCAGCGGCCTCGTCGGGTCGAGCAGATCCCAGCAGCGCCAATTCCAGTTGTACGTCCACCGGCGCGATGGGATCGCCACCGTTCAGCGGGTCCGCCGTACCGGATGTGGTCGTCACCGACGGTGGAGCGTCGAGGGTGACCACCTCGGCCGGCGGAGCGCTGTCGGTCTCGTCGTCGACCACGACCTCGGCGATCTCAGCCTCGGCCATCTCAGCCTCGGCCACGTCAGCCTCGGCCATGTCAGCCTCGGCCATCTCAGCCTCGGCCATCTCAGCCTCGGCGATAGCAGCCTCGGCCATGTCAGCCTCGGCCATAGCAGCCTCGGCGATATCAGTGCCCGTAGCGGCATCGGAATCCGAATCGCTGCCCAACGTCGAAACGTCAGAGCCACGGTCGGAGCCCTGCGACGACGACCCGTTATCGCCGACGTAGGAGCTCCCCGAACTTGAATGGGCGGAAATGGAGTCCGAGGATGACTCGTCGGCCCAGGCGGCACCCGCACCACCGACGACAGCCGCGCCCACCCCCAAGGCAAACGCCAAAGCACCGACCCGACCGATATAGCGCGAGCTACTCAAGATTCCCCCTGTGACGCGGATCATATTCTGGTGGCAAACCGTATCATGTCACAAACGGATTTGCTAACGGCGGCAGGGCCGGCTGCAGAGCTTCTAGGGATTGCTTGGCGCAGTTGGCATCCGCACACTCGGTAGTCAGTTGCCCCAGGGAAAGCCGCCTACCGGGATTTTGCTGTCCACGCGCAGGGCTACCTCGGAGCGAAGTGGAATCGCTGGAAACACCCGAACGTCTGCCCGTGGGCGCCCGCCTGCTCGCTCGGCCACTCTTGGTGCACGTCCACTACTCATGCCGCAAAGGCCATAACCGCGTTGCATGCTCCGGCCGGCGACCGAAGCGCTAGCCTCTATGAGGCGGAAATGTGGAACACGCCGCATCGTTGGATTGGGTGGCCGGCTGCCGCTGTGCGGCACTGGCTCGAAGCGAAGAATTGAGGCGAATAGCAGCCGTGAGTTCACCTTCACCATTCGGTCAGAACGAGTGGCTGGTCGAAGAGATGTATCGCAAGTTCCGCGACGATCCCTCGTCGGTCGACCCAAGTTGGCACGAGTTCCTCGTCGACTACTCACCCGAGCCCACCAGCGACGCCGAACCACGCGGCCACGGGAAGCCCACGGCGAAACCGGTCAGTGCCCCCGCGCCCGCGCCGGCACCGCCCCCCAAGCAGACCACGCCCCCGAAGGTCGAGGCCACGATGCCCCAGGCACCTACCAAGAGCACGCCGGCCACCCCGGTGACGCCCGACGAAGGAACCCAGGTGTTGCGCGGCGCCGCCGCCGCGGTGGTAAAGAACATGTCGGCATCACTGGACGTACCCACCGCGACCAGTGTGCGAGCGATCCCGGCCAAGGCCATGATCGACAATCGGATCGTCATCAACAACCACCTCAAGCGCACCCGCGGCGGCAAGGTTTCGTTCACCCATCTGCTGGGCTACGCGATTGTGCAGGCGGTGAAGAAGTTCCCGAACATGAACCGCCACTTCGCCGAGGTGGACGGCAAGCCCAACACGGTGACCCCTCCCCACACCAATCTGGGATTGGCCATCGACCTGAAAGGCAAAGGCGGGAAGCGGCAGCTGGTCGTCGCGGGAATCAAGAACTGCGAGGAACTGCAGTTCGGCCAGTTCATCGCCGCCTACGAGGACATCGTGCGTCGCGCCCGCGACGGCAAGCTGACCGCCGAAGATTTTGGTGGCGTGACGATCTCGCTGACCAATCCGGGAACGATTGGCACCGTGCACTCGGTGCCACGCCTGATGCAGGGACAGGGCGCAATCATCGGCGCCGGCGCCATGGAGTATCCGGCAGAGTTCCAGGGCGCCAGCGATGAGCGCATAGCCGATCTCGGCGTCGGCAAGCTGATCACCCTGACATCCACCTATGACCACCGCATCATCCAGGGTGCGGAGTCGGGTGACTTCCTGCGTACGATCCACCAGTTGCTGCTGGACGACGAGTTCTGGGACGAGATATTCCGTGCCCTCGGAATCCCCTACGAGCCGGTGCGCTGGCGCATCGACAATCCGGATTCCATCGAGGACAAGAACGCCCGGGTGATCGAACTCATCGCGGCGTACCGTAACCGCGGTCACCTGATGGCTGACATCGACCCGCTGAGATTGGACAAGACCCGCTTCCGCAGCCACCCCGACCTCGACGTCAACACCCATGGGCTGACGCTGTGGGATCTGGACCGCGAATTCAAAGTCAACGGCTTCGGCGGCAAGCGCACCAAGAAACTGCGCGACGTGCTCGGCCTGCTACGCGACGCATACTGCCGGCATGTGGGCGTGGAGTACGCACACATCCTCGAACCCGAGCAGCAGGAATGGTTGCAGGAACGCGTCGAGATCAAACACGAGAAGCCAACCGTCGCGGAGCAGAAATACATCCTGAGCAAGCTCAACGCTGCCGAAGCGTTCGAGACTTTCCTCGGGACCAAATACGTTGGCCAGAAGAGGTTCTCGCTCGAAGGAGCCGAGACCGTCATACCGATGATGGATGCCGGGATCGATCAGGCCGCCGAGCACGGCCTCGACGAAGTCGTGATCGGTATGCCGCACCGGGGCCGGCTCAACGTGCTGGCGAACATCGTCGGCAAGCCCTATTCGCAGATCTTCACCGAATTCGAGGGCAACCTGAACCCGTCACAGGCGCACGGCTCGGGCGACGTCAAGTACCACCTGGGCGCGACCGGGACCTACATCCAGATGTTCGGCGAAAACGACATCGACGTGTCGCTGGTCGCCAACCCGAGCCACCTCGAGGCGGTCGACCCGGTGCTGGAGGGGCTGGTGCGCGCCAAGCAGGACATGCTCGACAAGGGCGACGGACCAGACGGGTTCACCGTCATGCCGATGATGCTGCACGGCGACGCAGCGTTCGCCGGTCAGGGCGTGGTCGCCGAGACGCTGAACTTGGCGCTGCTGCGCGGGTACCGCACCGGCGGAACCATCCATATCGTCGTCAACAACCAGATCGGTTTCACCACTTCGCCGGTCGACTCCCGATCTTCGGAATACTGCACCGACGTCGCCAAGATCATCGGCGCGCCGATTTTCCACGTCAACGGCGACGATCCCGAGGCGGCCGTGTGGGTGACCAAGCTGGCAGTCGACTTCCGCCAGCAGTTCAAGAAGGACGTCGTCATCGACATGCTGTGCTACCGGCGGCGGGGCCACAACGAGGGCGACGACCCGTCGATGACCCAGCCCTACATGTACGACGTCATCGACACGAAACGGGGCGTGCGCAAGTCATACACCGAGTCACTCATCGGCCGCGGCGACATCTCGATGAAGGAGGCCGAGGACGCGCTGCGCGATTATCAGGGGCAACTGGAACAGGTCTTCAACGAGGTTCGTGAACTCGAGAAGCACACACCCGCGCCGAGCGAATCGGTGGAGTCCGACCAAATGGTTCCAGCCGGAATGGCCACCGCGGTCGACAAATCGTTGCTGGCCCGTATCGGTGATGCCCACCTGGCATTCGACGCAGATTTCAACGTCCATCCCCGGGTGAAGCCCGTTCTGCAGAAACGCCGGGACATGGCCTACGAGGGCAAGGTCGACTGGGCCTTCGCCGAATTGCTGGCGCTGGGGTCATTCCTGGCCGAGGGCAGGGCCATCCGGTTCACCGGCCAGGACACCCGCCGTGGCACATTCACCCAGCGCCACGCGGTGCTCATCGACCGCAAGACCGGCAGGGAGTTCACCCCGCTGGACCTGCTGACCGTCGACACCGAGGGCAACCCGACCGGCGGGAAGTTCATGGTCTACGACTCCGCGCTGTCGGAGTTCGCCGCGGTGGGCTTCGAATACGGCTACTCGGTGGGCAACTCCGACGCGCTGGTGTTGTGGGAGGCCCAGTTCGGCGATTTCGTCAACGGGGCGCAGTCCATCATCGACGAGTTCATCAGCTCGGGCGAGGCCAAGTGGGGTCAGCTCTCCGACGTGGTGCTGCTCCTGCCGCACGGTCACGAAGGCCAGGGGCCTGACCACACGTCGGGTCGTATCGAACGGTTCCTGTTGCTGTGGGCCGAGGGGTCGATGACGATCGCGATGCCCTCGACCCCTGCCAACTATTTCCATCTGCTCCGCCGGCACGGACTCGACGGAATCCACCGGCCCCTGATCGTCTTCACCCCGAAGTCGATGTTGCGTAACAAGGCCGCTGTGAGCGACCTCAAGGATTTCACCGAGATGAAGTTCCGGTCGGTGCTCGAGGAACCCACCTACACCGAGGGAACCGGCGACCGCGCCAAGGTGAAGCGAGTCCTGCTGACCAGCGGCAAGCTGTACTACGAGTTGGCGGCCCGCAAGGCCAAGGAGGAGCGCGAGGACATCGGGATCGTCCGACTCGAGCAACTGGCTCCACTGCCGAAGCGGCGACTGGCCCAGACGCTGGACCAGTATCCCAACGCCGGGGAATACTTCTGGGTCCAGGAAGAGCCGGCCAACCAGGGCGCCTGGCCGACGCTGGGGTTGGCGCTGCCCGAGGTGTTGCCCGAGAGGCTGGCGGGCATCAAGCGCATCTCACGGCGGGCGATGTCGGCGCCATCGTCGGGTTCTTCGAAGGTGCACGCGGTCGAGCAGCAGGAGATCATCGACACCGCGTTCGGCTGAACCCCTGCCCCGCGAGCTGACCCCCTTGCCCCGCGAGCGGGCGAGTCTGTACGGCGACGCGCCGCAATGGGCGGACTTTTGCGTGCGCTCGCGGCCGATGGGCGACCGTTACACGTCGAAGAACGAGAACGGCCGGCCGTCGGTCAGCGCGGCAACCGCGCGCGGGCAGAAGGCTTGAATCGCGAATCCGGTGAACAGGGTCGCGAGCCCGAGCGGACGACCGAGTTCGTCGGCGACATCGGCAGCGACACGGACGGCTTCCTGTCCGGGTTCGACGAGCAGCGGGCACACCGACTCCCCGATCCGCACAGCGGTCACCGGGTCGATGAAGCCCAGACCGTACTGGTCGAGCATCCTCAGGAACACGTCGACGCCGGTATCTGCCTGAGCCGGCGCGGCGGTCACGGTCGCCGAGACCACAGCGGCCGAGGCGACAAACGAGGCGATGGCCGGGTACATGAACTTCATGACATGAATGTCGTCGCGGGCCCCTCTGCCATTACTTCGCCGCCACCGTGACGGTCATCTGCCCTGGTGTCCGCGTGCCCCTCGGTAGCGGATAGCCTCGACACCGGGCAGTCGACACGAGGAGTGCACATGCAGGGCTTCGCCGGGAAAGTCGCCGTCGTGACCGGTGCCGGGTCAGGCATCGGCCAGGCGCTGGCGATCGAGTTGGGCCGCTCTGGCGCGCACCTGGCCATCAGCGATATCGACACCGAAGGCCTGAGCGCGACTGAAGAGCGAGTGAAAGCCATCGGTGCTCTGGTGAAGGCCGACCGTCTCGACGTCACCGAGCGAGAAGCCTTTCAACTGTACGCCGACGATGTCGCTCAGCATTACGGCAAAGTCAACCAGATTTACAACAATGCGGGCATCGCCTACGTCGGTGCTGTCGAGGTCACGCCGTTCAAGGACATGGAGCGGATCATCGACGTCGACTTCTGGGGTGTGGTGAACGGCACGAAGGCGTTTCTGCCCCACCTCATCGCCTCCGGTGACGGCCACGTAGTCAACGTATCGAGTGCTTTCGGCATCTTCTCGGTGCCCGGACAAGCGGCCTATAACTCCGCGAAGTTCGCCGTACGCGGATTCACCGAGTCCCTCTGCCAGGAGATGGACGTCAACGGTCACCCGGTAGCGGTGACGAGCGTGCATCCCGGAGGGATCAAGACCGCGATCATGCGGAACGCGACGACGGCCGAGGGCGTCGAGCGGGACACCCTCACGCAACTGTTCGACAGGAAGCTCACCATGACCACGCCGGAGAAAGCCGCCCGCATCATCTTGGAAGCGGTGCGGAAAAAGAAGGCGCGGGTGCTCGTCGGACCCGACATCAAGGCGTTGGATCTGATCGTGCGGGCCGTCGGCCCCCGCTATCAGAGCCTGTTCTCCACCGCGATCTCAAGGCTCTTGCCACCGGTGCACTAACCTGAACCGGCCCAGGCGCCACCCCGCACAAAGGAGTAGTTCATGGAGGGATTCGCCGGAAAGGTGGCCGTGGTCACAGGCGCCGGATCAGGGATCGGTCAGGCGCTGGCGATCGAGTTGGGACGCTCCGGTGCGCGACTGGCGGTCAGCGACGTCGACACCGAAGGCCTCGAAGTGACCGAGCAGCGGCTGAAAGCGATCGGCACTCCGGTCAGGTCCGACCGCCTCGACGTCACCGAGCGCGAGGCGTTCGCAGCCTACGCCGATGCCGTGGCCGACCACTTCGGCAAAGTCAACCAGCTCTACAGCAACGCGGGCATTGCCTTTACGGGCGATGTCGAGGTATCGGAGTTGAAGGACATCGAGCGCGTGTTCGACGTCGACTACTGGGGCGTGGTCAACGGAACCAAAGCTTTCCTGCCGCACCTCATCGACTCCGGCGACGGCCACGTCATCAACATCTCGAGTCTCTTCGGACTGCTCGGCGTGCCGGGTCAAGCCGCCTACTGCGCAGCCAAATTCGCCGTGCGCGGTTTCACCGAAGCCCTGACCCAGGAGATGGCGATGGCCGGCCACCCGGTGGCAGTCACCTGTGTCCACCCCGGTGGCATCAAGACCGCGATCGCCCGCAACATGACGACCGCCGAGGGCCTCGACAAGCACACCCTGGCCCAAGATTTCGATACCAAGCTCGCCAAGCTCTCCCCGGAGAAAGCGGCCCGCATCATTCTCGAAGGCGTCAGCAAGAAGAAACCCCGGGTGCTGGTGGGTAGCGACGCCAAGGTGTTCGATGCGGTCGTACGTGTCACCGGGTCGGCCTACCAGCGGTTCCTGCCGAGGTTACTGGCGCGGACGAATCACCCGTCTTCGGGGTGAACCGCCGCAGGCCTGGCGCCTCAGTTGCCGGGACCGAGGGGGTGGGCGTCGAGCCACTGCCCCGCCACCGCGCCGGGATCGGCGCCCTCGATGACTTTTCGGCGCATTTCGGCCAGCGATCCGGTGTCCAGCACACCGGCGATCTCGTTGAGAGCGAGCACTTGAGACTCGGTCAGCTCATTGCGCCGGTACAGCGGCACCAGGTTTTCGGCACGGATCAAGGCCGTCCTGTCGGACAACACGACCATCTCGGTCGGTACGTCCGGCGCGGCGGTCGTCACCCAGGCGGCGTCGATTTGCGCTGACCGCAGCGATGAGAACAGTGCTGCCTCGTCGGCGAATTCGAGCGCCTCGGGCAATACGCAGGTGCCGACGGAGGCGGGCCGCGGCGCGCCCGTCACCGCGCCGACCGACACCTCGTCACACCGCCGCACGATTTCGGACACGTCGCGAGCACCCCAGCGCTCAGCGGTCTTCTCGGTGACCGCCACAGCTGGCTTGTCCTGCGCCGAAGTGGTGTAGTCACCGGCTGCGACGCCCTCGGGCAATGCCGAAACCAGGGTGCGGTACACCTGCAGGGGCGATCGCGCCGGCGCGTCCGGCTCGAACCGCTCCAGCAACTGCCCGGTGAAACCGGGCACGACGCGAATCTCTCCCGTGTCAAGTTGACCGAGCGGATCCTGCGCAGTCCGGACGTGGGCCGGGTTTCCATAGAACCGCAAAGCTGCTGCGTAGAGGTGAGCCACCACCGCGGACTCCGGATCCGCGGTGGACCCGACCGGAATCGACGCCACAGGCGGCGCGCCACCGCAACCCGTGGCGAGCAGTAACCCGACCAGCACCCACGCCAGCCGGCCGATAATGGGCGTGGAGATCAGTCGCCTGAATCCTGGGCGACTGCGGCGACCGCGGCCGCCACCGCGGGACCCACCCGGGAATCCAGCGCACTGGGCACGATGTAATCGACCGCCAGATCCTCACCCACGACCGAGAAGATGGCCTCCGCCGCGGCCACCTTCATCTTCTCGGTGATGCGCGACGCACCCGCGTCCAGCGCACCCCGGAACACGCCGGGGAAGGCCAGCACGTTGTTGATCTGGTTCGGGAAATCACTGCGGCCGGTGGCTACTACGGCGGCATACTTGCGTGCCACGTCGGGGTGGATTTCTGGGTCTGGGTTGGACATCGCGAAAACGATGCCGCCCGGCGCCATCGTCGCGATCAACTCCTCTGGCACCAGCCCGGCCGAAACCCCCATGAACACGTCGGCACCGCTCAGCGCTTCGGCGATCCCACCGCGCAAAGCGCGCGGATTGGTCCTGGTGGCCAACTCGGCCTTGAACGGGTTGAGGTCCTCGCGGTCGGTGTGCACGATGCCCTTGCTGTCGAGCACCGTGATGTCGTCGATGCCCTTGGCCAGCAGGATATTCGCGCAGGCGATTCCGGCGGCTCCCGCGCCGGAGATGACGATCTTCAACGTGCGCATGTCGCGGCCCAGCACCTCACTGGCTCCCAGCAGAGCGGCGAGCACGACGATGGCGGTGCCGTGCTGATCATCGTGCATGACCGGGCAGTCCAACGCCTCGATGACGCGGCGCTCGATCTCGAAGCAGCGAGGCGCCGAGATGTCTTCGAGGTTGACCGCGCCGAAGGTCGGACGCAGCCGGATTATGGTCTCGACGATCTCGTCGGAATCCTTGGTATCGAGCACGATCGGGATGGAGTCGAGTCCACCGAACGTCTTGAACAGCGCGCTCTTTCCCTCCATTACCGGCAGCGAGGCGGCGGGCCCGATGTCCCCGAGCCCGAGCACCGCGGTGCCGTCACTGATCACCGCCACCAGCCGGTTAGCCCAGGTGTAGCGCCTCGCCAGCGTGGCATCGGCGGCGATTGCGCGGCTCACCTGCGCCACCCCGGGGGTGTAGGCGATCGACAACGCCCGCTGGGTATCCAGTGGTGATTTCAGTTCAACCGAGAGCTTGCCGCCCTCATGGGTCTCGAATACCTCGCCATCTTCAATGATAACCTGGGGCGTGGGCGCCACTGCCGAGGGCTCGCACGAGGAACCGACATCTCTTTCCGACACGGCCGTCAGGGTATCCGACCGGCCAAGCTCACCGGAATCGGCTGCCCGTTGGTGAACGGATCAGGCAGGCCGGGCCGCCGCCTACGCCGGACTGGCGGCCCGCCGCCGCGGGTCTGTGGGGTCGACCCCATCCTGAACCCACGCGTCCCTCATGGCGCCCGCACCTTTCAGCCGCACCCACGCAGCCTCCGTCGGAGTGATCGGAACCGCTGACAATACGGTCACCGGCGACAACGGCGCCGCCAGAACGACGTCGTCGATCTCACTGCGCCCCAACAGGTACGCCGTAAAGGGGGCACCCTGCCAAAGCGGCGTCTCCAGATCGACGAGTGCGTCGGGCTCCAGGATCAGCCCCTCGACGGAAGGCGAGGCGGCGACCACCGCCAACGAACGCGCCAGCCCGCTGGGCGAGGCCCCGCGAAGAGCGACAGCGACCTCAGCGCGGGGCCCACGTACCGGATCGGCGCGCAACTCCGCGGGATCGACCATGGGATGCCGGGAGCATCCAAGCGAAATGTAGTGCACTGCATCGGCATTAGAGGTATCGGGAACTCCGAACCTGAGGACGTCGATGGGTTCGGCGCCGAGGAACGTCACGCTGGCCTCGACGGGTTCCGCGGCGTTCCCGATCCGCGTGAAGTGGTCGCGTAGGTGTGCACGGACCCGGATCAGGACGTCGTTCACCCCATGACCGTCGCGCAGCGGGTTCAGATCGTCAAGCGTGCCAGGAGATCTCTGCCCTGTTCGGCGCTCTGCGGATCGCAGAGCACGTCGTAGCGCCCGGCGACCAGTTGCATCGTCGAGCTGAAATCTCTTGTACCCCGAGCCATCGCGTACGGGATCGCGGTGGTGATCAAACCGAAGAACACGCCCGCGACCAGGCCGGTGATGAGGGCGCTCCAGGGGTTGGGGCTGAAGAAGCCCAGGATCAAGCCGATGAACAGACCCAGCCAGGCGCCCGTGATGACACCGCCGCCCAACACCTTGGGCCAGGACAATCTCCCCGTCACGCGCTCGACCTGCATCAGGTCGATGCCCACGATGGTCACATCCTGAACGCGGAACTGGTGATCGGAAAGGTAGTCCACCGCGCGCTGCGCCTCGGCGTAGGTCGGATACGAGCCGATCGGCCACCCCTTGGGAGGAGTGGGCAGTCCGGCCGGGCGTCCACGTCCGGGGCCGGGAACGCCGGATGCCGCACCCGGATTGGGTCCAGGCTGGAAGGGGCTGGTCATCGTCTGAGAACTCCTTCGATTGCGCGACGTGCACTGCTGGTCTGTAGGTCAACGCTCCAGGCGCGCGAAAGGTGCCCCCGGGAAGCGCTCATTGGGCCTTGCGAGGGTTCCCCCGCCTTGCACTAGGTTGATCAGCATGACAAATTCGGACGACGAAGCAGGCCGAATCGAATCATCCGATGCCGACGCCGGCGGGTCCGAGCCTTTCGCAACAGGCTACGAAGCTCCCCCTATCGAGCACTCGTCGAGTTCGTCTCCTCCGCCACCCGACCCCGCGGACGACACGCCCCCGACCGGGTACCCGCCGCCGGGCGCCGGTTACGTTCCCCCGGCCTACACACCGACAGTGGGCTCCCCACCGCCGGGGGGGTATCCGCCACCCGGCTCTCCCCCGCCACCGGTCGGCTATCCGCCGCCATATCCGGGTACCGGGTCCGCTCCCTACGCTGACCAGGGATACGGCGCTCCGCCCTATCCGCCGCCATCCCCCTACGGGACGTACCCACCCACCGGCTACCCAGGTGCTGAATACGGATACGGCGCACCCGTCCAGCAAGATACGAACACCCTGGCCATCGTATCGCTGGTCGCCTCGATCGTCGGGGTGTGCTGCGGCCTGGGCTCGATCATCGGCATAGTGCTCGGCATCGTGTCGCTCAATCAGATCAAGCAGACGCCTCAGGCCGGTCAGGGCTTGGCCATAGCGGGCATCGTCGTGGGTGTGGTGACGTTGCTGATAAGCCTTACCTGGACCATTTCCGCCCTTGCCTCTTGAGACCGCCTGACCCGCGATGACCACGAACGGGCCGGAGCCGCCCAACGGCTTCGAACCAGAACCACTGGAATACCCGGCCGATGTCGGGCTTCCGCCGCCGGTGTATCCACCGCCGTATCCTGGTTACTACCAACACCATCCGGCCTACCCGCCGACCGGAACCAGCGGCAAGGCGATCGCCGCTCTGATCACTTCGGTGGCCGGCCTGGCCTGCTGCGGCTTATCCTCGATCATCGGGCTGGTGCTGGGACTCGTCGCCATGCGGGAAACGAAACGCAGCGGCCAGGACGGCTATGGTCTCGCTGTCGCCGCCGTTGTCGTCAGCACGCTGATCATGATCGGAATTGCCCTCTACATTCTGGTGTCCACCCTGCTGTACGCCGGCAACTGACGGTCAGCACCCCGAGCAGCCGATCATCACCGGCGCCCCTGCCCGGCACCGCCAGTCAGGTCAGACTGGGTCGTAACCGGTTTTCCACCACAACACTCTCTACGCTGGGCAACCATGGCGTCGGTCAACAGGGTTTACGCGGCCCGGCTCGCGGGGATGGTGGCGCTGGGCCCCGACGGCGAATCGATCGGGCGGGTCCGCGATGTGGTGATCGGCATTTCCGTGGTGCGCCAGCAACCCCGCGTACTTGGCCTCGTCATCGAGTTACTCAGTCGCAGAAGGATTTTCGTACCCATTCTGCGTGTCACGGCGATCGAGCCCGGGGCGGTCACGCTGTCCACCGGCAACGTGTCCCTACGCCGGTTTTCCCTACGGCCCGGCGAGGTGCTCGTGCTGGGGCAGGTGCTGGAAACCCGGGTGCGCGTCGACGACCCGGACCTGGCCCAACTGGCGGGGCTCGACGTGATCGTCGTGGACCTCGCTATCGAGCAAACCCGCACTCGTGACTGGATGGTCACCAAAGTCGCGGTGCGTCCGCAGCGTCGGCTGGGCCGCCGGGCCAATGTCCACACCGTCGATTGGCAGCACGTCCACGGCCTGACGCCGTCCGGTCTGGCGATGCCCGATCAGGGCGTAGCCCAACTCCTCGAACAGTTCGAGGGCCAGCGGCCCGTCGAGGTGGCCGACGCCATCCGCGAGCTGCCGGCCAAGCGGCGGCACGAGGTCGTCAACGCCCTCGACGACGAGCGGCTAGCCGATGTTCTGCAGGAGTTGCCCCAAGGCGAGCAGGTTGCACTGCTGCGGCAGCTCAAGACCGATCGTGCCGCGGATGTGTTGGAGGCGATGGACCCCGACGACGCCGCCGACCTGCTCGGGACGATGGCACCGGCGGATGCCGAACTGTTCCTCAGGCGAATGGACCCAGAGGATTCCGAGGACGTACGCCGCCTGCTCAGCCACTCCCCGGACACCGCCGGCGGCCTGATGACCTCCGAGCCGGTAGCGCTGGCTCCCGACACCACCGTTGCCGAAGCCCTTGCCCAGGTGCGTGACCCGGATCTGACGCCGGCGTTGGCGTCGGTGGTCTTTGTGGTGCGCCCGCCTACAGCCACCCCCACCGGCCACTACCTGGGATGCGTACATCTCCAGCGCTTGCTGCGCGAGCCGCCGGCGGAGCTGGTCAGCGGCATCGTCGATACCGACCTGCCCTACCTGAAACCCGAGGACTCACTGGGTGCGGTCACCCGTTACTTCGCCGCCTACAACCTAGTGTGCGGGCCGGTGGTCGACGACGAGAACCACCTGCTCGGCGCCGTCTCCGTCGACGATGTGCTCGACCACATGTTGCCTGATGACTGGCGGGAACGGAAGGCCGAATCGGTGATCGTGAACGGCCAGGGCCCGCTATGAGCGAATCGGCGGCTCGGCAGCGCCTCGACACCCCACGCGTCTCCCGTTCGCTCGCGCCCCGCGTCGATGTGGAAGCGGTAGGCCGGGTCAGCGAACGCATTGCGCGGTTCCTCGGCACCGGCCGCTACCTGGCCATCCAGACCGTCGCGGTGGTGGTGTGGGTACTGCTCAACATCGGCGCCTTCGCCTGGCAATGGGATCCCTACCCATTCATCCTGTTGAACCTGGCGTTCTCCACCCAGGCCGCCTACGCAGCGCCGCTGATCCTGCTCGCCCAGAACCGGCAGGAGAACCGGGACCGTGTCTCCCTGGAAGAAGACCGCAGGCGTGCCGAACAGACCAAGGCCGACACCGAATATCTGGCTCGCGAACTGGCGGCGCTGCGCCTGGCCGTCGGCGAAGTCGCGACCCGCGACTACCTGCGCCGCGAGCTGGAGGAGATCCGCGAGCTGATCACCGAGCTCCGCCGACCCGCCGGCGGGCCTGAACAACCACCCTCATCACGGCCTTGACCGGCGGTCCGCGAAAAACACCTGACCCAGCTGTGGCGATTGCTGTTACGACATCGTTGCCTAGTGGGTATGGTGGCGTGGTTCATAAGTGATCACCACGGCTAGGGCGGTTTGAGTGCACATTAGCGGAGGATCGGCCCTCCGGGCAGCCGGCCGAGTCGCCCGTAGGCCGGCTTTCGGGGTGGCCGCGGTGCTGACACCACTCGTGTTGGCGGGCGCAGTGGGGGCGTCCGCACCGACGACCAACGCACCCACCCGCGATTCCGCGGTCCTGCCTCTGGCCACTGTCGAGCGATCCCCGGGTGAGGCTTCCGGCGCCTCGGTGGTGGCCATCGCCAAGACACCGACACCGTTCAATACGGTCGGCGGCAGCTCATCCTCGCCACCACCCTCGGCGGTAGTAAATGCGCCTGGGGCGCTGCGTATTCCGTCAATGGCGTTGGCGGCCTACCGAAACGCCGAAGCCATGATGACGACCGCTTTCCCCGGTTGCGGGGTCAGCTGGAACCTGCTGGCCGGAATCGGCCGAATCGAGTCCATGCACGCCTACGGCGGCGCAACAGATTCGCGTGGCACGGCCGTGAAACCGATCTACGGCCCCGCCCTGGACGGCACACTGCCCGGAAACGAAATCATCGTGCAGAGCCGCAGCGCCGACCGCGTGACCTATGCCAGGGCGCTGGGTCCAATGCAGTTCCTGCCCGGCACGTGGTCGCGGTACGCATCCGACGGCGACAACGATGGCAAGGCCGACGTCCAGAACATCTTCGACGCATCGCTGGCCGCGGCCCGCTACCTGTGCAGCGGTGGACTCAACCTGCGCAATCAGGCGGACGTCATGGCCGCGATCCTTCGATACAACAACTCGATGGCTTACGCGCGAAACGTGCTGAGCTGGGCAGCGTCCTACGCGACGGGGGTCGTCCCCGTCGACCTGCCGCCGATCAATGGCTCCGTTCCGTCGCTCGGCAGCAGCGGGACCAGCGGCAGCACCCTCGCCACCATTGACAGCCACCTGGACCGCATTCAGCAGGGTCTCGGCCCCGGATTGCCACTGAACGCCACCGGCCTACCCCCCAGCGATCCGCTGTCGTTGATACCCCTCATGGGACGCACGGATGCTGCCAGCCAGATCTCGACCAACGTTCCCGGATTCGTGCCTGGTCAGTCGCTCGGCCCCCTCCCCGGGCCTGCGGGCGGGTTGCAAGTCTCACCCCAGCCGGCGACCCAGCCGCAGCCCGAGTGGCTGCCTCCGTGGATGCAACCAGCTCAGCCGGAGTGTGCGGTGTTCTGCATTCAGGACACGGTGCCGCCGGCACCGCCCGGGTTCCCGCCGCCCGCGTTCCCGCCCGGACCGCCCGCGGCACCGGTGGCTCAACCGCTGCTGCCGCCCGGACCGCCCGCGGCACCGGTAGCTCAACCGCTGCTCCCGCCCGGACCGCCCGCGGCACCGCCCCCACCGGGGGCGCCACCACCGGGCCCGCTACCGCCCGCACTTGGACCACCGCCCGGCCCGGCGGCCTGAGCACGGCGGTCGCCCGGCTTCGGGGCGTCGCCGGTCTGCGGCCTACACTCCCAATTGATGCCCTCAACTCCGGATAACCTCCAGTCCTCGGTCCGCGCGGCCCTGGCCAAAGTGATCGACCCCGAACTACGGCGCCCGATCACCGACGTGGGAATGGTCAAGGACGTCACTGTCGGATACGACGGCCAGCCCGGATCGGTGCATGTCGAGCTGTATCTGACCATCGCCGCCTGCCCGAAGAAAACCGAGATCTCCGACAGCGTGACCCGAGCGGTCAGCGACGTGCCCGGCACCGGGGCGGTGAAGGTCACACTCGATGTCATGAACGACGAGCAGCGTGCTGAACTGCGCAAACTGCTACGCGGCGATTCTCGGGAGCCGGTGATCCCTTTTGCCCAACCCGGCTCAACCACCCGCGTGTACGCCGTCGCGTCGGGGAAGGGGGGTGTCGGCAAGTCCAGCGTCACGGTGAACCTGGCGGCTGCGCTGGCGGCCCGCGGGCTCTCGGTGGGTCTTCTCGACGCCGACATTTACGGCCACTCCGTGCCCAGGATGATGGGGACTAACGACCGGCCTACCCAGGTTGACTCGATGATCCTGCCGCCGGTCGCGCATGACGTTCGGGTGATCTCCATCGCGATGTTCACCCAGGGCAACACGCCGGTGGTGTGGCGCGGGCCGATGCTGCACCGGGCACTTCAGCAGTTCCTCGCCGACGTCTACTGGGGCGACCTGGACGTGCTCCTGCTGGACTTGCCACCGGGCACCGGGGACATCGCGATCTCGGTCTCCCAACTGATTCCCGGCGCGGAGATTCTGGTCGTCACCACGCCGCAGTTGGCCGCCGCCGAAGTCGCCGAGCGCGCCGGAGCGATCGCGCTGCAGACCCGTCAGCGCATCGTCGGCGTGGTGGAGAACATGTCCGGACTGGTGCTGCCCGACGGAACAACCATGCAGATCTTCGGGGAGGGCGGCGGTCAACGCGTCGCCGAGCGCCTGTCCCGGGCCGTCGGCGCCGAGGTTCCTCTGCTGGGCCAGGTGCCGCTCGATCCCGCCCTGGTCTCGGCCGGCGATTCCGGCGTTCCGCTGGTGTTGTCCGCTCCCGACACCGCGGCGGGTAAGGCGCTGCACGGCATTGCCGATACTCTGTCGAGCCGTAAGCGCGGTCTGGCCGGCATGTCACTGGGGGTGGATCCCGCGGGCCGTTAGCGTCGAAACCGCGTTCCAGCAGATCGCCCGCCGCGCTCCCGCTGCCAGACAGGAGTTTCGATGCCAACGCGCACCAGCTACGTGGCGTCGGTGTCGAAAGGCGTCGACGTCATCGATGACGTGGCCTGCTCGGCATCGGGCGTGGCGTTAGCAACATCGGCCGGACCACCTGAGGACTGAGGCTTTTCCGGTGTTGGCTGCGGCACTGGCTGTGCACGGGTCGCCGCGTCGAACTTCCCGGTAAATATCGAATCGTCCCCGTCGAGCAGGTGCTTGGTCAACGCCGCACGCGGAGTCATACCCCTGAACTTCTGCAGCTCGGACAGCGGTTCCCGAAGATCGTCGAACTCAGGGCCGAGGTCCTCTCGCAGCTGACTGGTGGCGCCACCGAGGTAGTCGCGGGCCTGGCGCAGCGCTCGCGACGTCCACCGGATCGCCCCGGGCAGCCGCTCCGGTCCGAGGATCACCAGTCCGGCGACCACCAGGACCAACATCTCGCCCCAACCAACGTTGGCGAACATCGGTTACGTGCTGTTGTCCGGGCCAGGAGTGACGGTGAGTGTGACACGCCGGCCATCGCGGACGACCTCGATGGGTGCCGGCTCGCCGATCTTGAGCTGCCGCACGGCGACGACGAACTCATCGGCGTCGGCGACATCGCGATCGCCCACCTTGACGACAACGTCGTTCTCGAGGATGCCGCCCTGCTCAGCGGCTCCACCCTGTGTCACGTTGGCGATCTGCGCTCCGTGCGCGACCTCGTTGCTCACCGAACGCGCGGTGAGGCCGAGGGTCGGATGGGCGATCTTGCCGTCCTGAATCAGCGTCTCGACGACCTGCTTGACCTCGTTGACCGGAATCGCGAACCCCAGACCGCTGGCGCTTTCCGACAGTGACTTTCCAGCGGTGTTGATGCCGATCACCTCGGCGTTCATGTTGATCAACGGCCCGCCCGAGTTGCCGTGGTTGATCGAGGCATCGGTCTGCACGCCATCGATGACGGTGTCGGTGTCTGAGCCGTCACCCGAGAGCGGTATCGGACGGTGCAGCGCGCTGATGATGCCGGTGGTGACCGTGCTGCGCAATCCCAACGGTGCGCCGGCGGCGATGACCTCCTCGCCTACCCGCAGTTTCTCGGAATCGCCCATCCGCGCGACGACCAGGTTGTCGACGTTGTCGACCTTGAGTACCGCCAGGTCGGTCTTGGGATCGCGGCCGACCAGGTTGGCCGGTACCTCCGTGCCGTCGTGGAACACCACCGCCAGCTTGTACTTGCTCGGATTTGTCGCAGCCTCGGAGATCACGTGGTTGTTGGTGACGACGTAGCCACGGCCGTCGATCACGACGCCGGACCCTTGAGCACCATCACTGTCACTGGTCGCCTCGATGGTGACCACCGAATCGGCTACCGCGGCAGCTACTTCGGTAAAACGACCCGGCGGCAGATCGGGCCTGTCGCTGGTTTCCAGGGTCACCTTCGACGTGGTGAACGCCTCGACCACCTCGGCGGTCTTGCGGCCCACCAGGCCACCGGCGACACCGAGGACCAGCGCGACGATGCCGAGGACCGCGAGGGCGGTATAGGAGACCCTGCCGCCAAACAGCAGATCGCGTACGCCCAGCTTGCCGGTGTCTGCGCGGACCGGCGCGGGTGGGGCCGGCGCGAACGCGGGAGTCCCCAGTGCTGCGGGCGAGCCGGGATTGCGCCACGGATCATCGAGTTCGTCGGCGCCCTGCTTGCCTTCGGCGTCGAGTGCGCCGGCGTCGGTGGGATGCCGCTGTAGCGAGTCCCCACCGGGCTGGGTGCGGCCGAAAGCCTCGGCCAGCACGGGGTCTGGGGCCAGATCCTTGGGCGCGAACTCCCCCTGGTCGCGATTTTGACCGGTAGCCATGAAAGAGCCGTCCACGCCCTCAGGTCTGCCGAACGTACGCTTGGCAGCCGGATCGACCGGCGGCCGCGACACAGGTCGCGGCTCGAGCCGTTCCCGGCCGGACTGGTCCAGATTGGTCACCCGTTCATCGCCCTTCTCCATACCCTCTGTCGGGGTGCAAGCAATCGCCGACGCGCCGACGCCGATTCGCGCCGGTCGGCCCTAAGCTTCCACCCTACCGACGCTTGCGACGGGGGCGTCGCACGCTATCGCCTATACGTGGCATGTCAGCCGGCTCGGCAGCCTCGTCCGGCGTGTGGTGTGGAATCTCGGACAACAGGCCCAGCAAGGAGGTCGGCATCGCCACCGGACAGGAATCCCGCAACGCTGACCTGGCTTGACGCTGGGCGTCGACCTCCAAAGCACAATCGGGGCATAGTGAGAGATGGTGGGCTGCGCGCAGGTGTGCGGTCATGCCCAATTCACCGTCGGCGAACGCCGCGATAGCCTCCGTCGACAGGTGTTCGGTGGAACCGAACTGGCGCGGGCCGACCGGTGCGTCACTCTGCGAGGCAAACTGCGAGGGAAACCAGGAGACCGCACGGCGAAACGCATGTCCAGGATCGACCATCGCCCGGCTCCTCTCGGCTCGTGGCACGTCGGCCTAATTCGAATGTAGCGCGGCACGTCGGGCAGCAACGCGGGAACGTCAGGCCGATTTGGCCGTGTCGAGAAAACCTTCCGCCGAATCGCGATCAGAATGGCGTGCCAGGTGATCACGTAGCGCCTGCCGGCCGCGGTGGATGCGGCTGCGCACGGTGCCCAGTTTGATTCCGAGGGTCGCACCGATCTCCTCGTAGGACAGACCTTCGATATCGCAGAGCACCACAGCGGCGCGGAACTCCGGCGGGAGCGAATCGAGCGCGGCCTGAAGATCGGGCCCAAGCCGAGAATCGTGGTAAATCTGCTCGGGATTCGGTTCATCTGCCGGAACACGGTCGTAGTCCTCGGGCAGAGCCTCCATGCGAATCCTGCCGCGACGGCGGACCATGTCGAGGAACAGGTTGGTCGTGATGCGGTGCAGCCAGCCCTCGAAAGTGCCGGGCTGGTAGTTCTGCACCGACCTGAACACCCGGATGAACGTTTCCTGAGTGAGGTCCTCGGCGTCATGTTGGCTGCCGGACAAGCGGTAAGCGAGGCGGTACACCCGGTCGGCGTGCTGGCGGACGAGGTCGTCCCAACTCGGCATCGCCGCCTTGTCGCCGGTCGCGTCAAATACTGCGGTACCGGTCAACTCCTCGGCCGGCTCCACCCATTCGGCATCGGTGTACTGCTCCAGATGTGCCATAGATACCGGAGACACTGGAGTCACAGATGCTGCCGCGGGGCGCGGTGAGCCGACCGTATCGGTGGTAATCGTCAAATCCTCCGGTTGCTGAAGTTGGTTGCCGTCGGTAGATAATGGGTTGCTATCCGGAACACGGCGCGGTGTGAATTTCTTCCCCAGGCCGTCTATGGCACCGAGAACATCGCTGCGCGCGCTGATCGCGCCGTCTCTCATGCGTTCACCGTCTCCCGCGCTGGTGTGCCCGACATATGAGCAAACTGAACGTTTCCTGAGAAAGATTGATACCCCGTTCTCGACCAGCGGAAACGATGGTCACCGGGCACTGATTATCGAAGCTGGCGGCGGGCGTGTCGCGGCACCCGCAGGGCGTCCTTCGCTCTACGCTGCGGTGCATGGCCAGCACCGAAGAGCCCGAAGCCGGCTCAGGCGATTGCGGGACGAGGGCACAACAGGCCGAGGCGATCGTCGCCCACGCCGAAAATTCGATCTCCGAGGACGCCATCGTCGGCGCGGCCAGGGAGCGCGCGGTAGACATCGGCGTGAGCGCGGTCACCCCGGCCGTCGGCGCGTTGCTGTGCGTGCTCGCCAAGCTGACCGGCGCAAAAGCTGTGGTCGAAGTCGGCACAGGCGCCGGAGTCAGCGGCCTGTGGCTGTTGTCGGGTATGCGTGAGGACGGAGTGCTGACGACGATCGACGTCGAGCCCGAGCACCAGCTCATCGCCAAGCAGGCATTCGCCGAGGCCGGCATCGGACCGGGACGTACCAGGCTGATCAGCGGACGCGCCCAGGAAGTGCTCACCCGGCTTGCCGATGAGTCCTACGACCTGGTGTTCATCGATGCCGATCCCGCCGACCAGCCACAATTCGTCGTCGAGGGGGTGCGCCTCCTTCGACAGGGCGGCGCAATCGTCGTGCATCGCGCCGCGCTGGGCGGGCGAGCCGGCGATGCGGCCGCCAAGGACAGCGACGTCAGCGCGGTGCGTGAGGCGGCACGACTGATCGCCGAGGACGAGCGGCTGACTCCGGTTCTGATTCCGCTGGGCGACGGACTGCTCGCTGCCGCGCGCGACTGACCTGCTGCGCACCGAACCCGGCTGCACGGTCGCCGATTGCGGCGTAGTCGCACCCCGAGCGCCCGGTTCGGCGTTCGCCCGGGCTGACACCCGCGTTAGATCCAGATGCCCTTACCGACCGCGACCACACCGCCGGCGCTGATCGAGAACCGTTCGCGGTCCTTGTCCAGGTCCACTCCGACCATTTCGCCCGGACCCACGACGACGTTCTTGTCCAGGATCGCGCGGCGAACCACCGCACCCCGCCCGACCCGGGCGCCGGGCATGATTACGCTGCCCTCGACCATCGCGCCGTCATCAACGACCACATTCAACGACAGCACGGAGTTACGCACCGATGCAGCCGAAATGATGCTGCCCGCACCGACCACCGACTCCTGGGCTGATCCGCCGTTGACGAACTTGGCCGGCGCCAGGTTCTCTGAACTGCCGCGGATCGGCCAGCGCGTGTTGTACAGGTTGAACACCGGATGCACGGAGACCAGATCCATGTGCGCGTCGTAGAACGCGTCCAGCGTCCCTACGTCGCGCCAATAACCGTGGTCGCGTTCGGTGGCGCCGGGCACTTCGTTGTCGCAGAAGTCGTAGACCGAGGCCGTCCCCTCGGACACCAGACGCGGAATGATGTCACCGCCCATGTCGTGGTCGGACTCGTCGGCGTCGGCATCCGCGCGGATGGCGTCGATCAGCACATTCGTCGTGAAGACGTAGTTGCCCATCGACACGAAGGTCTGCTCGGGATCGTCGGGCACCGAGGGCGGCTCCGCTGGTTTTTCCACGAACGCGCGGATCCTGCCCGACTCGTCGGCTTCGATGCAGCCGAATGCCGTGGCTTCCGCGCGGGGCACCCGGATACCGGCTACTGTCGCCCCGGCGCCACTGTCGATGTGCTGCTGGACCATCTGCTCGGGGTCCATTCGGTACACGTGGTCGGCGCCGAAGATCACGATGAAGTCGGGGTCCTCGTCGTAGATCAGGTTCATCGACTGGTAGATGGCATCCGCCGAACCGGTGTACCAGCGCGGCCCGAGCCGCTGTTGAGCCGGAACCGGAGTGATGTACTCGCCGGCCAGCCCCGACAATCGCCAGTTCTGAGAAATGTGGCGATCCAGCGAATGCGATTTGTACTGGGTGAGAACACAGATCCGCAGAAATCGGGCGTTGACGAGATTCGAGAGTACGAAATCGATGAGCCGGTAGGCGCCGCCGAAGGGAACCGCGGGCTTGGCACGGTCCGCGGTGAGCGGGTACAGCCGTTTGCCCTCTCCGCCGGCCAGGACGATGCCCAGCACGCGTGGCGCTTCCCTCATCCTGCAAACCTATCGGCCCGCCGGGGACCGCGGCTAGGCATCGCCGGCCGCACAGCCTGTCGACGGCCCGACCGCAGCCGGGAAAACATGGACCTGCCAGCCAAGACAATCGGTGATGCGGCGCAACGGGTGGGCGATCTTGGATACCGTCACATCATGCGGGTGGCGATGATGACGCGGGAGTATCCACCCGAGGTCTACGGTGGCGCAGGTGTTCACGTCACCGAGCTTGTCGCACAGTTGCGAAACCTCTGCGAGGTTGACGTGCACTGCATGGGCGCACTGCGGCCGGGCGCCGCGGTCGCCCAACCCGACCCTGCGCTACAGGGCGCCAACCCCGCACTGTCCACGCTGTCCGCCGACCTCAACATGGTCAACTCCGCCGCCGGCGCCACGATCGTGCACTCGCACACGTGGTACGCCGGAATGGCTGGTCACCTTGCCGCCCTGCTGTACGAAGTGCCCCACGTACTCACCGCGCATTCGCTGGAACCCATGCGACCGTGGAAGGCAGAGCAGCTCGGCGGCGGCTACCGAATATCGTCCTGGGTGGAGAGAACGGCCGTCGAGGCCGCCGACGCCGTCATCGCCGTGAGCTCCGGAATGCGGGACGACGTGCTACGCGCCTATCCGTCGCTGGATCCCGGCCGCGTGCACGTCGTGCGCAACGGCATCGACACCGACGCCTGGCATCCGGCCGGGTCGGCAACAGGTGAAAGCGTCCTCGAGGAACTCGGCGTGGACCGCTCCCGCCCGATCGTCGCGTTCGTCGGCAGGATCACCCGACAGAAGGGGGTGTCGCACCTGCTGGCCGCGGCTCACCACTTCGCGCCCGAGGTCCAGCTGGTGTTGTGTGCAGGCGCTCCGGACACCCCGGAAATCGCCGCCGAGGTGACGTCCGCAGTGCTGGAGCTCTCCACTGCACGCCGCGGGGTGTTCTGGGTACACGATATGCTTTCAGCCGCGAAGATTCGCGAAATTCTTTCGTCAGCAACAACTTTCGTGTGTCCGTCGGTGTATGAACCGCTGGGCATCGTCAACCTCGAGGCAATGGCCTGCGGGACGGCGGTGGTGGCCTCCGACGTCGGTGGAATCCCCGAGGTGGTGGCCGACCAGCAGACGGGTCTACTCGTCCATTACGACCCGCTCGATACGGCATCTTTCGAACGAGAACTCGCCTATGCCGTCAACTCCCTCGTCGCCGACCTGGACAAAGCCAGCCAGTTCGGGGCGGCAGGCCGCCAGCGTTGTATCGCCGAGTTCTCCTGGGCGAATATCGCGGAGCAGACGGTGCAGATCTACCGCACCGTCGCCGGGTAGCGGACAGCTCGTCGCTGGGTAGCGGACAGCTCCGACCGGTGTCGATGGCCGCGCCCCGTCGAGCCGCAATCCCTAACTTGTGACGGCTTTGAGTTCGTCGCCCAGCGCCGCGACTTCGTCCGGTGTGAGTTCGACAACAAGACGGCCACCACCTTCCAGTGGTACCCGCATCACGATGCCGCGCCCCTCCTTGGTTGCTTCCAGTGGACCGTCTCCGGTCCGGGGCTTCATCGCCGCCATCGAGTGCTCCCTCCGCATGGGCGTGCCCGTCAGGGCCCGGTCGTTCGGTACGAGCCGGGCCTGCCCAACTCTGCGAGGAACACAGACAGCACCCGGCTTTGAACTGCTACAGGACTCCATTGTTCCCTATCCGAGCCACCGCGTGTGCAATGGCCCGGGTAAAGGCCACTCAGACGGCAGCCCGGATTGCCGGTTTCGCCGCACGTCGGGGGCATCGGTTCGCCACGACCCCCCGCCGTTTTGGACTGACGGCGTTACCCGAACGTGCGCGGAACCCAGCAGTTGGCGACGTGATCATCGACCATTCCGGTGGCCTGCATCAACGCGTATGCCGTCGTAGGGCCGACGAATCGAAACCCGCGACCCTTGAGCTCCTTGGCCATTGCCGTGGATTCTGGGGTCACCGGCGCCAGCTGCGACAAATCGGCCGGCCTGGCACGGGTAAGCCGATCCTCCGGGGCAAATGACCACAGCAGTTCCCCGAAGTCGACCCCCTCGTCGGCCAGGTCGGCGACGATCCGGGCATTGGAAATGGTCGCCTCGATCTTGGGCCGGTTGCGCACGATTCCGGCATCCGCCATCAGGCGCTCGACATCACGCGCGGAATACTGCGCGACCCGCTCGACGTCGAACCCGTCGAACGCGGTGCGGAAGTTGTCCCGCTTGCGCAGGATGATCAGCCACGACAGCCCACTCTGAAACGCCTCGAGACTCACCCGCTCGAACAGCGCCACTGAACCCCGCAGCGGGCGTCCCCACTCGTTGTCGTGATAATCGCGGTACAGTTCGAAATCGCCTGGCGATAAACGCGATTGGTCGATCCAACCGCAGCGAATCCGATTGCCGGTGGCGGCAGTCATCACGAGTCGTCCCATACGTCGTCCGCCGGCAGCGCATGCGCGCCATGCGCTGATTCGTGGAGCGGAGGTTCGGCCAGTCCGCCGGCGCCGCGTACCGCAGCGAGTTCACCGCGAAGCAGGTCGAGTTCCTGGCCGAGCCTGTCGAGGACCCAGTCGACCTCGCTGGTCTTGTATCCGCGCAGCGTCTGGGTGAACTTGACCGCATCGATGTCGGCGCCGGTGACGCCCGAGGCGGGCAGCACAGTCGCCGTGGTGGCGCGGGGCAGCGCCGGCAGCACTTCACCGCGGCCGAACAGCACGCTGCCGACAGCGAACAAGACGACACCGACCAACACGAGGACCACGAGGTAGAGCAGAACGAGGGTCACGCCTCGATAGTGCCCCATGACGGTGACAACACCGAACACTCGGCTGCCGAACCGGCGTTTTCCCACCGGCCGCCGCCCCCGACTTCCGTCGGCGAAATACCTGTTCCGCGGGAGGCCAGGTTCAGCGTGGACGCAGCGTCAGCATGGGCGGGCGATCCTGAAGCGAAACCGTGGAGGTACGCGGAGAATAGTCCTCGCCGTCGGCGAAGAACTGCGTAAGGCCGATACCGGAATCGGGGACGCCGCAGCGAGTCAACAAGGTGGCGATGACCTGCCTGCTCATCGCTGCCAACTCCGTCAGCGGCCGGTTGCGATGTGTGCGCACCCCGAGGTTCACCTGGGCAAGACCCTCGAGACCTAGCCGGTCGTAGGCGTCGATCAACAGACCGATCTCGACGCCGTAACCCGGGGCGAACGGCAGGGCGGTCAGCAACTCGCGGGTACCGGCGTACTCCCCTCCGAGCGGCTGATAGAGACACATCAACTCGGGCCGCAGGGCCGCCAGCAGCGGCCGGGCCACCAGCTCGGTAACCCGGCCACCACCATTGGCGTCCTCGCTCCCGCTGACCTTCAGGGGCCGACGATAGAAGCCCTTCACCAGGTGGACACCCTCGGTGGTCAGCAGCGGACCCAGCAATTTGGGCACGAACATCGGGTCGGGATCGAGCAGGTCAGAGTCGACGAAGACAACCAGGTCACCGATGGTGGCAGCCAACGACCGCCATAACACCTCGCCCTTACCGGGCTGCGGCGCAACCTCGGGCAGCGCGGCCTCGCGGCTGATCACCCGCGCCCCGGCCGCGAGGGCTCGGATCTCGGTGTCGTCGGTAGAGCCGGAATCGAGCACCACCAGCTCGTCGACCAGCCCACCGAGTAGCGGCGCAATGGTTTCGATGACGCCGGCGACCGTGTCCTCCTCGTTCAAGGCCGGCAGCACCACAGACACGGTGCGACCAGCCTTGGCCGCCTCCAGCTCGGCGACCGTCCAGTGCGGGCGGTTCCAGCTGTGGTCGCTCAACCAACGATGTTCGGCCACTGCTTGCAAGGCCAGTTCGGTGATCCGATCGGATAACACAGTCATGCCAGTCCCCTCACCGTGCGCGTCGGCGGCCGTACGCCCCGGATCGACGCGACCATTTCGAGTACTCGTCGTGTCGGCCCCACCTCATGCACTCGGAACATCGCGGCTCCGCCGGCCGCTGCCACCGCGGTGGCCGCCAGCGTGCCCTCCAGGCGGTCGGTCAGGTCCACACCCAGAGTCTCCCCGACGAAATCTTTGTTGCTGAGTGCCATAAGGACCGGCCATCCAGTTTTTACAAGGTCTTCTACGTGGCGCAACAAACTAAGACCGTGATAGGTGTTCTTGCCGAAATCATGTGTCGGATCGACCACGATGCCGTCCCGCCGCACACCGAGGGCTACCGCGCGCTCCGCGGCAGCGGTCACCTCGGCGACGACGTCATCGACCACCCCGCGCTCAGAGATGCCGTAGTTCACTCGAAACGGCCGGGTACGCGGCGTCGCGCCGCCGGTGTGCGAGCACACGAATCCGGCGCCGAACTCGGCGGCGATCGACGGAAGGTCCGGATCGGCTCCGCTCCACGTGTCGTTGATCAGGTCCGCCCCGGCGGCGCAGGCCGGTCTGGCCACCTCGGCCCGCCAGGTGTCAACGCTGATCAACTGGTCGGGAAAGGTGTCGCGGAGCCACTCGACGAAGGGCACGACGCGGGCAATCTCCTCGACGACGTCCACCCTGCTCCCCGGACCCGCTTTGACGCCCCCGACGTCGAGGATGTCGGCGCCCTCGCCGATCACCCGGTGGGCTGCCGCCTTGGCAGCCTCGTCGGTGAAAGTCGCACCCCGGTCGTAGAACGAGTCCGGCGTACGGTTCACGATCGCCATGATCAGCGCTCGATCCCCGGCCACCGGGCGCCCCAGAAACGTCGACTGCACGCTCCCAAGGCTACGGGCCTGCGGGTTCAGCGTGTTTTCCGGCGCTCACCGCACGGCGCTTACCGCAGGTCTGCAGGTCGGATTCGCTACTTGGGCTTCTTTCCGGCCGCCACCTCGCCGGGGTAATCGTCGTAGAACGGCACGTAGCCTTCGCTCTTGCCGGACAAGACATAGATCGGGTCCTCGATCGTGACCTCGTCGTCAGCGCCACTGCTGCCGGCGCCGTAACCCTGTTTGCGCAAGTCGCCCTTTTGGCTCTTCATCGTCGAGGTGTGCGCGATCTCGTCGACGAGCCGGACGAACAGCGGGACCGCGTAGCCGGGCAGCTTGGCGTAGACCGCCGTGGCCAAAGCCTTGCCGTCGAACTCCTGGCCTTCCTTGAGTTGGATCGCCACCATGCCCGCCTTACCGCCGGTGTGCGGAACCTCGACCCCGTACACAGTGCACTCCTCGACCTGCGGGTCTCGGGCCACCGCCGCCTCAACCTCGGTGGTGGCGACGTTCTCACCCTTCCACCGGAAGGTGTCGCCCAATCGGTCGGTGAACGCCGCGTGGCCGAAGCCCTGCGAACGCATCAAGTCGCCGGTGTTGAACCATGCGTCACCCTCCTTGAAAGCGTCACGAACCAACTTCTTCTCCGAAGCCTTCTTGTCGGTGTAGCCGTCGAACGGCTGGAAGCTGCTGACCTTGGACAACAGCAGACCCGGCTCACCGTTCTTGACCTTGCGGACCCGGCCGTCCTTGTCGCGCACCGGCTCGCCGGACTCGTCGTATTCGACGAATGCCACCGGGGTCGGACAGATGCCAGTCGACTTCGACACGTTCAGAACGTTGACGAATGCGGTGTTGCCTTCACTGGCGCCATAGAACTCACAGACCCGGTCAATGCCGAACCGATCGGTGAAATCGTCCCATATCGCCGGCCGCAGCCCGTTGCCACAGATCACCCGGACCTTGTGCTTACGGTCGGTGTCCTTGGCCGGCTGCGCGAGCAGGTACGTGCAGACCTCGCCGATGTAGACGAACGCGGTCGCGTCGTGGCGGATGATGTCGTCCCAGAATCTCGACGCCGAGAACGACTTACCCAGCGCCAGCGTGGCGCCGGAATTCAGCACCGACGACAGCGCCACCGTCAGTGCGTTGTTGTGGTAAAGCGGAAGGCAGCAGTACAGCGTGTCGCGACTGTTCAGTCTCAGGCCGAGGCCACCAAACCCGGCCAGGGCCCGCAACCATCGATAGTGGGTCATCACGCTGGCCTTGGGCATCCCGGTGGTACCGGAAGTGAAGATGTAGAACGCCTTGTCCTTGGCGAGCACCGCCGAGGCGGTCGCCGGATTCGTGGTGGGCGCGGTCGCCGCGAGCCGGGTGAGCTCCTCGAGGGTCATCAAACCGTCAGTGTCGGCGCCGGACTCGGTGATGGCCTCGACGAACTCGGTGTCGGCTACGACGACCGAGGCGGACAGCAGTCCGAGGCTGTGGGCGAGGACAGCATCCCGTTGGTTGTAGTTCAGCATTCCCGAGATCGCGCCGCACTTCACCGCCGCCAGCATGAGCAGCACTGGTTCCGGCGAGTTGCGCAGCATGATGCCGACGACGTCACCGGGCCCGACACCCCTGGCGGCCAGCACGGCCGCATAGCGGTTCACCGTCTCGTTGGCTTCGCCGTAGGTGATTGCACGGTCCTCGAACTTCAGGAACACCTTGTCCGAGTATCGGGCCGCGCGCTCCTGGAAGACCTTGCCGATGGACGTCTTTGCCGACGGCCGGGCAAGAAACCCGGTGGCGACGCCGCGCAGGATCGTCGGGGCATCCATCAGCAGGCCGGGCACCTGCCCGGCGATGTCGAACAGCCCAACACTGCCGCGGGTTTCGGACTTCTCCGCCATATCGGTTCTCCCTTTACCCTCGGGCCGGTGGCATACCCACCCGGAATCTCTCGTCGGTCATCGGACAGCGTCGTTCTGCGGTGTCGATCTGTGGGCCACCCTAGACCCCGGTCAATCGACGGGTGCGCACGCGGACAGCGCGGCATCAACGTCGCTGACGACGACCAGTCGCGCAAGCGCGCCTTTGGCAACGTAACCGCTGTCGACCAGCCCGCGCAGCCAGTCCAGCAACCCCCGGTAGTGCCCGAACGGGTCGAGCATCACTATCGGCTTCGAATGCATGCCCAAGTAGCCCGCGGTCCAGGCCTCGAAGAATTCCTCGAGCGTGCCGATACCCCCGGGCAGCGCAATGAAGGCGTTGGCGCGGTCTTCCATCACCTGTTTGCGTTCGCGCATGGTGTCGGTGACGACGAGCTCGTCGGCCTCGATGTCAGCGACCTCTCGGTGTACGAGCGCCTTGGGTATCACCCCGACGGTGTACCCGCCGTCGGCCCTCGCCGCGCGTGCCATGGCGCCCATCGCCGAGACATTGCCGCCACCGGATACCAGCGTCCAGCCCCGGTGGGCAAGGGCCTGCCCGATCCGGCGTGCCAGGTCCAGTAACTCGGGATGCATCGGACCCGAGGCGCAGTAGACGCAGACGGCCCAGTCAGGTTCGGGTTCTCGGGACATGAACTCAAAGGTAGCCATCGGCACGATTAGGCTGAGTCGGTGCCCGAGCCCATGCCTGTCCACTGGGTGACCGCGGCCCGCGACCCCGCGTTCGCCCAGCTCGAGCTGGGAGTGCGGACTCGCGGCGGCGCGGTGTTGATCGGGTCTGCGGGAGTCGGCAAGACAACGTTGCTGCGCGAGGCAGCCGATCTGCTGGGCCCGGCTTTCCCCAGGGTGGACTGGGTGCGCGCGACGACGTCGGGGTCCGCGATCCCGTTCGCCGCGTTCGAGCGCCTGCTGGACGTGCCCGAGACCGGCAAGACCGCCGCGGTTCTACGGTCCGCCCGGGACACCATCGGCGACGGTCGGCTGCTGATCATCGACGACGCGCACCTGCTGGATGCGCTGTCGGCCGCGCTCGTGTACCAGCTGGCGGTCAGCCGCAGGGTTCGGATGCTGATCACCGCCACCGTCGGCCGGGCTCGGCTAGCCCCCGAGATTTCAGCGCTGTGGCAGGACGGACTCGTGACCCGGATCGACCTCGAACCACCCGGCCATGACGACAGCCGACTGCTGGCGCAGGTCGACGAGTTCGTTGAGACCCTGCCCGCCGCAGCCCTGCGGGTGCTGGAGTTCCTGGCCGTCTCCGACCCCTTACCCGGTTCGGTCGCGGCGGCGCTGGCCGGGTCCGAGGCCGTCCAACAAGCCATGCGCTGCGGGGCCGTCGTCACCACGGACGACGGACTGAGTCCGGCGCATCCGTTGTTCGTGGACTCAATCCGGCAGGCGCTCGGCGGCCCGGAACTGCGCCGGCTGCGCACCGCGCTGGTCGGCCAGCTCCCGGCCTCGGACGGTGACGGTGTCATCGGACGGCTGCGCCGCGCTGTACTCGCAATCGACAGCGACCGTCCACAGCCGACGGCCGATGTCCGCTCCGCCGCGCAGGAGGCACTGCGGCTGGGCGATCTTGAGCTCAGCGAACGACTCGGGCAGGCCGCGCTCGCGCGGGAACCGGATCTGGCCACCCGCCTCGTGGTCGGCTACGCGCTGGCCTGGCAGGGTCGCGGCCGAGAGGCCGACGAGGTACTTGCCGAGATCGATCCCGCAACGTTGACCGAACACCAACTGCTGGCATGGGCGCTGCTCACGGCGGCCAACCAGTTCTGGATGCTCTCCGAACCCCAGCGTGCGACGGCGTTCCTGTATGCCACCCGAGGCAAGCTGTCCTCCCCCGAGGCGCTGACCTCGCTGGATGCGCTGGACGCCACCTTCGCAATGAACGCCGGGAACCTCACGCGAGCCGGGGAGATCACCGACGAGGTGCTGCGATCTCCGATTGTCGACGACACGGCGATCGGATGGGCGGCATCGGCTGCCGCGCTGAGTTCGGCGCGGATGGGTCGTTTCGGTGACGTCGATGCGCTCGCTGACCGGGCTCTGTCCGCCGGGCACCCCGGATTGCTGCGGTTCACCAGCGGATTCGGTCAGACAACGGCCCTGGTAATGACGGGTGAGCCGGAGCGGGCACTCGGGTTGGCACGGCGACTCACCGACTTCGCCCAACGACAGCAACCGGGACGTTCGATTGGCGAGGTGCTGGTGGCGGACGTGTTGATCGTCACCGGCGATCTGCACTCCGCGGTGACGCTGCTGCGGGCCGCCGCACACGTACTTGCTCCGACCGGGTATTCGTGGGGCCCCTTGGCCTGGATGCTGCTCGCGCAGGCCCTCGGCCGCCTCGGCGACTCGGTCGAGGCGGGAAAAGCGTTGGGCCGCGCAGAATCCCGGCACGGACTGAAATCGATGCTGTTCGCCCCGGAGCTGGAGCTGGCTCGAGCATGGACAAGGGCGTCGCAATCCGACACCCACGGAGCGGTCGCCGCGGCCCGGGATGCGGTCGAGGCCGCCGAACGCGGCTCCCAAAGCGCCATCGCGCTACGAGCCGCGGCTGACGCGGTTCAACTCGGGGATCCGCAGGGAATGGACGCGCTGGCCCGTCTGTCCGATCAAGTCGACTGCACGTTCGGCCGAAGGGCCTTGTCGATGGCACGCGGCGACGCCTGAACGGAGCGCGCTGGCCGGACGATCGGGGCCACGAGATTGCTGCGCCGGCAACCCGAACTGCGGCGTTAGAATCGGCCAGAACCCGCATTGGAGGTACGGGATGGGCGAACCGCTCTCGATCGACACCGATGGCGTGCGCTCCCTCGGCGACATTCACGGCAGAGTTGCCGCCAGTCTGGGATCGCTTGCTGCCGGCACGCCCGAATCCGCCGGAGTGGCTTCCTCGCATGGAACCATCGCAGATGCTGTCAATACCGCATTGACCGCCGCGCTCGGCTCCCGCTCCGAGTCCATCACTGCCACAGGGCGCAGCGCAGAGACCCTCTCAGCACTGCTGCACCAGGCAGCCCTTGCCTACGAACACGGCGACCAACGCGGCGAGGCGGCGATCGAGTGGGCCGCCGACGCGGTACCGCGAGACGAAACGCCGACCACCAACGGGCGCGACTCGGGTTAGACAACCCGCCCACGCCCCGTTCCGGGAGCTCCGGCACCGTCAACCGGTCAAATACCTTCGCAGCGTGGCCGTTACGGCCGTGATCTGCGAAACCTCCACACGTTCGTCCGAGCGGTGCGCCACATTGGGGTCACCCGGTCCGTAATTGACTGCGGGAATGTCCAAGGCCGCGAATCGTGACACGTCGGTCCAACCGTACTTCGCACGCACCCGTCCGCCTGCGGCAGCGACAAGAGCTGCCGCGGCGGGCCGGGCGAGTCCGGGCAACGCGCCGGCCGCCGCGTCGGTGAGTTCGAAGCTGACGTCGAGACCGCCGAACACCTCGCGCAGATGTGCGTACGCCTCATCGATGGTGCGGTCTGGCGCGAACCGGAAGTTCACCGTGACGGTCGCCGAATCGGGAATGACGTTACCGGCGATGCCGCCGTCGATGCGCACCGCCGAAAGTCCCTCACGGTAACCACAACCGTCGATGTCCACGCTGCGCGCTTCGTAGTTGTCGAGCCTGGCCAGCACGTCTCCGAGTTTGTGTATGGCGTTGTCCCCCAACCACGACCGAGCGGAGTGAGCCCGCGTCCCGCCGGCACCGATCAGCACCCGCAGTGTGCCCTGACAGCCGGCTTCGATATATCCGCCGGTGGGCTCCCCGAGGACCGCCACGTCAGCTTCGAGCCAGTCAGGCAACTCGCGTTCGATGCGACCGAGCCCGTTGGCTGAAGCTTCGATCTCCTCGCAGTCGTACATCACCAGGGTGATGTCGTGAACGGGGTCGGAGACGGTGGCCGCCAGGTGCAGGAAAACCGCGTCCCCGGCTTTCATGTCCGAGGTTCCACAACCGTGCAGCACGCCACCGACGAGTCGACTGGGCAGATTGCCCGCCGCGGGAACGGTGTCGGTGTGTCCGGCGAGGAGCACGCGGGTCGGCTTGCCGAGGTTCGTGCGGGCAAGCACGGCGTCGCCGTTGCGGACAATCTCGAAGCCGGCGGTCTGTGTGCCCAGCGCGGCCTCGATCTCGTCGGCGATACGCCGTTCCTGCCGCGATTCGCTGGGAATGTCCACCAGCGCCGCAGTCAGCGCGACGGGGTCACCGTGCAGATCAAGGCCCACCCCAATGACGTTAGTCTTAGCGCCGTGACTTCTGCATCAGGCGTCGGCGTAGCAACGATCGCGGCCGACGGAACGGTTCTCGACACCTGGTTTCCGGCCCCCGAACTGAGCGCTGAGCCGGCCCCGGGGACCGTGTCGGCAACGGTCCGGGTATCGGAGGCCGAGGTCCCCGGCGACCTCGCCGCGCTGGGCCACCTCGTGGGCCGCGACACGGACCGCGACGTGGAGACCGTCGTGGTGCGTACCGTCATCGCCTGCCTGGAGGACAAAGCCATCGATGCCCACGACGCCTACCTGCGTCTGCACCTGCTGTCGCACCGATTGGTGGCGCCGCACGGGCTCAACGCCGAGGGCCTGTTCGGTGTGCTGACCAACGTGGTCTGGACCAACCACGGCCCCTGCACAATCGACGGATTCGAGACCGTGCGGGCGCGGCTCCGTCGACGCGGCCAGGTCACGGTTTACGGGGTGGACAAGTTCCCGCGGATGGTCGACTACGTGGTGCCCGCCGGTGTGCGCGTCGCGGATGCAGACCGGGTCAGGCTGGGCGCGCACCTGGCCTCTGGCACCACGGTGATGCACGAGGGTTTCGTCAACTTCAACGCCGGCACGCTGGGCAGCTCCATGGTCGAGGGGCGTATCTCGGCGGGTGTCGTGGTCGACGACGGCTCTGACGTCGGCGGCGGCGCATCAATCATGGGCACCTTGTCCGGCGGCGGCACTCAGGTCATCTCGGTGGGCAAGCGGTGCCTACTCGGCGCCAACGCCGGCCTGGGCATTTCGCTGGGTGACGACTGCGTGATCGAGGCGGGCCTCTACGTCACTGCGGGGACCAAAGTCACTGTCGTCGATGGTGGCCAGACCGCGACCACCGTCAAGGCCCGGGATCTGTCGGGCGCCAACAACCTGCTGTTCCGCCGCAACTCGGTGACCGGAACCGTCGAGGTGGTCAACCGCGACGGCACCGGAATCACCTTGAACGAAGCGCTGCACGCCAACTGACTCCCATCTCCCCCTCTCCCTCCCATCTCCCCCTCTCCCGCGAGCGCGCGTGTCTGTGCGGCGACGCGCCGTTGCGCCCGGCATTTTGAGCACGCTCGTCGACGTTGAATATCACCCGGCGGCGTTGGGGAGCAGGGGCGGGCAATTTCCCTGGGCGTCGGTGGCGAGCTCGAAGTGCCAGATCTCGTTGGCATAGATCTGACAGAGGCCAAAACGATTTCCGTTGGCGATAAGCCAATAGTCGGCCTCGACCGGCGCGATGTCGACCGCCTGGCCGGTCACGTGTTTGGACACCTCGGGGGTCGCAACGAACTCGGCGGCGGCTTCGACACTGCCGTGTGCAGCGACGGCGTCGTCGAACAGCCTCTGCTGGAAGCCTTTCGACCGCCAGCCCGATGTCACCCGGAGCTCGACGCCCTCGGCTTGCGCGCTGCGAGCGGCCTCCTGAACCGCCCATAGTAGCGCGGGATCAAGTTGTGAGAGAACAGGGTTCGCCGAGTCAAACGGGGACAGGGTGACACCGTCGGGAAGCCAGCCGCCAACCGTGTCGACCGCAGCGGGACCGATAGCGAAGGCCGGTTCACCGGGAACCGCAGGGGCCGGTGGCACCGGAGCTGGCGCCGTGGTGTGCACAAGGCTGACCGCCGGCGACTGAGCGCCACATCCGGCCAGCGCGAGAGCGCTCAGCACGACACCGAGGGCCGTGAGCGTGCGCGACAGGACAGTGGATTCCGGCGCGTCGCAGGCAGACACGCTTGCCCGCGGAGAAATAGTGATGAGCCTCAAACCCATTGCCCCAGTTCCTTCTTCAGCACCTTGCCCATCGCGTTGCGGGGTAGGCTGTCGACAAGGCGAACGACCCGGGGCCGTTTGTGCACCGACAGTTGCTGCGCTACGAATTCGATGAGCTCCTCCGGCTCGGCGTCGCCGACCACGAACGCGACGATGCGCTGACCCAGGTCGTCGTCGGGCGCACCAACGACCGCGACCTCCCGCACTCCCGGATGCCCCAACAGGACGGTCTCGATTTCCCCCGCACCCACCCGAAAGCCGCCGGTCTTGATGAGGTCGACCGATTCTCGACCCACGATCCGGTGCATCCCGCCGGGATCGACGACGGCGACGTCGCCGGTGCGGTACCAGCCGTCAGTCCCGAGCACCTCGGCGGTGGCATCGGCACGGTTGAGGTATCCGTCGAACATCGCCGGGCTTCGAACGTGAAGTTGCCCAATGCTCTGCCCATCGTGGCTGACCTCCTCGCCCTCCTCGGAGAGCAATCGTGTCCGTACGCCCGTCAGCGGGTGGCCGACCCAGCCCGGTCGTCGCTCTCCGGCCGCCAGCGTGCTCAATGTGATGAGCGATTCCGAGCTCCCGTAACGCTCGACGGGCTGGTGGCCGCTCATCGCGGCCAGACCGTCGAATACCGGGACCGGCAGCGGTGCGCTGCCCGATACGAGCAGGCGCGCCGGGGCCAGCCCCCGGGCCGCAGCACCGTCATCGACGATGCGCGACCACACGGTCGGAACACCGAAGACCAAGGATCCCCCGAACTCCGCAACCGCTTGATGGTAGGACGCCGGACTGGGCTTTCCCGTGTGCACGAACCGGTTTCCGATGCGCAGCGATCCCAACAACCCCAGCACCAGACCGTGCACGTGGTACAGCGGCAACCCGTGCACCAAGGTGTCGCCGGCCGTCCACCGCCATGCCTCGGCGAGCATGTCGATGTTGGCTGCAACGGCCCGACGACTCAGCACGACTCCCTTGGGCAGCCCGGTCGTACCGGAGGTGTAGACGACCAGCGCCGTGGTCTCGGGCGAGGGTTCGGTATAACGATGCCACGAGCGAGCGTGCAACCTCACGGGAATGTGCGGCAGCCCTTCCTGCCCATCGGAGTCTGCCGGCTTATCACCCAACCAGGCCTTGGCGCCAGAGTCGGTCAGGATGTGGCTCCGCTCGGCCACCCCGACATCGGCGGGCACCGGCACTACCGGCACGCCGGCGATCAGGCAGCCCGCAACCGCGAGAACGGTCGTCGGCGTTGGCCTCGCCAGCACCGCCACCCGACTCGCGGCGCCGACCCGTTCGGCCACCGCTGTCGCTGCCCCCACCAGATCACTACGACTCAACGACGTCCCCGCGATACGCACCGCGTCCTCGAGGTCGGCGTCGGCGGCGGCAGGGTTCAGGGAGGCCAACAGCACGGTAACTGAGGTTACTCCCCGCATACTGGGGCGGTGGAATCCATCGAGACCGTCGGATCGCGCGAGGTTTATCGCAACAATTGGCTCACGTTTCGGGAAGACGATATCCGGAGGCCCGACGGCAGCAGCGGCATCTACGCCGTGGTGGACAAGCCAACGTATGCGCTGGTGATTCCACGGGACTCCGGTGCTGCCACCGAACGCTTTCACCTCGTCGAACAGTTCCGCTACCCGCTCGGGTTGCGGCGTTGGGAGTTCCCGCAGGGGACCGCGCCCGGTCAGCCCGACATCGAGCCCGCCGAACTCGCCGCACGTGAGCTGCGGGAGGAGACCGGGCTGCGGGCCGATTCATTGACAGAGATCGGGCTGCTCGACGTCGCGCCCGGGATGAGCAGCCAGCGCGGACGAATATTTCTTGCGACCGGGATCACCGAGGGTAAGCATGCCCGCGAGCACGAAGAACAGGACATGCGCAGCGCGTGGTTCACCCGCGCCCAAGTCGAGGCGATGATTCGCGACGGCGCCGTCACCGACGCCCAGACAATCGCGGCGTGGGCGCTGATGGTGCTCACCGAGCGGCAATAGCGAGGTCCTTTCTGCCGGAACGTCATTCGTTGACCTGCTCTGATACCAACCTGTGATCCAACCGTGCCCTCAGCCCCGCCGTGTCGATCGGGCAGGTCGACCATGCGGGCCATTAGGTTCCAATTGCCGTACCCAGACCCTTTGTGAGGAGTCCATGTCTGCCCGACGGGCCTGCAGCGCAGTCGCATCCGCGGCGTTGGTTGCTGGTGCCTGCATCCTCACACCGACCACGGCGCAGGCGGCACCGCCGAACTGGAGCGGTCCCTACACGATGGTGACTTTCGCATCGGAGAAGATCGGTACCAGTATCGCCACCCGCCAACCAGAACCCGATTTCACCGGCCGGTACACGTTCACCACATCCTGTACCAGCACATGTGTGGCCACTGCGTCCGGCCCGGCGTCGAGCAACCCCACCGTCCCGCATCCGAGCCGATACACCTGGGATGGACGGCAGTGGGTGTTCAACTACAACTGGCAGTGGGAGTGCTTCCGGGGCGACGACGTGCCCCCCGAGTTCGCCTCCGCCCGTTCGCTGGTGTTCTATTCGCCGACGCTGGACGGATCCCTGTTCGGGTCCTGGCGCACCGAGATCCTCGAAGGCGTATGCAAAGGCAACGTCATCATGCCGGTCGCGGCCTACCCGGCATAGCAGCAGAGGAAACTGGCGCTAGTGTGCGATCAGCGCGCGATCTGGCGTTCAATCACGATCCGGTTACACACTAGCGGCCTTCAGCGTCGACGTTCAGCCAGGGCCCGCAGAAAGAAGGTGAAGTTCGCGGGCCGCTCGGCAAGTCGCCTGACAAAATAGCCGTACCACTGGGTGCCGAACGGGACGTAGACGCGCACGTTGTTGCCTTCTTCGGCCAATCTACGCTGCTCGCCTTCGCGAATGCCGTACAGCATCTGGTATTCGAAATCGCCTACACTCCTCCCATTTTCGCGCAACAACGCGGGTACTGCGGCGATGATCGCGGGATCGTGCGAGGCCACCATCGGATAACCGCTACCCCCCATCAGCACCCCAAGACATCTGACATAGGAGTCGGCGACCGCATCGCGGTCACGGTAGGCCACCGATGCCGGTTCGTCGTACGCCCCTTTGCACAACCGAATCCGCGCGCCGGTAGCGGCGAATTCGGCGCAGTCGGCGTGGGTGCGCTTGAGATAGGCCTGCAGCACCGTACCGACCCAGTCGAAGTCGGCACGTAGATCGCGCACGATTGCCAGGGTCGAGTCGGTAGTGGTGTGGTCCTCCGCATCGACGGTCACCCACACTCCGGCGCGCTGCGCCCTGTCACAGATCACCCGCGCGTTCTCCAGCGCGATCTTCTCACCGTCCTGCGGCAGCGCCTGCCCCAGCGCCGACAGCTTCAGCGAGACCTCCAGGGGGTGAACGGCCGCCACCACGTCACTTCGGGCTGAAAAGGCCTCCAAGAGGCTCAGGTAGGCATCCACCGTGGCATCGGCAGCAGCCACATCGGTGACGTCCTCACCGAGATAGTCGATCGACACCATCCTTTTGGAATCACGCAGCTGCTCAACAGAACTCATGACATCGGCGATACTCTCGCCGGGGACGAAGCGGCGCATGACCTGGCGGGTAACCGGCAACCGCTCGGCAGCCCGTCGCAGCCCTTCCCGCCGGGCCGCGGCCAGGATCACCGGTCGCGCGAAACGCTTGAAGACGCCCATGACTCACCTCTCCATGTGGGGATAGCAGTGGTCGGTGGCCGGCACAAACGTCTCTTTGATCGAGCGCGCTGACGTCCAGCGCAGCAGGTTCTGCGCGGAGCCGGCCTTGTCGTTGGTGCCCGACGCGCGCGATCCACCGAACGGCTGCTGCCCCACCACCGCTCCGGTGGGCTTGTCGTTGATGTAGAAGTTGCCTGCCGCGTGCCGCAGTCGTTTCTCGGCCTGCATCACGGCTGAGCGATCATCGGCAATCACCGCACCGGTCAGCGCGTAACGGGCGCCGGCATCGACCACGTCGAGAATGCGCTCGTAGTCCTGGTCCGGGTAGACGTGTAAGGCCAGGATGGGGCCGAAGTATTCGGTCGAGAACGCCTCGTCGGTCGGATCATCTGACAGCAGCACCGTAGGTCTGACGAAATAGCCCTCGCTGTCGTCGTATTCGCCTCCTACGGCGATCGTGATATTCGGCCGGTTCTTTGCCCTCTCAATTGCGTCGACGTTCTTGGCGAACGCCCGCCCGTCGATCACGGCTCCGCCGAAATTGGCGAAATCAGCGACATCCCCGTAGCGCAGTTCCCCGGCAGCGTGGAGGAAATCGTCGCCCATCTGCTGCCACACCGACCGTGCGACGAAGGCTCGCGACGCCGCCGAACACTTCTGCCCCTGATAGTCGAACGCACCCCGGATCAGGGCCGTGGACAGCACCTCCGGCCGCGCAGAGGGGTGAGCCACCACGAAATCCTTGCCGCCGGTCTCACCAACCAGCCGCGGGTACGTGTCGTACCGGTCGATATGAGTGCCGACCTCACGCCACAGATGCTGAAATGTCGCGGTCGAGCCGGTGAAGTGAATACCAGCCAGCCGCCTATCGGCCAGAACAACGTCCGAAACGGCTAGCCCGTCGCCGGTCAACAGGTTGATGACACCGGCAGGCAGGCCCGCGGCCTCGAGCAACTGCATGGTCAGGTAGGCCGCGAAGATCTGGGTGGGCGAGGGTTTCCACACCACGGTGTTGCCCATCAACGCGGGCGCGGTGGGCAGATTGCCCGCGATGGCGGTGAAGTTGAACGGCGTGATCGCATAGACGAAGCCCTCTAGTGGCCGGTAGTCGGTGCGATTCCACACGCCCGGCGAGCTGACCGGCTGCTCGGCGAGAATCTTGCGAGCGAACGCGACGTTGAAACGCCAGAAGTCGACGAGTTCGCAGGGCGAGTCGATTTCGGCCTGGAAAGCGCTCTTGGACTGGC
>JAHZJB010000096.1 GCA_022601135.1 Actinomycetes bacterium | reverse complement strand
GTCTCCTGTGATTGCCACGTTTGCAATTCAAGCGACGCGGGCGGGATGCCCGGTCCGGTTTTGCCTTACGCGTGTGACCACCGTGGGAGCGCCCCGTGAGCAGCGAAGCCGATCGCTCGGGGCGGGTCCCTCGGCAGACAGCCGATCATTGTGCCAGAGCGCTCCGTGCAGGCGAAATCACCGACTTAGCCGGCTGCGTTAGACCAGCGTTAGACCCGCGTTCAGACCAGTTTGTCGAAACACTTCTCTTCGACGCGCCTGCTCATCCGCCATCCCTCGGGGGTCCTGATGAATTCATCGACGTACCAGATTCCGACCAAATAGACCGGCGATGGGGTCTGGGCGGTGTTCTGGTCGGCGACGCCGCCCATCACCATCGGGTTGAAGCAGATCGCCCGCGAGGTAGCGCGGTCGCCGGCGACGCGAACGTCTACGTTGCCCAGCATGTGATAGTAGGCCGGAAAGTTCGGCAGCACGTCTTTCAGCCACGCCTTGACTTCGGGAAAGCGGCCGTCGATGCCGCCGCTGACTCGGTAGTCGATGTAGGCGTCGGGGGTGAACACCGCGTCGAGATCGTCGAACCGCCGCCGGTCGATGGCGGTGGAGTAGTCGATGAGCAACTGCTGTATTTCCAACCGGTCGGAGATCTCCTCGATGCTCAACATGGCTCGATTGAACACGATCGCGCCGCGCGGCTAGGCTCATCGGCCATGACGAGGCTTCTCACCTGTCTAGGGGCCACTGTGTGCCTGTTCGCAACCGTCCTTGGCGTCTCCGCGACGACAGCCGTGGCAGTACCGGCGCCGGGCATCAGCCAGCCCGCCGGCTCGGTACCGATCCCGGAAGGCCCCGCTCAGGCGTGGATTCTTGCCGACATGGACACCGGTGAGGTGCTGGCCGCGCGCGACGAATACGGGCATTACGCGCCCGCCAGCACCATCAAGGTGCTGCTCGCTCTGACGGTTCTCGACGAACTTCCGCTGGACGCCACCATCGTCGCGAGCGAGGCAGAAACCAAGGTCGAGTGCAACTGCGCCGGCGTCACACCCGGGATGACCTACACCACCCGCCAGTTGCTGGAAGCGATACTGCTCGTCTCCGGCAACGACGCGGCCAATACCCTGGCCACCATGCTGGGCGGCTACGACGTCGCGGTGATGAAGATGAACGCCAAAGCCGCCCTGCTCGGTGCCTACGGGACCAACGCAGGCTCGCCGTCTGGAATCGACGGACCCGGCATCGACATGTGGTCCTCGCCCCGCGATCTGGCAGTCATATTCCAGGCGGCCATGGCCAACCCGGTCTTCGCGGAAATCACCGCGATGCCGACCGCGGTCTTCCCCACCAAGACGGGCGACAGGGTGCTGGTGAACCAGGACGTACTGCTCGAACGCTATCCAGGCACCTTCGGCGGCAAGACCGGATACACCGACCTCGCCCGCAAGACGTTCGTCGGCGGCGCCGAGCGTGACGGCAGACGACTCGTGGTGGCGCTGATGTACGGACTCGACCGGCCCGGTGCCCCCACCTGCTGGGACCAGGTGATCAGCCTGCTCGACTGGGGTTTCGCACTCGGCCCGAACGCAGGAATCGGTCGACTCTGAACCAACGGGCGCACCTCGATACTCGATGGAGACCTGATCGCGCACTGACCGCGTCCTGGCGTTACTAGCGTGGCCGACTGTGCGAAGGAGTTTCGCGGGGCTGGCGCTCGCCTTGAGCGTGGCGCTCCCCGCCGCCTCGATGGTCGGCGTGTCCCCCGCGATTGCCCAGCCCGGCATCGAACCCGCTGCCGCACAAGCACTTCCCGACGGACCCGCCAAGGCATGGCTGCTCGCAGATCTCGACACGGGTCGGGTGCTGGCCAGCCGCGACCCGTATGGCACCTACGCCCCGGCCAGCACGATAAAAGTGCTGCTCGCCACCGTGGTCCTCGACCATCTTCGGCCAGACAGCTTCGCCAGGGCGAACGAATCCCACACAGATGTCGAATGTTCCTGCGTAGGGCTCACACCGGGACAGGCGTACACCACTCGTCAGCTGCTCGAGGCCATCCTGATGGTCTCTGGCAACGATGCGGCCAACATGCTCGCGGACATGCTCGGGGGGCGTCAGGTGGCACTGGCCGCGATGAACCGCAAGGCCGCCCTCGTCGGCGCCCGCAGCACCAAGGCATCGTCACCGTCCGGTTTGGACGGACCCGGTTGGGAATCGGTCACCACGCCACACGATCTCGCGGTCATCATGCGGGCGGCTCTGCAATACCCACTGATCGCCCACATCATGCGTCAACCCTCTGCGGAGTTCCCCGGCAGAACGCTCACCAACCAGAATGAGCTGCTCACCCGCTACCCCGGCGACCTCGCCGGGAAGACGGGATACACCAATCTGGCCCGCAAGACCTACCTCGGGGCCGCCCAGCGCGGGAACAGGCGTCTCGTGGTGGTCCAGATGTACGGCACCGGCGATCTTTACGGGCAGGCGATCAAATTGTTCGATTGGGGTTTCAGCCAGGGCCGTTAGCGCGTCAATACACACGGCCGCGCAGGATCACCAGCGTCGGGTCGGCCAGCACAGCCACCCCATCACGGGGGTCGTCGGCGTAGCAGACCAGGTCCGCCGAGGCCCCGTGGGTGAGCGTGGGACGGCCCAACCACCGCCGGGCATCCCAGCAGGCGGCACCCAGCGCCGCTGTCGAACTCATGCCGATACCTTTGAGCGCCTCGACCTCGTCTCCGATGCGGCCGTGCGCGACGGTGCTACCAGCATCGGTACCGGCATAGATGGGCACCCCGGCCTCCCGCGCCGCACCGATCCGCGCCGCGCACGTCGCGTGGAGTTCACGCATGTGACGCTCGTAGCGGGGGTAGCGACTCGCGGCGGCGGCGGCGATGTCCGGGAAGTGCTCGAGATTGATCAGCGTGGGCACCAATGCGGTGCCGTGCTGGACCATCAGATCCACCATGTCCTCGGTGAGCCCGGTGCCGTGTTCGATGCAGTCGATACCGGCCTTGATCAGACCGGGCAGCGCCTCCTCGCCGAAAACGTGCGCAGTGACGCGGGCGCCGTTGTCGTGGGCGGCATCGATAGCCGCCCGGAGCACGTCATCGGACCACAGCGGCGCCAGGTCACCGACGGCCCGATCGATCCAGTCGCCCACCAGCTTGATCCAGCCGTCACCCCACCGCGCCTGTTCCGCCACCGCACCCGGCAGTTCCCACTCGTCGGCGAGTTCGATGGCGAAGTCACGCTGGTATCGCTTGGGCCGCGCCAGATGACGTCCGGCACGGATGATGCGCGGTAGATCATGGCGATCGTCGAGACTACGGGTATCGGTAGGCGATCCCGCGTCCCGGAGTAACAGCGCCCCGGCGGCCCGTTCGGTCTCGGCCTGCGCGACGGCCGCGTCCATTGCGATGGCACCCCGCGGACCGAGCCCGACGTGGCAATGGGCGTCGACCAAGCCGGGGAGGATCCAGCCGCCGTCGAACACCTGCTCTGCGTTGGCTACCGGTTCGGCGCTGAGTTTCCCGCCGACGATCCACCACTCGACGGGTTCGCCGGCAGGCAGCCCGCGCCCCCGGATGTGAAGGGCCGCGCGGTCGGGCATCAACGACCTTTGGGAAACTTCAGTTTCGACAGGTCGATGTCCGCCAGCCCGGGCGGGAGTTCGTCGAGCCCCTGGGGCATGTTGGACAGGTCGGGGAAGCCGGCCGGCATACCCGGCATGCCCGCCCCAAGCGGATTGCGTGTCTTGGGCGGTGTGGGGCCGGCCCGCTTTTTTCTGCTCTTCTGCTTGTTCTTGCCCTTACCCTTACCGGCTTTCCGCGCCGAGGACCTGCGGCTGAACGGCATGCCCATCTGACCAGCCATCTGCGACATCATCTTGCGCGCTTCGAAGAACCGATCGACCAGCTGATTGACCTCCGACACCGCGACACCGGAACCGTTGGCGATGCGCAGCCGGCGCGACGCATTGATGATCTTTGGATCGGCACGCTCCTGTGGCGTCATCCCCCGGATGATCGCCTGCACGCGGTCGAGCTGATTGTCATCGACGGCTGCCAGCGCATCCTTCATCTGACCGGCGCCGGGCAGCATGCCCAGCAGGTTGCCGATCGGGCCCATCTTGCGGATCGCAAGCATCTGCTCGAGGAAATCTTCCAGCGTGAGCTCGCCGCTGCCGATCTTCGCCGCGGTGGCTTCGGCTTGTTCGGCGTCGAAGTGCTGCTCGGCCTGCTCGATCAGCGAGAGTACGTCTCCCATGCCGAGGATGCGACTGGCCATCCGGTCGGGGTGGAAGACGTCGAAGTCCTCGAGCTTCTCCCCGCTCGAGGCGAACAGAATCGGCACCCCGGTGACCTCGCGCACCGACAGGGCGGCGCCGCCACGGGCGTCACCGTCGAGCTTGGTGAGCACCACGCCGGTGAAACCGACCCCCTCGCGGAACG
>JAHZJB010000095.1 GCA_022601135.1 Actinomycetes bacterium | reverse complement strand
CTCCCTTCGCTTCGTCAGAAGCCTCGGTCGATGTCGCCTTCTTGGGGGCCGCCTTCTTGGCGGCCGCTTTCTTCGGGGTCGCCTTCTTGGCAGCAGCCTTCTGGGCGGCGGGGGCCTTCTGGGCGGGGGTCTTCTCGGGGGCAGGTGTATAGGCGCTTGCCGCCGCCGCCTTGCTGCCCTGCGCACGCCGTGATCGGGTGCTGGCCGCCGAACCGGAAGTCCTGGCACCTTGATTCTTAGGGGGACGGCTCTCGACGATCACCGTGATGTGGCTGGTGCGCTTGCGGATTCGGAAAGCGCGGCCCTGCGCACGCGGCCGGATGCGTTTGGCGGTGGGCCCCTCATCGGCGTAGATGGTGGCGACCACCAGCGTGGCCGGATCCAGCCCCTCGTTGTTCTGTGCGTTGGCAGCGGCGCTGACGATCAGCTTGGCGACCGGCTCGCTGGCCGCCTGTGGGGCCCACCGCAGGATGTCGAGGGCTTCCTCGACGCTCTTACCGCGCACCAGGTTGATGACGCGGCGCGCCTTGCTGGCCGAGATGCCGACGTAGCGGGCAACCGCGGTCGCGGACGGGTATTCAGGGAGCGTTGTGGTAGGCATCAGCGCCTCTTGGCTTTCCGGTCGTCCTTGATGTGACCCTTGAAGGTGCGGGTGGGGGCGAATTCGCCCAGCTTGTGCCCCACCATCGCCTCGGTGACGAACACCGGGACATGCTTGCGACCGTCATGGACGGCGAAGGTATGTCCAATGAAGTCGGGGATGATGGTCGACCGACGAGACCAGGTCTTGATGACCTGCTTGGTGTTCTTCTCGTTCTGGACGTCGACCTTCTTGAGGAGATGGTCGTCGACGAACGGGCCCTTCTTCAGGCTGCGTGGCATCGCTGGGTGCTCCTAGCGCTTGTTCTTGCCGGTGCGCCGGCGTCGGACGATGAGCTTGTCGCTCTGCTTATTGGGCTTGCGGGTGCGCCCCTCGGGCTTGCCCCACGGACTCACCGGGTGACGGCCGCCGGAGGTCTTGCCTTCGCCGCCGCCGTGCGGATGGTCGACCGGGTTCATCACGACACCACGGACGGTGGGACGTCTGCCCTTCCACCGCATGCGGCCTGCCTTGCCCCAGTTGATGTTCGCCTGCTCAGCGTTGCCGACCTCACCGACGGTGGCGCGGCAGCGCACGTCGACGCGACGGATCTCACCGGAGGGCATGCGCAGGGAGGCATAGCTGCCTTCCTTACCGAGCAGCTGCACACTGGCACCGGCGGACCGCGCCATCTTCGCGCCACCCCCGGGCCGTAGCTCCACCGCATGGATGACGGTGCCGGCAGGGATATTGCGCAGCGGCAGGTTGTTGCCCGGCTTGATGTCGGCGTTGGGGCCGGACTCCACTGTGTCGCCCTGCGAAATTCCCTGGGGCGCGATGATGTAGCGCTTCTCGCCGTCGAGAAAGTGCAGCAACGCGATGTTGGCGGTGCGGTTCGGGTCGTATTCGATGTGGGCGACCTTGGCGTTGATGCCGTCCTTGTCATGGCGGCGGAAGTCGATCACGCGGTAGGCCCGCTTGTGACCGCCACCCCTGTGCCGGGTGGTGATCCGGCCGTGCGCGTTGCGCCCTCCCTTGCCGTGCAGCGGACGCACCAGCGACTTCTCCGGGTGATCGCGGGTGATCTCAGCGAAGTCGGACACGCTGGAACCGCGGCGCCCCGGGGTCGTCGGCTTGTATTTGCGAATTGCCATGTCTGTGTCAGTCCTCTAGTTCCTCACCGGCCCCGGGGTCAGGCCGGGGCTCCGAACAGGTCGATCGGCTTGCTGCCCGCGGCCAGGGTGACGATCGCCCGCTTGGTGCTTTTGCGGGTGCCGTATCCGGTGCGGGTGCGCTTGCGCTTGCCCGGGCGGTTCAGGGTGTTCACCGAATCGACTTTGACTTTGAAGATCTTCTCGATCGCGATCTTGATCTGGGTCTTGTTCGAATCGGGATGGACCACGAACGTGTACACGTTCTCCTCGATCAGCCCGTACGACTTCTCTGAGATCACCGGAGCCAGAATGATGTCGCGGGGGTCGGTCACGGTAGCCATCAGGCCGAAACCTCCTGATCCTGTGCGGTTTTGGCCGTGTTGGCCTGGATGTAGGCATCCAGGGCCTCCACGCTGAACACCACGTCGTCTGCGTCCAGTACGTCATAGGTGTTGAGCTGATCCGGCGAGATCAAGTGCACGCCAGGAAGATTGCGGACACTCTTGGCGCCCACCTCGTCAGCGCGCCCGATCACGACGAGCACCTTGCTGTTCTCTGTCAATGCCGCCAGGAACGACTTGGCGCTCTTGGTCGACGGAACTTGCCCGGCCACCAGCTCGGTGATCGCGTGGATCCGGTCGTTGCGAGCCCGGTCCGAGAGCGCCCCGCGCAAAGCGGCAGCGATCATCTTCTTCGGAGTCCGCTGGCTGTAGTCACGCGGCTGCGGACCGTGTACCACGCCACCGCCGGTGAACTGCGGAGCCCGGGTCGAACCCTGACGCGCCCGACCGGTGCCCTTCTGCCGGTAGGGCTTCTTGCCCCCGCCGGAAACCTGAGCGCGGGTCTTCGTTGCGTGCGTGCCCTGACGTTTCGCGGCCAGCTGCGCGGTGACAACCTGGTGCATCAGCGCAATGTTGGGCTCGACGTCGAACAGCTCGGCCGGCAACTCGACGGTGCCGTCCTTCTTGCCGCCCGGCGTCTGCACCGGAATTTTCAAGAATTTCTGAGCCATTTACTTCTCGCCTCGCTTGATTGCGCTGCGGACAACCACCAGTCCACCGTTGCGGCCGGGGATGGCGCCCTTGATCAACAGCACGCCGTTCTCGGCATCGACCTTGTGCACCTTGAGGTTCTGCGTGGTAACCCGGTCGCTGCCCATCCGGCCCGACATGCGGGTGCCCTTGAAGACGCGACCTGGAGTGGAGCAGCCACCGATCGAGCCCGGCCGACGGTGCACCGCCTGCGCGCCGTGACTCGCACCCTGGCCTTTGAAGCCGTGGCGTTTCATCGTGCCGGCGAAACCCTTGCCCTTGGAGGTTCCGGTCACGTCGACGAAGGTGCCGTCGGCGAAGATCTCGGCGGTCAACTCCTGACCCACCTCGTACTCGGCGACGGCCGCCTCGTCGTCGAGCCGCAACTCGGCGAGGTGGCGGCGGGGATTCACCCCGGCTGCGGCGTACTGGCCGGTGACCGGCTTGTTCACCTTGCGCGGGCTGATCTCGCCATAGGCGAGCTGCACGGCGCTGTAACCGTCGCGCTCCGGGGTGCGAATACGGGTCACCACGTTTGGGCCGGCCTTGACGACCGTGACTGGGACGACCTTGTTGTTCTCGTCGAACACCTGCGTCATACCCAGCTTGGTGCCCAGAATGCCTTTGCGTGCCATGTTCTGGATATCTCCTACTGGGATGCCTATTGGATATTGACGTCGACGCTGGCCGGCAGATCGATGCGCATGAGGGCGTCAACGGTCTTCGGGGTCGGGTCGACGATGTCGATCAGTCGCTTGTGCGTGCGCATTTCGAAGTGCTCCCGCGAATCCTTGTACTTGTGCGGGGACCGGATGACGCAATACACGTTCTTCTCGGTCGGCAGCGGTACAGGGCCAACCACGCTGGCGCCCGTTCGGGTAACCGTCTCGACGATCTTGCGCGCCGAGGCATCTATCGCCTCGTGGTCGTAGGCCTTGAGCCTGATGCGGATCTTTTGTCCCGCCACGCTTCTCCTACCTCACTACTCACGGGCCCGACGTCGGGCCTGGCTGTGCCGCCGCTGTTTACCTGTCTGTGGTCCACCGGACCCCGCGGTCGGGTGTGTCGCCCGTACGCGCGCTCTTTCGCGGCGAAATACGTGCCGCAATCGAGGTTGGGACCGGACGCGCCGGTGAGGGCGCTGGTCGCATGCCCGGCCGGGCGAACCCGGCTCAAGGCAACCCGAACAGTATGCCCGAGAACCGGGGCTCCTCCAAATCCTGGTAGGCCGCTACCGTGCGTGGCCGCTATGGACACAAGACCACCCCCCGGCGTGCACAACCCCCACGGTCGGCGGCACCGTATCTTACTGGTAAGTAAGATAGGGAGATGAGTCCCGCGACCAGTACGTACCGCATGTGGCAGCGCCTCGAGGGCCTGCCGACGGGTCGCCGCCTGTTCTCGGCCGCCGCGATGGCCCGAGTGCCCTACTTCGCATCGATTCTTCCGCACGTGCGCCGTATGGAGCCCGGCTGGGCGGAGGTAGACGTGCCCAAGTGGTTCTTCGTACACAACCACTTGCACACCGTGCACGCGATTGCGTCGTGCAACGCCGCCGAGATGGCCATGGGCATGCTCCTGGAAGCGACCGTCCCGACCAGTCACCGCTGGATTCCGAAGGCGATGAATGTGCAGTATCTGCAGAAGGCCACCACATCGCTGCGCGCCACCGCCCGCATCGAACCGCCGGACTTCGCCGCCATCACCGAAGGCACCGACGTCATCGTGCCGGTGGCGGTGACCGACCGCGCCGGTACCGAGGTCGTCCACGCCGAGATCACCGTCTGGGTGACACCGGCCGACTGAACAAGGTGGTTCAGCCCACGCCGTCGCGTGCAACGCGAGGGGTCGAGGCGCAGCGCCAAGTCGCCCTGAGTAGCGCGGGGCTTGACCCGGACCAGCGTTGACCCGAACGGGTCTACGCTCTGCTCGGCGTAGCCGAGTTCGCGCGCCAGGTGGCAGCAAAGCGCCCGACAGCTGCCCGCCGGATTCCCACGCCGCGCAGCAATTCGTCGGGGTCGCCGCCGAGCTCGGTCACCAGGGCGGGCTAGCCGATCAGGCATGACCCGCGGATCACCGACATGTCCCCTACCGTCAAAAGTCGTCGTCTGTTGTCAAGACCTCAGGGTGGAAGCCCGGCAAGCTGAAGATCACCAACAGCCCCCGAGATGAGGACACATCACATGACCGCGACACTCGCACCCGCCCCGGCGACCACGACCACCGGAGCGCCACTGCCGCTGCTGGCGCTGCCACGGGGCGGCCTGCTCACCGTGAACGAGAAGGACCTCACCGGCGGCACCGCCGGGTACACCAACCAGGGCTCGTGATGACCCGCAACACCGAACTCGACCGGCCGGCGCCGTCGCTGACGAATCGAAAGTTCTTCATTACCGGGGCCAGTGGCTTCATCGGACGCGCCATTGCGGAGCGGCTCCGCGCTCTCGGCGCCCAGGTAGGCGGCCTCGACCTGGTCGACGATCCGGAGCACGACGTGGTCGTCGGCGACATCTGCGAACCGCAGCCGTGGGGGTCGGCGCTGGACGGCGTCGACACCGTGATCCACACGGCGGCGCTGCTCGGCGGCGCGTACCCGCTGCAGCAGGCCTGGCAGGTCAACGTGCTCGGCACCAGCCGGGTGCTGAGAGCATCCGTCCAGGCAGGGGTTCGCCGCTTCGTGCACCTCTCCTCGATCGCCGCCTACGGCTTCGACTTTCCCGACGGCGTCGACGAGAGCTACCCAACGCGGGTGAACGGCGACACCTACACCGACACCAAGGTCAACTCCGAAGCCGTCGTGCTCACCGCGCACGCCGCCCGCGAGATACAGGCGACGGTGATCAGGCCCGGCGACGTGTGGGGTCCCGGCTCGGTGTGGGTGCGCTCCCCCATCATCGAAATGCGCAAGAAGGTCGGTTTCCCATTGCCCAACGGCGGCAACGGCATTTTCTCACCGGTCTACATCGACAACTTCGTCGACGGCATGGTGCTCGCGGTCGCCGCCGAGGAAACCATCGGCCACGTCATCACCCTCAGCGACGGCGAGGGGGTGCGCTGCGCGGACTTCTTCGGCCATCTGGCGAAAATGAGCGGCGGCACCATCCGCACGCTGCCGATACAGGTGGCTGCGCCGCTTGCCGACGCGGTGGGATCAGTGCTGCGACGCCTCGGGCAGCGGACCGACCTGTGCGCCGGGACGATGTGGTTGCTCAACCGGCCGGGCACCTACTCGATCGACAAGGCCCGGAGGATGCTGGGATTCCACCCCCTGGTCTCCATTGACGAAGGCATGGCCCAGGTCGCCGAATGGGTGCGTGCGGAGGGACTTGTGGATAACTGATGGCGGCTGCTACCGCAGCCCGTCCCAGAACTGACAGTGGTGTGTCTGCTCGAAATCGGCGATCATCCGACTGCCGTCCGGCCGCAGCGACATCACCGGTTCGACGCCGCCCACGGCGGGCCAGTCGGGCTGACCGTCGGCCTGCGGCGTGCCGTTTGTCACGAATTGAGCCCAGTAGTCGATCATCTGGCGGGACAGTTTCCGCTGGGCCGCGTCCAGCGGCGGCGCCCCGCCGACGTCGAACAGGTAACGCAGCTCCAACGAGTGGCTGGCCCCGACCGGAAAGGGCAAGGTGCGCAACGGGTCGGGCGCCGGCGCCCGACGATCGTTGAACTCGTAGAAGTAGACGGCATCGTGGTCATCTCGGGTCAGCGCGTCGGCCATGCGGTCGCCTACGCAGGCGAACACCCCGTCGGTGACAGCCGCCGAATAGGCCAGTGGGACGCTGTCGAAATCAGTCAGCGGATACCGTTGTGCCACAGCCGCCGCGTCGTCCCCGAACGTGGCGGCCAACAGATCCGGGTAGTCCGACTCCGTATAGCGCTTTCCCTCGCGCAGATACTCCAGGGCAACGAATAGCGTGAACTCGTCACGAGTGGTTCCGATCATGATCGGAACGCGCGCGGCCTTACCTTGGTTGAAACCGTCAACCGGATTGACGGGCAACACTGCAGTACCGGTCACCGGACCGATGAGCTCGTCGTCTCCGATAGTGTAGAACCACAGCGGTTTTCGCAGCTTGCTCACCGGCAGAGCGCGCAAGCATTCGGCCGCGGACTCCGCTTCGGCGCACCCCACTTCGGCGGCATAGTCGATGCTTCGCGCCTGCGCGACCGGCAGAGTAGCTTGCGCCTCGCAGGGCGCGCTCTGGATGATGGCGCCGCCGAACAATCCGCGCGAACCGGGGGCGACGAGATGATCGCACACCGACATTCCGCCCGCCGACTCGCCGGCCACCGTCACCCGTGCAGGGTCGCCGCCGAACTGTGCGATGTTGTCACGCACCCAGCGCAGGGCCGCCTGCTGATCGGCGAGACCGTAGTTGCCCACATCACCGGCAGGACCGAGCGCCGGGTGAGCCAGAAAGCCCAACACTCCGAGCCGATAGTTGATCGTGACGACGACGATATCGCCGCGCGCGGCGAGGCGCCGCGCGTCGTAGACACCTCCGCTACCGTTGACGAAAGCCCCGCCGTGGATCCAGACCATCACCGGTCGCTGCTGAGCCGGCCCGGAATCCGGATCGACCGGGGTCCAGACGTTGAGGGTCAGGCAGTCCTCATCGGTTTGGCGGCCCAGTTCGATGTCGCCCGCCAGGTCCTGAATGCACCGCGGCCCGAGGTGTCGGGCATCCCGGATCCCATCCCACTTCGGCGCCGGCTGCGGCGGTTTCCACCGAAGCTCCCCGACGGGCGGTGCGGCGTAGGGGATTCCGGCGAAAAACCGATGATCGTCGGCGATGACACCACGCACCGTCCCTGCTGCGGTCTGAACCACGCCGGGGTCCGATACGGCCGGTTCAGACTCCTGCTGCCCCCGGGTGCACCCGGCCACCATCGCCATCGCCAGGGCAACAGCGACGCACCCGACGCGGCCGAGAACCGATGCGGACGCCACGAGGTTCGAGCTTAATCTGATCAGGTCACGCGCACCTTCCCCCGGTGCCATCCATCACCTAGACTCCCTTAATTGACACCCGTCAAGTATCTATTCGACCAGACGAGGAGACCGCATGAGCGCATCGACGATGGGCTTGGACAAGGAGAACGCCGCAAAGGTGCTGGCCGATCCGAAGGCCTACGCCGACGATGCCCGCCTGCACACCGCGCTCACCTATCTGAGGGCCAACGAACCCGTAGTGTGGGTGAACAATCCGCCGTACCGACCATTCTGGGCGATCACCAAGCACGCCGACATCATGGCCATCGAGCGCGACAACGAGTTGTTCATCAGTGGCCCGCGGCCACTGTTGATGCCGGCCGAGGGCGACGACGTGATGAAGGAGCAGCAACAAGCCGGAATCGGCCTTCGAACGCTGATTCACATGGATGACCCGCACCATCGTGACGTCCGCAAGATCGGCGCGGACTGGTTCCGCCCCAAGGCGATGCGCGACCTCAAGGTTCGAGTGGACGAATTGGCGAAACGGTATGTCGACCGGATGCGCGACATCGGTCCCGAATGCGACTTCGTCACCGATATAGCGGTGAATTACCCACTCTACGTGATACTTTCACTGCTCGGGTTACCTGAGGAAGACTTCGGGCGGATGCTCCAACTCACCCAGGAGATGTTCGGCGGCGACGACACCGAACACAAACGCGGCGAAGGCACCACCGAAGACCTGCTCGCGGTTTTGATGGACTTCTTCGCCTATTTTTCCGCGCTGACCACATCACGTCGTGAGCATCCCACCGGGGATCTGGCCTCCGCGATCGCCAACGGGAAGATCAACGGCGAGCCACTCTCGGACATGGACACCGTTTCGTACTACGTCATCGTCGCGAGCGCGGGCCACGACACCACCAAAGACGCCATCTCCGGCGGGTTGCGTGCGCTCATCGACAACCCCGATCAGCTTGCCCGCCTCCGCGGCGACCTGAGCCTGATGGGCACCGCCGTCGAGGAGATGATCCGCTGGACGACGCCGGTCAAAGAATTCATGCGTACCGCCACTGCCGACACAGAGATCCGCGGAGTACCGATCGCGAAGGATGAGGCGGTGTATCTGGCGTATGTCTCGGCCAACCGGGACGAAGAGATCTTCACCGAACCGTTCCGGTTCGACGTGGGCCGCGACCCGAACAAGCATCTGTCCTTCGGTTACGGCGTGCATTTCTGTCTCGGCGCTTCCCTGGCGCGGATGGAGATGAACAGCCTGTTCACCGAACTCCTGCCCCGGCTGGACTCGATCGAGCTCGCGGGCGAACCCCAGCTGTCGGCAACCACGTTCGTCGGCGGTCTCAAGCACCTGCCTATTCGCTACTCGCTGAGGTGATGAACTCTGCCGCGCGGTGGCCCACCATGACGATGGTTGCGTGCGGGCCGCGACTCGGAATCGCCGGCAATACCGATCCGTCGACCACCCACAGGCCGTCCACCCCGAAGACCCGGCAATTATCGTCGACCACAGCCGCCGAGTCGCCGTCGGCCCCCATCCGTGCGGTACCGCAGAGATGTTGGGACGTCGCCCATATCGGCTCGGATTGCACTGTGGTTCCGGTTATTTCGGCTGCAATTTCGACACCTGAGCGGAGCAGCTCGACGTCAGCGACCGCGCTGTCGTAGCGATGTTCGATCACCGGCGCAACATCGGGATCCGCAGACGCCAGGGTGATGCGCCCCCGAGAACGGGGCCGCATCACCGCCACCCCGATATGTGGCGGATCGGCCGGGTCGCCGCCACGGCCGTTCATCAAGGCCGCGAAGCCCGCCGTGTACGGCCGGATCTCCAACCCGTCCCGAGTCGTCAGGACCGCCTCCAGCGGCGGCGCGCCGCGGGCGGGTGACCAATTCACCGGCAGCAGCCATTCCGGATGGTCGACGGTGCCGATGCCGACGGGAAGATCGACCTGGACGGGCACACCTGCGGCCTGTAATACCTGTTCGGGCCCCATCCCGGAGACCATCAACAAATGGGCGGACCCGATGGCCCCGGCGCATAGGACGATCTGACCGGCTGTCAGCTCGAGCCTTCCCTGCGGCCCATGGCAATCGAGTCCGGTGACCCCTCCATGTGCCACCTTGATGCGCCGCGCCCGGGTGTCAGTCAGCACCGTCAGATTCCGACGAGGCAGAGCCGGCTGAAGGAACGCACTGCCGGGGCCAATGCGATTGCCACCGTTGATGTTCAACGGCACCGCGCCTACACCTTCAGGCAACGGCGACTCCGGTGTGGAGCCGTTCAGATCGCTGATCCACTCGAAGCCCGCCGCCCGCGCCGAATCGACGAATGCCTTCGTACCACCTTTGAATTCGACGACCCGACGCACGGTGATCGGTCCGTCGGACCCGTGCAGCGGGCCGTCGAAGTCGACGTCGGACTCGATGGCCTTGAAATGCCGCAGCACATCCGCCCATGACCAGCCGGCGAGCCCCCACCCGTCGATGTCGGAGGGCAGGGCGCGACAGAAGTATCCACCATTGATCGCACCCGAACCTCCCACCACTGCGCCGCGCATGATCTGCGCATAGCGCTTCGGCGCGTCGGTCAAGGTGGTCCGATAGCGCCGAACCACGGAGCTGGCTGCCCCGACCGGAAGCCGCCGACCGTCGGCGATCTGGTCGCGCACCCACGGACTGGCCGTCCCGGGACCTGATTCGACGACCGTCACCTGGCATCGTTCGTCGGTGGAAAGCCTTTCGGCAAGAACTGATCCGGCGCTGCCCGCACCGACGATCAGAACGTCGCTGTGCACGCGAACCGATTTCAGGTCCGGATCTGCGGCTTGAGCGCACCCGCGTGACGCTCGCGCAGAACTCCGCCCCACAAGCCCAGGCCATAGGCAATGTCGTCGAGGCGTTTGAGCAGGAAAAAGGTAACCAGTCCCACCCGCTTGACGTCGTCGTCGGGGTCACCGCTGCCGTTGCCGTTGCCGTTGCCGCTCCGGGTGATCCAGTCGAAGACCCCGTCCAGAACAGCGGCCACCAGCACCACACGGCGACAGCGTTGCGAGAGCACCGCGGCGACCAGGGCGATCGGCCAATAGTGCCGGCAGATCGCGGATGCCAGCGCAAGGGCAGCTGACCACAGCCCTTGGACGGCGACCACCGCGACTTCGATCGGCTCGGTCTGCACGCTGGACAGTGACCTGGCGATCCGGCGGCCGGTGATCGCCGCGACCGCCGCCGAGGCCAGGTAGCCCACGCTCGAGCCGATCGCCACGAGGATCCAGACCACCAACGTCCACCCCGAGATCACCAACGGGGCGGTCTTGCCGGGGTGCCGGATCTCCAGCGGTGCGGCAGCTCTGCCGTAGAACGACTTACGGGCGAACCACTTTCGCAGCTCAGTTCGGTGATCGTGAGCAACCATCGCGATCGGTTCGTAGCGCAGCCGAGCACCCGCCTCGTTCAGACGCCAGCAGAGGTCCACGTCCTCACCGGACGCGAGCGACTCGTCGAAACCCCCGATCTCGATCAGCGTGCGGCGGCGGCAGACGATCGCGGCGCTGGGCACATAGGACACCGCCCCCAGCGGAACGACCGGCGCCTCGCGTAAACCCAGGTCAAGCGAAGACCCCACCGCCTCGTATCGCGCTACCGCGCTGTCAGACGGTCTCAACGCCACGATCCGGGGTGCCACCAGGGCCACCGCGGGGTCGCAGAAGTGCCCGAGCAGGGCCTCCAGCCATCCGCGGCGGGGCACCACATCGGAGTCCAGAAAGGCAACAATTTCCGTCTCGCACGCCCGCAGTCCGGTGTTGCGCGCCGCCGACGGACCCTTGCTGCGGGCATGCCGCAAAACCCTTATATCGCAATGCATCCCCTCGAAGTGAGAGGCGAGCACCGGTTCCACCGAGCCGTCGTCGACGATGACCACCCGCAGCCCACGTAGCGCCAGAACCAGCCGCTCGACCCCGGATAGGTTGTCCCGCACGGGAATAACTACGGTGACGTCCCGGTGTGACGGTCCGCTCAATGGGCGCGGGTGGGCGATCGTGGCGTCCAGCAGGGTCCGGGCCAGCTGCGCGCTGGTGGCGTCACGCACCTCGAGCCGTCCGCCGTTGAGCATGGTCTGTGCGGCCGGCGCCAGCCGAAGCAGACGGGTCGGTGCACCACCGAGTAGCGCGGCGCCCTCCCCGAGGACACGCACGCGCCGGTCCACCTGGACGGCGAACCCGTCGGGCAGCCGCGATCCACTCATCGCAACATCCCGTCGCGATCAGGCGCCCACCGGATTACCCGCTCCAGACATGCGTCAACCATCTCGGCGAATATTCTCTCCCCCTCGTCCGCGGACGCCGTGGTCGGGTCTCCGAGCACCCCCAGCGAACTCACAGCCGCAACTCCCCCGCGAAGCATTTGCGGCATCAACTCCGACAACGGGGCCCGGTTGCCCGGGACTCGCTGCTCCTCCCTGACCACGTCCGGCAATATATGCAGCAATACCGATGTTTCGGTGTGGCCGGCATGAGGATCGGCGTTGCCGACACTGCACGCAGACCACCCCACATCCCGTCCCTCGGACCGCACCAGCGCCGCAGCGCGGCGCAGGGCCTCGACATTCCCGCCGTGGCCGTTGACGAAGACCAGGCGAGTCGCCCATTGGCAGGCAGATCGGGCGAACTCCACGAGCAGTTCAGCCAGTACCGGGGTACCGATCGACACGGTGCCGGCGAAGCCCTCATGCTCTCCACTGGCACCGTATCCGATGGCGGGGGCGACCAGCCAGTCGGCTTCATAGCCGGCGCGAAGGCGCGCTGTCAGCGCGTTTGCTACCGCCGTCGCGATGAGTGTGTCGGTCTCCAGCGGCAGGTGCGGCCCATGTTGCTCGGTGGAACCTACCGGGACGACCAGCGCGGGCGACATGTTGTGCACCTGGCTCGACGTTGCGCTCCCGAGCGCGCTGGGAAAAGCCACGCGACGATGGTAGGCCGAATTCACCTGGTATGTGCCAATTGTTGCCGCATGCGTGACAATTGACTGCCGGGATTGCTCCCCGGGCGTGGAATTTGACTGCACGCCAGCCCCCTGTGCCACGCCTGTATCAGCAGCGAGCTCGCCTTCACCGGTCCGATCGCCAGCCGGTTCACACCCCGAGCGTTCGGGTGAATCCGTCCGGGACCAGGATGTCCGCGCACGTCAGCTCGTGAATCGAGGGTTTGCCAAGACCCATCATCGCGGAGTCGACACCGCTGCGCATAATGTCAAGTACGTTCTCGACGCCGGTCTGGCCGTTGGCGGCCAGACCCCACAGATAGGCCCGGCCGATCATGACTGCCCGGGCGCCCAGCGCGACGGCCTTGACCACGTCGCTGCCACGGCGAATACCGCCATCGAGCAAAACCTCGACCTGATCTCCCACCGCGTCGGCGACGGCCGGTAAGCATCGGATTGCCGCCGGGGTGCCGTCCAGGTTGTTTCCGCCGTGGTTGGAGACCGAAATCGCCGAAACACCGGCATCTACCGCGCGTTTCGCGTCATCGACCCGCACGATGCCCTTGAGCAGGAAAGGCCCACCCCACTGCTCGCGCAGCCAGGCGATGTCTTCCCAGGTCGGAGGCGGGGTACCCATCCACTCCCCGTAGGCCTGAAAGAAGGTGGGCCCGGCCTCACCCCGTCTGCCCTGGTTGGGTACCCGCAGATCGGGGGGTCGCAGACCCTTGCCGAAGCCCCACAACCAGCGCGGTTTCGTCATCACCTCGGGAAACAGCCGAAGCATGGCGGCAAGGTTCATTTCCTCGGGAATCTTGGGGCTGCCCCAATCGCGGCCATGGGAGAAGCTCCAGTCGGTGGTGACGATCAACCCGGCGACTCCAGCCTCTCTGGCACGCTGCACTCGATCGACGATCTGGTCGCGGCTGCCCAACCAGTAGATCTGAAAGAAGATCTTGTCGTTGACGGCCACTACCTCTTCCATCGGCTTGCTGGCGAACGATGAGAGGCCCATCGCGGTGCCACGAGCTGCAGCAGCCCGAGCCACGGCCACTTCGCCGTCCGGATCGACGGCCTGCACACCGGTCGGCGAGATGATCACGGGTAGCGAAATATCCTGGCCCATGACAGTCGTCGCCATTTCCCGGGTTTCAGGCGCGCCGACCACATGCGGTGCGAAGCCGAGCTGGGCGAAGGACTCGACGTTGTCGGAGACGGTTACCCCCTTCTCGCTCGCCGAGATCAGCGAAGCGTAGACGGACTTGGGCAGTCGTTTCTTCGCCCGCTGTTGGGCGATGGCGACAGTTTCGAACCACGTGTCGCGTGCCATCAGATCATCTCCGCTTTACACCGGGCTTTCGTGGCAAGGTTTCTTGGGGGGAACGCTCAGCAGTGTGAGCGGGATCGGACCTGACGGTCCCTTGCGGTTGACGGCACGGGAATGGTCGACTCTGGACGTGGGCTTCTCGCGGTCACGAGCCAGTGCCGGCTCGCCGTAGCCCTGCACGCACTCCGGGTCCGGACCGTCCAGGGGCAGCCCGGTGAAGAACTTCGCCGCCATACAGCCGCCACGGCAGCTGTCGTAATGTTCGCAGCCGCCGCATGCCCCAGCGGACTGTGGCGCGCGCAGTTCGGCGAATAGTTCGGAATGCCGCCAAACGTTGCGGAATCCGCCGTCCGACAGGACATTCCCAGCCAGGAACGTGTCATGAATCGCAAACGGGCACGCATAGACGTCGCCCACAGGGTCGATCAAGCAAACGACCCGGCCGGCGCCGCACAGGTTGAGCCCGGCCAGCGCGCCCGGCTCGCCCAGCCCGGACAGATGAAAAAACGAGTCTCCGGTAAGCACCCTCTCGCCGTTGACCACCAGCCAGTCGTACAGCTGGACCTGCTGCGCGGGCGTCGGATGCAGTTCGTCCCAGACGTCGGCGCCGCGGCCAGACGGCCGTAACCGGGTGATGCGCAGCGTCGCCCCGTACCGATCGGCCAGCGCCTTGAAGTCGTCGAGTTGGTCTACGTTGTTACGGGTCGCGACGACCGAGATCTTGGCGTCTGCGAAGCCGGCAGCGCTGAGGTTCTCCAGGGCCCGAATGGCCATCGCGAAGGAGCCGGGACCGCGGACCGCGTCATTGACCTGAGCGGTCGCACCGTCCAAGGAGATCTGCACGTCGACGTAGTCGCTGGCGGCCAGCTTCGCCGCAACGTCTTGGGTGATCCGGACCCCATTGGTAGAGAACTTGACGCCCACCTGATGGGCCGTGGCATAGTCAACTAGTTCCCAGAAGTCCTGCCGCACAGTGGGTTCCCCGCCACCAATGTTGACGTAGAACACCTGCATACGTTGCAGCTCGTCAATGATCTCCTTGCACTGCTGGGTGGACAGCTCTCGGGGATCCCGCTTTCCCGAAGACGACAAACAGTGCACACAGGAAAGATTGCATGCGTAGGTCAGTTCCCAGGTCAGGCAAATCGGGGCGTCCAGGCCGAGTTCGAACTGATCGACGAGCCGGGCCGCGGGCGCAGCGCGCACTACGGACATGGCGTCTCCTGATGGACCAGCATTGTGGACTGGGCGAGCACACCCAGCGCATGGAGGTAGGGCGCCTGGCTCGCGTCGTCGATTCCGGCAGCTCGGCATGCGGACCGGGCGTCAGGGTGATCGGCCAGCGAGTTGACCAGCCCGACGATCGTGCGGTTCTTCAGGAAAGACAACTTGCGCGTCCCGAAGTGGTAAAGGAGCGCACCGAACGGCTCGGGCCGAACGGCCACCTGCGGGTGCAGCCGCCAACCCACACCGGGGTCGAATGTCCTGCCCTGCCGGGGTCGTCCCGTGGGCGCGGCCACGGTCAGTAGACCCCGCACATCCCGTCGATCGAGACCTCCTCGACCAGAGTCTCGGTGGCCAACTCTTCGGCCTCGGCAGGCGCTGCGCTCTCCGTGTGCTCCGACGGCATCATCGATCTCAACTTTCTCCTGGCGGACCCGGCGGGGCCTCGACTTCTGCGATCCAGGCCGCCAGAATATGGCATCGGGTGCCGAAAAGGAAGGTTGATGCCGATGCGCGCTACGCAGGCATGCGTTGGCCAGTCGCGAGTAGGGCGGCGCCGATCGACCACCTGGGACCACATCAGCGATGTCGCGATCGACCTGTTCATGGCTCAGGGCTTCGACAATGTCAGCGTCGACGATGTGGCGACGGCGGCCGGGATCGCGCGCCGGACACTGTTTCGCTACTACCCATCGAAAAGCGCACTGCCATGGGGCGATTTCGACGCTCACCTAGATCGCATGCGCACGTTGCTGGCCGACGCCGATCCCGAGGTGCCGATCCGGGACGCGTTACGCAGCGCACTGTTGGCTTTCAACAATTTCGATGACGCCGATCGCCATCGCCAGCGCATGAGGTTGATCCTGGAAACTAAGGCGCTACAAGCTTATTCGATGACCATGTACGCCGGGTGGCGAGGTGTCGTGTCCACCTTCGTCGCGAACCGGTTGGGTTGCGGTGCTGCCGATCTGATGCCGCAAACGGTGGCGTGGACCTTGCTCGCGGTGGCGTTGTCGGCCTACGAACAGTGGCTGGCCGATGGTTCGGTCCCGTTGGCAGCGACGCTGGGCGAAGCGTTCGACATGCTCGCCCCCGGCCTGGCCCACCTCGACGAGCGGTGACCGTTTGTCACCGCGAGGGTGCACAAAAAGCCGCCAGTCGCGGCGTGTTGGCGTGCAGACGCTCAGTGTGAGGGTGGACGTGCCGCTGGTGCGGTGGTTGGGTCTTCTCACCCGGTGTCTGGCTCTTGCAGACGCTGCCTTCGTGGCTTTCGCGCGTTGTGCCGATACCGGGTGGGAAGGACCGACCGGCAAATGACTTGAT
>JAHZJB010000094.1 GCA_022601135.1 Actinomycetes bacterium | reverse complement strand
TTGGCAGGCACCACGATGTCGGGTTCGACCGAGATCTCCACGTCGGCGTGCCAGTCACGGACCGTCATCTTTCCGACACTGCCGACAATGACATCGTTCATCATCACCGGCGAATTCGACTCCAGGGTTGCCACATTGGCGACCTCGACGTGGTAGTGGACTGCGTGCGGTCCCTTGCCCACCGCGCCGGGCAGGGGTAGTGAGTTCACTCCCTGGAACGCGCAGCCGGTCAATGCCAACGCAATACATGAGCCGACGACCGCCAAACGCTGCACACTCTTGCGCCCAATCATGACGGCGGCATCCCTTCGGCTGGTAGCAAAGGTGCGTTCGGCACCGCAGTCGACGGAAGGAGCATGCTGTCGACCGTGGGCGGCCCCGGCGGAGTATTCGTCAGGATGTTGGGCGGCCCTGGGATCGGCGCACCGGGGAACAAGGCCGGCGACGGAATGCGGGGCCCATGGGGGCTGGTGTTCGGGGAAGTGTAGAGCCCCGGCGGACCAGGCGGCGCGCCCCATCCCGGCGGCGGCGGTACATCGCCCATACCCGTGTAGGCCGACACCGTCGGCGGCGGCTCGGGGGGGTCACCTGGTCCCGCGCCTCCAGGAGCGAGCTTTGGATCGGTATAAATCAGCCGGTTCGGACTGATCGCCGGCCTGAGATAGGCGTTCACCGGAAACGGAAGATCACCGAAGTTGAGAAGGCGCAGCGCCGGGCCCAGGTATTGCTGGCAGAGTTTGGCGGTCTCCGGTGCAGTGGCGTTCGCGACACCGCCGATCATGCCGCAAATGAAAGACACCGGGTCCGAGAAGTTTACGAGCGAGAATGCGCCGGTTATTGCCCCACCGTTGGGGTAATAGATGTTCTGGTAGTTGGCGATCGCGTTGGGCATGATGTGCAGCACGTTCTCTAACGCCATCCGATGGTCCACCAGGACCTGGGTGACGTTGCCCAGCCGCTGGACCGTTTCAGAGGCTTGGTCCCTGGTACCGGCAATGAAGCGCTGAACCTCGCTGGTCGCGACCGACAGATCAGTCAACGCCGCGTCCAGATCGGACTTGCTGTCATTCACCACGCTGGACAGCGTGGCCAGTCGATTCTCGAACATGACGATCTGTTGCTTACTGTCGCGAAGTGCGGTGACGAAAATTTGCAGGTTCGTGACGATGTCAACGAGGTTGCCGCTGCCTTCAGCCAATATCCTTGCCGCTCCGGACAACTGGGCCAATGTCTGCCGCAGCTTCACCCCATTGTCTTCCATGGCGTTGGCAGCGCTGTCCAGGAATCGAGACACCGACGTGCCCACCGCCCCGTCCCTTGGCCCCAGTTCCGTTGCCAGACGCGCCAACTGGGCCTTGACCTCGTCCCACTCGACCGGAACGGCGGTTCGATCGCTCGGGATCACCGCGCCGTCTCGCATCGTCGGTCCGCCCCCGCTGCGGTAGGCCGGTGTGAGCTGTACATATCGCGCCGAAATCAGGTTCGGCGCGACGATAACTGCCTTGGCGTCGGCCGGGACCGGTACGCCGCGATCAACCTTCAGGGTCATCTTCGCGTGGGTGCCGACGGGCTCGATCTTGTCGATGGTGCCCACCTGGACGCCCGCCACCCGAACTCCGTCACCGGGATAGATCGACGCGGCCCCCGGGAAGTAAGCGGTAACCGTGATCGGACTGAAGAAGACCTGGCGAACCAAAAAGGCGGAGCCGGCGATCAGCAGAAGGGCCAGCACGATTACCGTGCTGGTCACCAAGCGCTTACGGGTTGCCATCATTTGGCAGATCTCCTGGCTGCGGAAGGCTGTTGACGGGGAAGGGGATCTCGGCACGCGGACCGGCAGCGTCCGGTGGTTGCCCGGCGTTGACACCGCGCCGGAACCCGAACGCGTAGTCCAGCCACGGCTGAAGAAGCTGTGCCGGAATGAGATTGGGCACGAAGGCGTTGTAGTAGGCGCCGTTCGACACGATCTCACCTTGCGTCAGATAATATTTCGCGGCGCCGGGCAACATCTTGGCGATGTTGTCCTTTTGCCTCTCGAGCATCGCGGCCAACGTGTTGATCTTTTCCAGCGTCGGGGCCAACTCCTGCTCATTGTCGGCAACCACGCCGGTAAGTTCCCGCGAGACGGCCGAGGTGTTGGCAAGCAAGCTGGTGATCGCGTACCGCCGGTCATTGAGCACTGCAAGCAGGTCGTTGGCGTTGAGGATCAGCGCGTTAACCTGTCGGCTGCGCTCGGAGAATACCCCGGTGACATCGCCTGCGGTCCTGAGCAACTCGGCCAGACCCTCGTCTCGATTGTTCAACGCCTGCGAGAGTCGAGACAAGCCGTCGAACGTCGGCCCTAACTGCGGGGCAACCTGGTCAAGTGTCTCTGCCAGCGTGTCCAGCGATTGGTTGAGTTCACCCAGGTTAAGGCCGCCGGTATTGGTGGCGAGTTCGCCGACCGCGTCGGTCAACGTGAACGGCGAGGTCGTCCGCGTCGTAGGAATAGGCTTATGGCGGTCGAGCACGCCGCTGCCGTCGGATTCAAGTACCAGGACTCGTTCGCCGAGCAGTGTTCCGGTACGGACATGCGCAGTGGTTTGGGAGCCGAGCGCGACCTTGCCGTCGATGGTGAATCCGACCAATGCGTCGCCGTTGTCGAGCGCGATCGAGGTAACCGAACCGACCTTGATTCCCGACACCGTGACGTCGTTGCCGGCATTGAGGCCACCGGCCTCGACGAACAGCGCCTGATACCGCGCGGCGGTTGCCCAGGATATCAATCGTTCTGGCTGCAGCCCGACAGCGATGACCAAGATGATCACGACGACGCCGATGAACCCGGTCCTGGCGAGTTCCGATCGGCCATACTTCAGCATCTACTCGTCCACGCACCTTCCGGTCTCTTGTTTGATCCAGGGGAAGACCACGGTGCGTCCCTCGAGGTCGCTGGCGCGGAAGGTTATCCCGCAGAGGTAGTAAGGGAAGAAGGCGCCGTAGGAGCCGACACGGGCGAGTTTGCGGTAGATCTCTGGAAGCCGCTCAAGCGTGGCCTCCGTGCGGTCGATGTCGTCAACGAGAAGCGGGGCAAGCCTGTTCAGCTCGTCGACGGTGACGGCCAACGGCGCGCGCCCCCGGCCCAGCAGGTCTGCCAGCGACGCCGTGCCATTGTCGAGTGACTCGATCGCGGTTCCGATCGGGTCACGGTCCTCGGACAATCCGGAAACCAGCTGCTCGAGGCGATCAATCGTGGTGGAGAACTCCTCACTGTCGGTGGACAGGGTATCCAGGACCGCTCGTAGATTGTCGATCAACTGCTCGATGACCTGGTTGTTGTCCGCCAGGGAATTGGCGAACGACGATGTCTTCGACAACAGCGAATCGAGTGTCCCGCCTTGGCCCTGCAGTATTTGCACCAGCGACGAGGTGAGCGAATTGACGTCTTGCGGATTCAAACCACGGATGACGGGCTTGAGGCCACCGAGTAACAGGTCGAGGTCGAGCGCCGGTGCCGTGCGGTCCACCGGAATCTGGGCGCCGACGGGAAGGATTCTGGTCGATTCCGGAGTGTCGATGAGTTCCATGTACTTGTCGCCGGTGAGATTGAGGTAGCGGATGGCGGCCTTGGTTCCCGTTGTCAGTAAGTTGGTGCGGTCGATGTCAAAACTGACCACGACGTTCTTGTCTTCCTGCAAAGACACTTTCTTCACGGTGCCGACGCGAATGCCTGCGATCCGCACGGAATCCCCTGACTCCAACCGGGACGCGTCCTTGAAGACCGCCGAATACTGATTTGTCGCACCGGTTCTGGCATCGCTGAAGACAAGGAACAAGAACACCGTGAGGATCGACATGACCAGGGTGAACGAGAGGAATTTGATGAGTGTGCTGCCGATTCCCGTCATCCCGGCATTCCGATCTGTGCTGTGTTGCGCGGCGGTCCATCCAGCGGCCCGAACAACCAGTTCTTGAGCCCATCGGAATTCAGCAGCGTTCCGGCATTGCCGTACTTCGCGGAGTTGGTGCCGACGTCGGCGACGAGCATCGGCGGCCTGAAGCTCGCGGGCTGAATGGGCAGGCCCAGTTCCGTGCAGTAATCGCGCCCGCCGCTTGAGGCTGCGACCTTGGGCAAATCGCCCGGATAACGGTAGCGCTCGACCCCAAGGGTCAAGCCGGTCGAGAGCATGAGTCCCGCGAACTGCGGCGGGGCCTTCGGTTGCCGGCCCAGGCCGGCGATCCCGCACCATATCGACTTGCGGTATTCGTAGAGCAGGTCGGTCGTGGGCACCAAATAGTTCACCACCTCGGTCAGCCCTTGGCGGTTGCCCCCGACGACCTCCTCTCCAATATCGGCTAGGCCGATAACGCTGACCAGGAATCGGTCGATCCTGCTCTGTTCCTCGACGATGGTGTTGCTGAACTGCGTCATGCTGTCAATCGTCGACATGAGGTCCGGCGCGGCGTCGGCGTAGGCGTCGAACACCGGAACGGCGGTCTCGATATCGTGGGCCAGATTCGGCAGGCTCGGTTCCAGCGTGGCCAGCAGTGCGTTGAAGTCGGTAAGCGTCTGGCCTATCTTCTGGCCGCGACCGTTGAACGCCTGAGCGATTGCGCCGAGGGTCTGGTTGAGCTTGACGGGGTCGATCTTGTCCAGTAGCTCGGTGAGTTGTTGGAAGACGGTGTTGATCTCAACCTGCACGTGACCGCCCTGCAGCACCTGACCCTTATGCAGCGGCTCCGCCGAGGGGTCAGCCGGCGACACGAATCGCACGAATTTGGAGCCGAAGATGGTCGACGATTCGATGTCGACACCGACGTTCGATGGGATGAGGTGCAGTTGCGACGGGTCCATGCCCAACGTCAGGGCCGCCATGCCGTCGGGACGGTATTCGATCGACTCAACGCTGCCGACTTGCACTCCGCGCATCTTGACCTTGGCGTCGGGATCCATCACCAGGCCGGCACGCTGAGAGATCACCGTGACGGGAACGGTTGTGGTGAATTTGCCCGCGAAGAAGCCGAGGGATAGCGCCACGATGGCGAGCAGCGCGACAACCATCCCTAGCCCGGCCAACGGCCGAGCAATACTTGACCCTGCGTTTCCGCTCAACTCGACTCCCCCTAACCCGACAGGTTGAAGTTGCCGTCGTGGCCATAAATCGCCAGCGACACCAGCAGCGTCACCGAGACCACGACCACCAGAGAAGTACGGACAGCGTCACCCACCGCCGCACCTACACCAGAGGGTCCGCCACTGGCGAAGAAACCAAAGTAGGTGTGGAGCAACAGAATCGCCATCGCCATGAGCACGGCCTGAAAGAACGACCACAGCAGGTCGATCGGACTGAGGAAGGTATTGAAATAGTGATCGTATAGGCCGGCGGACTGCCCGAACAGCACCACGGTGGTGAACTGGGAAGCCAAAAACGACAGGATCACCGCGACCGCGTACAACGGCGTGATCGCGATCATCCCCGCCACGATGCGCGTCGAGACCAGGTACTCGACCGGCGGGATCCCCATAGACTCCAGCGCGTCGACCTCCTCGTTGATCCGCATCGCGCCCAGCTGCGCGGTCACTCCCGCGCCGAAAGTCGCCGCCAAGCCGATCCCGGCCACCACCGGCGCGGCGATCCGCACGTTGATAAACGCTGCGAGAAAACCCGTCAGCGCCTCGATGCCGATGTTGCCCAACGAGCTGTAGCCCTGGATGGCCAGCGTGCCGCCGGCCGCCAGAGTCAAGAACCCGACGATGGCCAGTGTGCCGCCGATCATCGCCAACGTGCCCGCGCCCATGGAGATCTCGGCGATCAGCCGGATGATCTCCTTGCGGAAATGCACCGCTGCATGCGGCACACCCGCAATCGCCCGCCCGTAGAACAACGCGTGATCGCCGATGCCCGACAGCCAGGCCACCGGGCGGCCAGCAGTCTTTGCCACCCGCGGGTACAGCGATCGCACCACCGATCTGGCTCCCATGATGTCCGGCCCTAACCCGTCGTCATCTGGATACCGATCGCGGTCACGACCACGTTGATGACAAACAGCGCAATGAAGGCGTACACCACGGTCTCGTTTACCGCGTTACCGACTGCCTTGGCCCCACCGCCGACGATTGTCAACCCGCGATAGCAGGCCACCAACCCGGCGATCACACCGAAAAGTGTCGCCTTCACGCACGAGATGAGAACCTCCGGCAGCCCAGTCAACAAGGTGATGCCCGCCGCAAATGCGCCGGGGTTGACATCCTGAACAAAAACTGAGAAGAAATAGCCACCCAGGATGCCGATGATCACCACCAGGCTGTTCAGCAGGAGCGCCACCAGCCCCGCAGCGAGCATCCGCGGGGTGACCAGGCGCTCGACCGGGTTGATGCCCAGCACCTCCATCGCGTCGATCTCCTCACGGATGGTGCGCGACCCGAGGTCAGCGCACATCGCCGTGGCTCCTGCCCCTGCCACGATCAGCACGGTCACCATCGGACCAACCTGGGTGACGGCACCGAAGGCCGCACCCGCACCCGAGAGATCTGCCGCTCCCAACTCCCGCAACAGGACGTTCAGCGTGAACGACACCAGCACCGTGAACGGGATCGCCACCAACACCGTCGGCGCCAGCGACACCTTCGCCACGAACCAGGACTGCTCCAAGAACTCTCGCAGCTGAAACGGCCTGACGAACAGGTACTTCACCGCGTCCACCGACATCGAGAAGAAGCCACCGACCGCCCGCATCGCGCCCGACACGCCGCTGGGCAGCGTGATGCCGGTCGACCAGCGCTCCGGCCCCTTAACCGCCATGACCTGTGGGTTCCCTCCGCAATCGTGGCGGCCGATCCCCGGTCGGGCCGCCCATGTCGTGCGCCGGTCCGATGCGGGCGGCATCACCCTCATGAATGGCATCGCCGCGCAGCGGTGGAAAACGACTAGACGCACTTTGCCACACGGGGGGCCTCCGGTGGGTCCCCTTTGGCTTTCGGGGCGTCGCCGGGATCGATGAGCGGTGGTCAGAGCCTGCCCGGCTGTGGTGCGGTGAAGGCACCAACCCGGGGGCAGAGTCCGTCGATCCGGACCCAGTTCGTTCGCCAAGTGGTTTGATGAGCAGCGGCCAAGGAAAACCAAGGAAGTGGCGTTCTCGACAGACTTGGGAAAGATTTGAGAAAGACGCTGAGGTGGGGAAGACGGTGAAGCTGACCAAGGTGGTGACCGCGGCGGCCGCCCTCATGGTGAGTGCCACGACGCTCGCCCCAGCCGCCCCGGCCGCCATGCGACTGGGTAACTACGACCTGCTCACCAACCGGTACTCGCTGTCGTCATGGGTGTGGTTCGTCTCGACGTGTGTTCCGAACAGCCCGGACTGCGTCTACGTCTCGGGGATCACCCGCCTGAACTTCTACGCTTCCTACGTGAGTAACGCTTACTTGGTCGACGGCCGCTACTCGTTCACCGTGGACGTGCCCGATGGCCTGCGCTGCGTCGGCGCCTACAACTTGCCGACCCGCGACACCTACTCCTGGGACGAGGCCTCGCTGACCGGAACCATCGAATCGGTCTACGACGTGGGTTGTTTCAACGGCCCCCCGGCACCCAGTTCTGGACGTTCGCGCTGCAGCGCCTGTGACCCACCACCACCACGGCCCAGGAGGTTTTGACATGACTCGGAAGATCAAGGTCGACTTTTCCCTTTGCGAAAGCAACGGGGTGTGCGTGGGCATCATCCCGGAGGTGTTCAGTCTCGACGACAACGACTACCTGCAACTGTCGTCCGACGAGGTGACGCCGGAGAACGAGGAGCAGATTGAGGAATCGGTGCGGCAGTGCCCGCGCCAAGCCATCTCCATCGTCGAACAGTAGTCCCCCGCCCCCCGCTGGCCCCCCGCCCGCTTCCCGCGAGCGCGCGCGTCTGTGCGCGACACGCCGTTGAGTTCCGGCAGTTTGCGCGCGCTCGTGGCCCGTCACCGGCGACGGGTACGGATCACGGCCGCTACGACCGCAGCGATCACCGAGAACCCCACGGCGCACGCGAAGACTCCGAGCACCAGGTGCCGGACATACCCGCTTGAGGCATAGGCGGCTAGCTGCAGTCCGCCCGCGACCATGGCCAGGGCAGCGAACGCCAGCGCAGCGGCCCGGAGCAGTCCCATCCGGTCGTTGTCCCTACCCATGACACGGCTGCCAGGGTCGTCCGGGGCTACCGCGCATACACGACATACACGCATCGAAACCGATCGCCGGAAAGGAGGCAACAGGCAGCTCAGGGGGTCAGTTCGACCAGCGTCGCGTTGGCCGTGCCACCGCCCTCACACATGGTTTGCAGGCCGTAGCGAATTCCGTTGTCGCGCATATGGTGAATCATTCGTGTCATGAGCACCGCGCCCGATGCGCCCAGGGGGTGACCCAGCGCGATAGCACCCCCGAGGGGGTTGAGCTTGCTCTCATCGGCGCCGGTATCGGCCAGCCACGCCAGCGGGACCGGCGCAAAGGCCTCGTTGACCTCGAAAACACCGACGTCGGACAGGCGGACGCCAGTCTTGTGCAGGACCTTCTCGGTCGCCGGAATCGGCCCGGTCAGCATCAGTCTGGGGTCGGCCCCGGCGACCGCACTGGCGCAGAAACGCGCCAGCGGTGTCACCCCGAGCGTCAGCGCCGTCTCGGCGGTCATGACGAGCAGGGCAGCCGCTCCGTCGGAGATCTGGGACGAGTTCCCCGCGTGGATCACTCCGTCGTCGACGAACGCCGGCTTGAGCCCGGCAAGTTTCTCGGCCGTCGTGCCCCGCCGTATGCCTTCGTCGTCGACTACCACACCGCTCTGGGTGAACACGGGCACGATCTGTTCGGTGAACGCACCGGCATCCTGGGCGGCCGCGGCCCGTTCGTGGGAGCGCGCCGAGTACTCGTCGAGCCGAGTGCGTGAAAGGTTCCACTGCTGGGCGATCAGCTCGGCCGAGATGCCCTGGTTGAAGGAGAAGTCGTCATAGCGGGCGAGGACTTTGGGACCGTAGGGCATGCCGGTGGCGCGCGCGGAGCCCAACGGTACGCGGCTCATCACCTCCACTCCCCCGGCCACCACGACGTCTTGCTGCCCGGACATCACCGCCTGAACGGCGAAGTCAAGCGCCTGCTGGCTGGATCCGCAAGCACGGTTGACCGTGGTACCCGGAACGTGTTCAGGCCAGCCGGCGGCCAGTACGGCGTACCGGCCGATGTTGCTCGACTGGTCGCCGACCTGCGACACGCAACCCCACACCACGTCATCGATCATCTCGGGGTTGACGCCGGTGCGTTCGACGAGTTCGTTGAGTACCAGCGCCGACAGGTCGACCGGGTGTTGTTCGGACAGGACGCCGTTGCGTTTGCCGACCGCCGTGCGCACCGCTCCGACGATGACGGTTTCTCGCATTACCTCTGCTCCGATCCGGACTCAAGCCCCTTGGCCATCAGTAGCTCCGCGGCAGGCCCAGCACGTGCTCGCCGAGGAAGTTGAGAATCATCTCCTGGCTGACCGGGGCGATCTTCATCAGCCGCGACTCTCGGAAGTATCGCGATATATGGTATTCCTCGGCATAACCCATCCCGCCGTGCAATTGCAGCGCCCGGTCGGTAGCCCGGAAACCTGCGTCGGCGCACAGGTACTTCGCCGTGTTCGCTTCCCGCCCAGAGGGTTTGCCGGTGTCGTAGAGCCAGGTCGCCTTGCGTAGAACAAGCTCGGCGGCATCGAGTCGAGCCAGTGAGTCGGCCAGCGGGAACTGCAACCCCTGGTTCATGCCGATCGGGCGGTCGAAGACGATTCGCTCGTTGCCGTACTTCACCGCTTTGTCGAGCGCGGCACGGCCGATACCCAGCGCCTCGGCTGCGATCAGCATTCTCTCGGGGTTGAGCCCGTCGAGGATGTAGCTAAATCCCTTGCCTTCCTCGCCGACCCGATCCTCGATTGGCACGACCAGATCCTCGATGAGCAACTCGGTGGAGCTGACGGCGTTGCGGCCCATCTTCTTGATCGGCCGGATATCAATGTGGTCCCGGTTCAGGTCGGTCAGGAACAGCGTCATGCCGTCGGTCTTCGCGGTCACCTCGTCGTGGGGCGTGGTCCGGGTGAGCAGCAGGATTTTCTCGGACTCAAGCGCCTTGGAGATCCACACCTTGCGGCCGTTGATGCGGTATTTGTCGCCCTCACGCCGGGCGAAGGTGGTGATCCTGGAGGTGTCCAGGCCTGCGCCGGGTTCGGTGACACCGAAGCAGACGTGCAGATCGCCGTCGACGATGCGTGGCAGCGACGCCGCCTTGAGCGTGTCGGAACCGTGTTTGACGACCGGCTGCATGCCGAAGATCGACAAGTGGATGGCGCTGGCGCCGTTCATCGCCGCGCCCGAGCGGGCTATCTCCTCCAGCAACAGGGTGGCCTCGGTGATGCCCAGACCATGTCCGCCGTACTCCTCGGGAATGGTCATTCCCAGCCAGCCGCCCTCGGCGATCGCGTCGTAGAACTCGTGCGGAAACGCGTGTGCGAGGTCCTTGCCCATCCAGTAACGGTCGTCGAACCTGCTCGCCAGCTCTGCCACAGAGCGTCGGATCAGCTCCTGGTCCTCAGTCAGTTCGAAGCTCATGCCGCCGGGCATACCTGCGTCTCCTTGGCCTCGTGGTCAACGCGTGCCGATAACCTTGCTCGGTCCCTGTTCCCGGTCAGTTCCGCTGCGTTGGACGCGAAGTCGGCGAGACTGGACCCGTCGGGCCTGCCGGTGGAGCGGATAGGTTCAATCTTTATCACGGAGACCGCGGGCGGGAGTCGGATATGTCGGGAACGGTGCTCGTCACCGGAGGTTTTGGGCTCGTCGGCTGGGCGACCGTGCACCGCTTGTCTGAGCTCGGGCGCCACGTCGTCGTCGCCGACCTCGACACCCCTGCCAACCGCAAGGCAGCCGAAAAGCTGCCGGCCGGGGTCACGGTCCAATGGGTGGACCTCACCGACGCTGGGCACACCGCCCGGGTCATCTCCCAGACGGCGCCCGCGGCGATCATCCACCTCGCGGCCATGATTCCGCCGGCGATCTACCAGAACCGCCAGCTGGCCAGAAGGATCAACGTCGACGCCACGGCCACGCTGATCGGCATCGCCGAGGCCCAGTCCACGCCGCCACGGTTCGTCCATGCCTCCAGCAACGCGGTTTTCGGTGCCCGCAACCCCTACCGCGCGACCGGCCCGGTGACCGCGGACATGCCGATGCGGCATGTCGACCTGTACAGCGCGCACAAAGCCGAAGCCGACGCGATCGTTCGGCACTCTTCGCTGGAATGGGTGGTGCTGAGGCTCGGCGGAGTGCTCAGCGTGGACCCCACGACCATGCCGCTGCGCCTCGATGCCCTCTACCTCGAGAGCGCGCTTCCCATCGACGGCCGAATACACACCGTCGACGTGCGTGACGTCGCGTGGGCATTCGCCGCTGCTACGACCGCCGACGTCACCCGCGAAATCTTGCTCATTGCCGGTGATGACAGCCACCGCCTGCTGCAGGGCGAGGTCGGGTCGGCACTGGCGGCGTCGCGAGGTCTCAAGGACGGCTTACCGATCGGCCGCAGGGGCGACCCCGACAGCGACGACGGCTGGTTTGTCACCGATTGGATGGATACCGCCCGCGCCCAGGAAACCCTACGTTTCCAGCACTATTCGTGGCCGGAGCTGCTCGACGAAGCAGCACGGCAGGCGGGTCCGTCCCAGTATCTGTTGCGCATCGCGGCCCCCGCGGTCCGGGCGATCCTCACGCGTCGCTCCGCCTATTGGAAGCAACCGGGCCGGTATGCCGATCCGTGGGGCGCGATCCGACGCAAGCTTGGCGATCCGTCACCGGACTCCTGATCTGGAAGCACCCCCCAAATCGTCGGCATGCTCGTCGAGTCCGGGAGCCGGCCGGTAGGCGGGCTCGTACCCGGCGATCCGGATCGGGCTGCCCACCTGCTCGAACTGCCCGGCAGTGATCACGACCTCAGGCGTGGCCGCGAGCGCCTCCGGCAGCGTGCGCACGGCGGAGACGGGAATCCCCAACGGCCGCAGTCTGTTCTCCCACCCGACGGCGGTGTCGGTGGCCAGCGCGGCACTGACAACCTTGAGCACCTCGGCGCGGCGCGAGGCGCGCTCGGCCATGGTGGAGAACCCCGCGATGTTCGCCTCGGCAGCGAACGCTGCCCAGAAGCCATCGTGGGTGATGAAGAGCGCGAGATAGCCATCGGCGGTCGTGAACAGCTGCGCCGGGACGTAGTAGGAATGCGCGCCCAGCGGGTAGCGCAACGGTTCTTCCCCATCGTTGAGGAAAGCCGCTGCGCGATAGTTCAGCTGCGACAGCACGACATCCCGCAGCGACACCTCGACCTGCCCACCGCGTCCGGACACGATCTGGGCCAGCAGGCCCACCGCGGCCGCCAGACCCGTGGCGTTGTCGGCCGCCGAGTACCCGGGCAGGGTCGGCGGGCCGTTCGGGTCGCCGGTCATGGCCGCGACGCCGGTAGCGGCCTGAATGACGTAGTCAAACGCTGGATCGTCGTTGCCGTCCAGCCCGAAACCCGTCATCGCGACACAGACGATGCGCTCGTTGTGCTCCTTCAAGGACTCGTAGGTCAGGCCGAGGCGGCGGACTGTCGAGGGCTTCATATTGACCAGCAGCGCATCGGAATTCGTGACAAGCTCACCCAGAAGCTGTTGGCCCTGCGCCGACTTCAGGTCGATGCAGATGCTCTGCTTGTTGCGGTTCATGCTGGCGAAGTAATTGTCGCCGAGCTCGCGTGAGATCTCCCCGCCCGGCGGCTCGATCTTGATCACCTCGGCGCCGAGGTCAGCGAGCACCATCGTGGCGTACGGGCCGGCCAGCATCACCCCGACCTCGAGGATGCGGATGCCGGCCAGCGGACCCCCGGAGGGCCCAAGCGATGCGGTCATCCCAGGATGGTAGCTTCGCCACCCGCGCACGCCTGATACGTTCGCCGCGTGAGGCCACGCCGCCTGCTGATCCGGTACGCGACCGGTCTTACCGCGGCTTACGTGCTGACAGTGGCCGAAGTGGTGGCAATCGTCGTGTCGCTCATCGGCCCCGGCGTCGTCACGACCGCCAACGTGATCGCATTCGCGGTGGTGAGCGTCATCGGAACCATCACGATGGCCGCGGGCGCGGTGCTGATGGTCGCGCCCTCACTGCGCTGGACCAGCGCCGGACTGACGCCCACCGACGCGCAGCTGCGCGCAGCAACCAAGATCGTCGGGCGGCAGTGGGCGCTGTGCGCCGCACCGTGGGGCATTGCCGCGGTCGTCCTGCTGCCGCTCAACCTCGGCGGCGATCCGGCGGTACCCATCGTCATCGCCTCGGCAATCCTGTTCGGCGCGATCGCCAGCGTGTGCACCGGGTTCCTGTTCACCCTCCGTACGCTTCGTCCCCTGTTGGCCCGCGTACCAACCGACTTCAAGCACCAAGTCGCACCGGGAGTGCGCAGCCGGCTGCTGCTGATGTGGACCGTGTGCACGGCGCTGCCCGGCGCCGCGATCGCGCTGTTGCTGATCCTGCGTTCCAACGGCTGGTTGTTGGACGGCTCCGCCCCGGTAGAACTCGCCCTGCTGATCTTGGCCCTGGTCGCGGTGATGCTCGGGCTGCGCGCCATGATCGTGGTCGCAATGTCGATTTCTGATCCGGTGCACCAGGTGATCCAGGCCATGGCCGGTGTCGAGAAGGGCCGAATCGACCAAACCATCGATGTCTACGAGTGGTCTGAGATCGGGCAGCTACAAAGAGGTTTCAACCGAATGGTCGCGGGCCTGCGGGAGCGCGACCGGCTCCGCGACCTGTTCGGGCGGCATGTCGGCGAGGAAGTGGCCCGCCGCGCCGTCGAGCATCACGAGTCACCTTCGGGCGACGAACGTGACGTGGCGGTTCTGTTCGTCGACCTCGTTGATTCGACGCAACTGGCCACCGTCCACGAGCCCCATGAGATCGCGCGGCTACTCAACGAATTCTTCCGGATCGTGGTCGCAGCCGTCGACGAGAAGGACGGGTTGATCAACAAATTCCAGGGTGATGCGGCGCTCGCGGTGTTCGGTGCGCCACTGCGCATCGCCGATCCCGCGGCGGCGGCCCTGTCCACAGCACGCGAACTGGCCGCACGATTACGGAGTCTTCCGGTGGACTTCGGTATCGGCGTCTCGGCGGGTCCGGTCTTCGCGGGCAACATCGGCGCCGAGAATCGCTACGAGTACACCGTTGTCGGTGACGCGGTGAATGAAGCAGCCCGGTTGGCCGACTGCGCCAAGAAGTTCGACGGCAGAGCAGTGAGCTCGGGCGCGGCGGTTGCGCAGGCAGGGTCCGCCGAGCGGGAATGCTGGGCGCCAGGCGGGCAGGCGACCTTGCGGGGGCGGTCCGACACCACAGACATCTACGTACCGCTCTCGCTCTCGCAAGACGTCCCCGAAGACCTCACCTCGCGGCCCGACGCATGATCGAGTTGGATGGGGAGATGGCCACCGCCAGCCGCTCCCGCACCATCAGCGCCGACCCGTCGGCGATCTGGGACGTGCTCGCCGACTTCGGTGCACTGAGTAGGTGGGCCGATGGCATCGACCACTCTTGCCTGCTGCGCCGGCGTGACGACCCGATCGGGACGTCCCGCCGGGTGCAGGTGGGCCGCGACACACTCGTCGAGACCATCGCCGTTTTCGACGCGCCGCGCGAGCTCGCCTACGACATCGAGGGCCTTCCGCAATGGTTCTCGGTGTCGAACCAATGGAATATCCGCTCCCATGCGGGTAGTCCGACTACCGTGACCCTGACCAGCGTCGTACAGATGCGGCCGAATCCGCTTCGGCCGATCGCCGAACGAGTATTCGCCGGGCTGATGGCAAGACGATCGGATGAATTGCTGAACTCGTTGGCCAAGCACCTAGAAAGGACCCGATGACTTCCCCTCTCGGCGGTCACCGTCCCGACATCGTCATCGTGATGACCGACGAGGAGCGCGCCGCCCCACCCTATGAGACCGAGTCGGTCCGCACCTGGCGGGACCAAAAGTTAGGCGGCAGAAGGTGGTTTGACGAGCACGGTGTCAGCTTCGTCCGCCATTACACCGGCTCGCTGGCCTGCGTGCCCAGCCGTCCGACCATCTTCACCGGCCACTACCCCGACTTGCACGGCGTTACCCAGACGGACGGCATCGGCAAAGCACACGACGATTCCCGGCTGCGCTGGCTGCGCAGCGGCGAAGTTCCCACGCTGGGCAACTGGTTCCGCGCGGCCGGTTATGACACACACTATGACGGCAAGTGGCACATCACCCACGCCGACCTGATCGATCCGGACACCGGAGAATCACTGGCCACCAACGACGATCACGGGGTCGTCGACTCCGGGGCTGTGCGCCGCTACCTGGACGCCGATCCGCTCGGGCAGTACGGCTTTTCGGGATGGGTGGGCCCAGAACCGCACGGGGGGAAGCTTGCTGACGCTGGTATCCGCCGCGATCCGCTGATCGCCGACCGCATCGTCACCTGGCTCGAAGACCGATACGCGCGGCGCCGTGCCGGGGATCCCGCCGCGCTCCGCCCGTTCCTACTGGTAGCCAGCTTCGTGAACCCGCACGACATCGTGCTGTTTCCGGCCTGGGAACGACGCAGTCCGATCCGGCCGTCACCCCTGGATCCGCCGCCGATCCCGCCCGCCCCGACGCAGGATGAAGATCTTTCCACCAAACCGGCCGCCCAGATCGCCTTCCGCGAGGCCTACTACTCCGGATACGGGCCCGCCCGAGTCATCGAGCGGACTTACCAGCGGAATGCTCAGCGCTACCGGGATCTCTACTACCGGTTGCATGCCGAAGTCGATACCCCGATCGACCGGGTGCGCCGCGCGGTCACCGAGGGCTTCGCCGGCAGTACAGCCGACAATGGGCCGGAGGACACCGTCCTGGTGCGCACCGCCGACCATGGCGACCTCCTGGGTGCGCACGGCGGGTTACACCAGAAATGGTTCAACCTCTACGACGAGGCAACCCGGGTGCCGTTCGTGATCGCCCGGATCGGACGCCACCCGACGTCCCCGCGCACCGTGACTGCGCCCACGTCGCACGTGGACCTGGTGCCGACGCTGTTGTCGGCCGCGGGTATTGACGTCGACGGTGTTGCGGCCACACTGGCGGAGTCGTTCTCGGAGGTGCACCCGCTGCCGGGGCGCGATCTGATGCCGGTCGTCGGCGGCGCCCCGGCGGACGGCAGTCGTGCCGTGTATCTGATGACGCGGGACAACATGCTCGAAGGCGACACCGGTGCCTCCGGGATGGCGCGTATGTTGAAGCTGACGTCGAATCCACCTGCCCCGCTGCGTATCCGGATTCCAGCACACACGGCTGCCAATTTTGAGGGTCTGGTCATGCAGGTCGACGAATCCGCCGTCACCGGAGGCGCCGGGCATCTATGGAAGCTGGTGCGCACCTTCGATGATCCGGGCACCTGGACCGAGCCGGGAATCCGTCATCTTGCCGCCGACGGTATGGGCGGTCAGATGTACCGCAGCGATCCGCTTGACGATCAGTGGGAGCTCTACGATCTCACCGACGACGCGGTGGAGGCGCACAACCGCTGGGCCGACCCCGACCTTCACGATCTCCGTGCCCATCTGCGAGCCCAGCTTAAACACCTACGCGCGGAATCGGTTCCCGAGCGCAATCGGCCCTGGCCGTATGCCACCCGTCGTCCCCCCGGCCCATCGTCACGGTGGGCACCCATGCGCGCGGTGCGCGAACTATTAGCCAAACCCGGCCCGCGAAGCAGCGAGCGCAGGTAATCTCGCGGGCATGCTGATCGCCGCACTGCGCGACATGCAGTGGCGGAAACGACGCTTTATCATCGCCGTTCTCAGCACTGCCATCATCTTCGCGATGACGCTGGTCCTGACCGGGCTCGCGAACGGCTTCCGGGTGGAGGCCGAACGGACCGTCGACGCGCTCGGCGTCGATACATTCCTGGTCAAGGCCGGCGCTTCCGGCCCGTTTGTCGGGGCGACTCCGTTCGCGCCGACCGACCTCCAGCGTATTGCCGCCCTATCCGGAGTGGACACCGCCGCCCCGCTGGCCTACGCGGGCGGCACCATCACCGAGGGTGAATCGACCCGCAATGCCAACCTGTTCGGCGCACCCGAAGACGGCCCCGGCATGCCGGACACGGTGGAAGGTCGGGCACCGGCGACCCCCGATGAGGTCGCCGTCTCGAGCTCGCTCAAGCGTCAGGTCGGCGACGACATCGAAATCGCATCGACCACATTGCGCATCGTCGGCATCGTGGAGAACTCCACCGCGCTGGCCAACCTGCCCAACATCTTCTTCACCACCCGAGGTGCCCAGGACCTGGTGTACGGGGGTCAGCCGCTGGTCGCATCGATCGGGATCCGGGGTGAAATCGACGACGTTCCGGACGGACTTCGCGCCTTCGACCGAGACGGCGCAGTCGCCGATCTGATGCGGCCACTCAAGGTCGCCGTCGATGCGATCACGATAGTCGCGGTTCTGCTGTGGATCGTGGCGGCATTGATCGTGGGTTCGGTGATCTATCTCTCGGCGCTTGAGCGGCTGCGCGACTTCGCGGTCTTCAAGGCGATCGGCGTCCCGACCCGGGACGTCGCCGCCGGGCTGGCGATGCAGTCGGTCATCGTGGCGATGCTGGCCGCGGGCGTGGGCGTCGTGCTGTCGAAGATGCTCGCACCGCTGTTCCCGATGCAGGTCATCGTCCCCGGCGAAGCCTTCGTCGCACTACCCGTGCTCGCTGTAGTGATCGGCCTGGTGGCCAGCGCCACCGGGCTTCACCGCGCGGTGTCCGTCGATCCCGCGCTGGCATTCGGAGGTCCCTAACCGTGGGCGATCTGTCGATCCAGGACCTCGTGGTCGAGTACTCCATGGGCGGACAAGCCGTCCGGCCGATCGACCACTTCAACCTCGATGTGGCTGCCGGATCGCTGGTGATCCTGCTGGGTCCCAGCGGCTGCGGCAAGACGACATTGTTGTCCTGCCTGGGCGGCATCCTGCACCCGCATGAGGGGGCGATCAAGTTCGGCGACGTCGAGGTCACCGCCCTCGACGATCGCGGGCTCGCGGCCTACCGGCGCGAAACGGTGGGCATCGTATTTCAGGCGTTCAACCTGGTGCCCAGCCTCACCGCGCTGGAGAACGTGACGGTGCCGATGCGCGCGGCCGGCATGTCGGGCCGGGCAGCGCGCGAAAAGGCAACCGAGCTGCTCACCCGTGTCGGCCTGAAGGACCGAATGGCCCACCATCCTGGGGATTTGAGCGGTGGACAGCAGCAGCGCGTCGCAGTGGCGCGCGCGATCGCCTTGGACCCGCCACTGATACTGGCCGACGAGCCCACCGCGCACCTGGACTTCATCCAGGTCGAAGAGGTGCTGCGGCTGATCCGCGAACTCGCCAGCGGTGACCGGATGGTCATCGTCGCCACCCACGACAACCGGATGCTGCCGTTGGCAGATCGCATCGTCGAACTGGTGCCGGAGTTCGCGACGACGGACCGGGAGCCCCAGGCCGTGGAACTGGAAGCCGGTGAGGTGCTCTTCGAACAGGGCACGATGGGCGACCTGATCTACGTAGTCTCCGAGGGTGAGGTCGAGATGGTGCGCGAATTGCCCGGTGGCGAAGAAGAACTTCTCAAGGTGGCCGGACCCGGTGACTACTTCGGGGAAATCGGACCACTGTTTCACCTCCCGCGCAGCGCGACGGTGCGGGCGCACACCGACGCGACCGTCATCGGCTACACCGTGCAGGCGTTCCGCGGGCGCCTCGGTACCGGCGGAGTGCGCGACCTGATCGAGCACCGCCCGGTGGCGGTGGACTGACTCGTCGCCGTCGGCACCGCACTTCTCGGCACGATGTGAGGGGCCAACACGAGCCGGGCGGTGGAGAGTGCGCGAGGGGGGACTTGAACCCCCACGTCCTAGGACACGGGAACCTAAATCCCGCGCGTCTGCCAATTCCGCCACTCGCGCCTGCAGCGCTTCGATCGTAACGCGGTACCGTTCAGCGGTGTCCACTGCACGGAGGAGGAGGCCGGCGCTCATCGTGCTGCTGATCGTCGCGGCCGGTGGCTGCCTCGCCCTGGCATGGTGGCAGTGGACCCGTTTCGGATCCACTTCCGGAAACTTCCAGAACCTCGGCTACGCACTTCAGTGGCCCTTGTTCGCCGGCTTCTGCGGGTACGCCTATTACAAGTTCGTCCGCTACGAAGAGGCCCCGCCCGAGCCACCCTCGTACCAAGCCGTCAGCGAAATCCCGGCCGGGCTGCTTCCCGAACGTGCAACGCCGACATCACCCCACGATGACGCGACCAACAACGACGAGGCGACCCTGCGCGAGTACAACGCCTACCTGGCCGAGCTGGCCAAGGCTGACCGCGCCGAATCCGAGAAAACCCGAGACTGACCAGACACCGATAGGAATCCCCACGTGAGCCCCCCCGACTCCACTCCGCCCATCACCCCCGCCGACACCATCCGCAAGGCGCTGGTCGGCTACCGAGTGCTGGCCTGGGCAACCGGCCTCTGGTTGATCGCCCTGTGTTACGAGATGGTGATGAAGTACGTCTTCAACGACGACTCTCTGGGGTGGATCGCCGTCGTACACGGGTGGGTCTACTTCATTTATCTGCTGTTCACCGCCAACCTCGCGGTCAAGGTGCGCTGGCCGATCGCCAAGACCGTCGGGGTGCTGCTGGCCGGCACGATCCCGTTGGTGGGCATCATCGTTGAGCACTTCCAGACCCAAAACATCAAGGCACAGTTCGGCATCTGAACTCGCTACACTGGATGCGGTGTCAGCCAGCCTCGGGGTACGCTGCGACGCGGTCGCGGCGGGCACCCTGAACTCGGCCCCGAACACCACGTCGGACCGAGTTCCCGCACTCACCGGTCTGCGGGCCGTGGCCGCACTGCTCGTCGTCGGCACCCACGCGGCCTTCGCCACCGGTTTCCTGAGCCACGGGTATCTCGGCGCGGTCTACGCGCGCCTAGAGATCGGCGTCGCGATCTTCTTCGTGCTGTCGGGTTTCCTGCTGTTCCGGCCATGGGTACGCGCGGCAGCCGAGGGTACGCCCGCGCCGTCGGTGCGCCGATACGCCCGACGCCGAGTGCGCCGTCTCCTACCGGCGTACGTGGTGGCCGTGATCGCCGTGTTCGAGATCTACACCGTTTTCACGCCCGGCCCCAACCCCGGCCAGACCTGGCACGGACTGCTCCGCTACCTGACCTTCACCCAGATCTACACCGAGGATTATCTGGCCACCATGCTGCACCCCGGCCTCTCGCAGATGTGGAGCATGGCGGTCGAGGTCGCGTTCTACGCCACCCTTCCGGCATTGGCCTATCTGCTGTTGAGGGTGCTCTGCGGCGGCCGTTGGCAGCCACGCCGCGCGCTGGCCGGGCTTGCCTGCCTGGCAGCGGTGTCTCCGCTGTGGATCCTTCTCGTCATCACCACCGATGTGCTGCCCAACTCCGCGGGCATGTGGCTGCCCGCCCACCTTGCCTGGTTTGCCGGGGGGATGGCACTGGCGGTGCTGCAGACGATCGGCGCCGGCTGCCGGGCGACCGCCGCCGTCCCGCTGGCCGTTGTCCTGTTTCTGGTGGCTGCGACGCCGCTGGGCGGTTCCATCACCGGTCCGGATCCGGTGTGGGCGCCGGTGGCGAAGTCGTTGCTGTACGCGGCGATCGCGACGCTGGCGGTCGCCCCGCTGGTGCTCGGCGCCCCGGACAAGTATTCCCGGCTCCTGGCCAGCAAGCCGATGGTGTGGCTGGGTCAGATCTCCTACGAGATCTTTCTGCTGCACGTCGTGTGTATGGCGCTGGCGATGCACCTGCTGCTCGGATGGCCGCTGTTCACCGGATCGATGCCGGTGTTGATCGCCGCGACGCTGGCCCTGACCATTCCGGCCGCCTGGGTGCTACACCACGTGACTCGGCCTCAACGCGGCAACGAGCACAACGTGGGCAGCAGCGCCGTCAACGCGCGGCCCCGGTGCGATACCGCGTCCTTCTCCCGCGAGCTGAGCTCCGCGGCAGTCCTCGAAGTGCCCGCGGGCAGGAACACCGGGTCGTAGCCGAAGCCTCCGCCACCCCGGGGCTCGCGCACGATGCTGCCGACCCACTCGCCGCGCACCACCGTGCAGTCGGCTCCCCCCGCGCCGAAAACCAGCGCGCAGGCAGACACGAACGCGGCGCCGCGGCGATGGTCGGGAACATCGCGAAGCTGTCCCAGCAGCAGCGTGGTGTTGGCGGCATCGTCGCCGTGCCGTCCGGACCACCGTGCGCTGAGCACACCCGGCATCCCGTTGAGGGCGTCGACCTCGAGCCCGGAATCGTCGGCGACCGAGGGCAGGCCGGTGGCCGCGAAAGCATCCCGGGCCTTAGCCAGAGCGTTCTCCTCGAAGGTCGACCCGGTTTCGGGTGCCTCGTCGAACGGCGGCACATCCTCGAGTGAGACCAATGTCAGGCCCGATACTCCGGCGGTGTCGAGCACCCGGCGCAGTTCGGCCACCTTTTTCGGGTTGCGACTGGCCACCAGCAACCGGGACATCGACGTCAGCTTCCGAACGCCTTCTTGGCGGGCTCACCCGATTCGATCAGCTCACCGGGATAAGGCAGCTCCAACGCCTCACGCTGCACGTCGAACAACTGGTCGCAGGACGCCATCGCGGCGTCGAGCATCTTGTCCAGTGTCGACCGCGGGAAGGTCGCGCCTTCTCCGGTGCCCTGGATCTCGACGAACGTCCCGGTGTCGGTGGCCACGACGTTCATGTCGACCTCGGCGCGGGCGTCCTCGGCGTAGGGCAGATCGACCCGGATACGGCCATCGACGACACCGACGCTCACCGCGGCGATCGCGCAGGACAGTGGACGCGGGTCCGACAACCGGCCGGCCGCGGAGAGGTAGGTCACGGCGTCGGCCAGCGCCACGTAGGCACCCGTGATGGCCGCAGTGCGGGTACCCCCGTCGGCCTGCAAGACATCGCAGTCGATCGCGATGGTGTTCTCCCCCAGCGCGGCCAGATCGATACAGGCGCGCAGGGACCGTCCGACCAGCCGGCTGATCTCTTGAGTCCGGCCACCCACGCGCCCCTTCACCGACTCGCGGCCCGAGCGTTCGTGGGTGGCGGCGGGAAGCATCGCATACTCGGCGGTCAACCAGCCCTGACCCGAACCCTTACGCCAGCGGGGCACGCCTTCGGTGACGCTGGCGGTGCACATCACCCGGGTCTGCCCGAATTCCACCAGCACCGATCCAGCGGGGTGGGAGGTGAAGCCGCGGGTGATGGTGACCGGGCGTAGCTCGTCGTCGAGCCGGCCGTCTTCTCGTGTGGACACGGGCCAACACTAGCCGGTCACCGGTCGTCCGTCGGGGCGCGGCTCAGCGCATGCCCCCGGGGCCCGGCGGCGTTCAGGATCGCGGGAGATCGAAGGACTCGTCGCACACCACGGCATGTACCGACCCGTCGAATTCGGCCTTTGCCTCGCTGATGATGTCCTCGCGCGACGTCCACGGCGGAATATGGGTCAACAGCAGCTCGGAAACGCCCGCGCGGGCGGCGATTCGCCCAGCCTCGGTCCCCGACAGATGCAACCTAGGGGGCCGCGCCGGCGAATGCGTCCACGATGCCTCGCACAGAAAGATGTCGGCGCCACGAGCCAGTTCGATGACGGCGTCGCAGTAGCCGGTATCGCCGCTGTAAACAAACGTCGCGCCGGACGGATCGGTGATACGCATCCCATAGGACTCGGTCGGGTGGCACAGCAGCCGGGGCAACACCGTCAGCGATCCGATCCCCACAGGTTGGTCGTCCCGCCAGTGCCGAATCTCGAAGATGTCGGTGAAGTCGTCGATCTCCCCGCCCTCGGGCGAGGAGGCCGCGCCAAGTCGTGCCCACGTGGCTGCCGGGCCATAAACGACACCCCGCTCCGGTGCGGGCGTCGGATGGTAGCGCCGCCAGACGAAAAGCCCGGGCAAATCCAGGCAGTGGTCGGCGTGCAGGTGTGACAGCAGCACGTGCACGGAGTTGGGGTCCACGTGGCGTTGCAGCGCCCCGAGAACCCCGCCGCCGAAATCGAGGACCAATGGCGGCGTGTCGGGGGCCGTTACCAGATATCCAGACGCGGGCGAATCAGGACCGACCACACTGCCGGAGCAACCAAGTACGGTGATTCGCACGCTCACTAGCTTGCCATGCCCGGGATCAGCATGACGAATGATGGCAGGTTTGACCCGCCGAAATCATATTCGCCCACCCAGATGACGCTGAACAGGGCGGACGCCGTCCAAGGTGGGGCCGAGAAAGCGGGCCGCCAGCGCGGTGAACGCCTCAGGATCGCCCGTGGCTTCGAACACCCGCTCCGGGGGCAACGCTGCCGGCGCAGGATGCGGCCGCAACAAGCCGTTTTCGGAGAGCACTCGCAACAATTCCTTTGCTGTTTCCTCGGCGCTGGACACCAGACTCACGTCCTCGCCCAGGGCCAGCTGGATCAGACCCGACAGCATCGGATAGTGCGTGCAGCCGAGCACCAGCGTGTCCACTTCGGCGCGCTGCAACGGTTCCAGATATCCCTCAGCTAACCCCAGCACCTGGCGGCCACTGGTCACCCCCCGTTCGACGAAATCGACGAAACGCGGACACGGGACGGCGAACACCTCGATATCACGAGCACCGGCGAATGCGTCCTGGTAGGCGCCGGAGGCGATGGTGGCCGCCGTCCCGATCACCCCCACCCGCCCGTTGCGGGTAGACCGAACGGCGCGGCGCACCGCCGGCAGGATCACCTCGACCACCGGCACCGGCGAATATCGCTCTCGCGCATCGCGCAGGCAGGCCGCGGAGGCGGTGTTGCACGCGATCACCAGCGCCTTGATCCCCCGGCCCGCGAGATCGTCACCGATCGCCAGGGCATGTGCCCGGATCTCGGGAACGGTCAACGGCCCGTAGGGCCCATTGCCGGTGTCGCCGACGTAGATGATGGCCTCGTCGGGCAACTGGTCAATCACGGCCCGGGCCACCGTCAGCCCGCCCACGCCCGAGTCGAAGATCCCGATCGGCGCCTGCGGCCCAGGCGTCCGCGGGATCACGGAGCCAGGTAGGGCGGATCAGCGCCGCCCACCCGGGAACCCCGCCCGGACTCCCGCGCCTTGCGTTCCGGACCCGACAACACGTAGGCGGCGAGAATTCCGGCGACCGCACCGCTCAGGTGGCCCTGCCATGAGACGCCGAATGTGCCGGGCAGCACACCGAGCAGGATGCTGCCGTAGATGAACAGCACGACCACTCCGACGACGATCTCCCAGATCGTGCGGGTGAAGAAACCGAAGACGATGAGGAAGGTCAGCCAGCCGAAGATCAGGCCGGAGGCTCCGATGTGGTTTGTCTCAACCGCCGCCGGCGCTCCGATATTGCCAATCAGCCAGGTGCCGAGCCCGCCCAGAATCCAGATGATCGCGGTGGCGTAGATGAATCGGGACAGGCCCGCCAGCGTCATCAGAAACCCGAGTACCAGAGCCGGGCCGGTGTTCGCGATCAGATGTTCCCAATTGGAGTGCAGCAGCGGCGCCAGCAAGATGCCGGTCAGCCCGTCGGCCTCCAGCGGACGGATCCCGTTGCTGTCGAGCCGATGCCCGGTCAGGGCGTCGAAGAGTTCGATCAGCCAGAGCAGGACCACGAACGACACGACGGTCGCGCCGCCGACGACCCACGCCGGGCGCTTCTTCGGCTCGGCCGGCGGTCCGGCCATGCCGGGATACCCGCCAGGCAGACTCACGAGCCACCTCTCAAGCCCATAACTGCCCCTCCAGCGCGTCCTCGGCGTCATCCAGGCTACCGCCGTAGACACCGGTCGACAGATACTTCCATCCCGCGTCGCACACGACAAAGGCGATGTCGGCCCGCTCGCCGGCCTTGCGCGCCTTGGCGGCCATGGCCAACGCGGCGTGCAGAATGGCGCCGGTGGAGATGCCGGCGAAGATGCCTTCGATCTGCACCAGCTCGCGGGTGCGCCTGATCGCATCGAACGAGCCGACCGAGTAGCGCGTGGTGAGCACCTCGGGATCGTAGAGCTCGGGGATGAAACCCTCGTCGAGGTTGCGCAGTGCGTAGATACCCTCGCCGTACCGAGGTTCGGCCGCGACGATCCGGACCCCCGGGACGTGCTCGCGCAGGTACCGGCCGGCACCCATCAGGGTGCCCGTGGTTCCCAGACCCGCGACGAAGTGCGTGATCTCGGGCAGGTCGGCCAGCAACTCGGGCCCGGTTCCATCGTAGTGCGCCGCCGCATTCGACGGGTTGCCGTACTGGTAGAGCATTACCCACGAAGGATGCTCTGCCGCAATCTCTTTGGCATGCGCCACGGCCGCATTGGAACCACCCTCGGCCGGGGAAAAGACGACCTGGGCTCCGTAGAGCTCCAACAGCTGGCGCCGTTCGATCGAGGTGTTCTCCGGCATGACGCAGATCAACTGATAGCCCTTGAGTCGGGCGGCCATCGCCAGCGAGATGCCGGTGTTGCCGCTCGTCGGTTCGAGGATCGTGGCCCCGGGCCGCAGGAGTCCGCTGCGTTCGGCATCCTCGATCATCCGCAGTGCGGGCCGATCCTTGATGGACCCGGTCGGGTTGCGGTCCTCGAGCTTGGCCCACAACCGGATGTGCGGGTCGCCGTCCCAGGAGGGCGAAAGCCTTGGGAGACCGACAAGCGGCGTGTCGCCGAGCGCGTCCAGCAGCGAATCGTACCTGGTCATGAGACATACCCCGTCATACGACTGCCACTCACCCACCGGCGACGGCGGGCAGGATCGTGACCGAGTCTCCTTCGGATATCTCCGTCTGCAGCCCCCCGGAGAACCGCACGTCCTCGTCGTTGACGTAAATGTTGACGAAGCGCTGCAGCTTGCCCGGATTGGCGGAATCGACCAACCGTTCGGCGATGCCCGAGTAGTTGGCGTCCAGGTCCGAGATGACGGCCTGCAATGTGGCGCCCGAGGCGGTGACGCGCTTTTCACCGCCGGTGTGGGCGCGCAGGATGGTCGGGATGGAAACGGTGACAGCCATGAAAAAGCTCCTCTATTCGTACTGCTCGACGATCTTGACGGGCTCCTCGGTGACGACGCCGTCCTGGATGCGGTAGCTGCGCAGCTCGTGCTCGTCGGCGTCGCGGGTCGACACCAACACGTAGTGAGCGTCGGGTTCGGCGGCGTAGGCGACGTCGGTCCGGCTCGGGTAGGCCTCGGTCGCGGTGTGCGAATGGTAGATGACGATCGGCGCCTCGTCGCTTGCCTCCATTTCACGCCACACCTTCAACTGCTCCCCGGAGTCGAATCGGTAGAACGTCGGCGAACGCTCCGCGTTGAGCATCGCGATGAACCTCTCAGGGCGATCGGATCCCTCAGGTCCGGCAATGACACCGCACGCCTCGTCCGGGTGGTCGGAGCGGGCATGTCCGACCATGGCGTCCACCAGTTCAGCACGAATCACCAGCACAACGCTCTTCCTTCCGTCGAGGACCGGTCGCCGATCAGTCGAACGCTCCGGGCAACAGGTCACGGTATGCCGGTATTCCGGCCACTGCCTCGGCGGCCAGCACACCCACCAGCACCGCGCGCGCCAGACAGTCCGCGGCAGCCGCCCCGACCGCGGTGATCAGCGGCACTTCCGGCGACATCGACGCCGGCGTCCTCGGGTCCGGATTCACCTCCACCGCACCTGTGGCCAGCGCGAACACCGTATCGCCGTCCACCGGGGTGTGGCATGGGCGGATGGTGCGCGCCAGGCCGTCATGGGCGGCCACCGCCACCCGGCGACATCCTGCCGGGCTGAGGGCGGCGTCGGTGGCGACCACGGCGATGGTGGTGTTCAGCGGGCTGAGCTCAACGTGCCGGGCTGCGTACCCGGCGAGTTCATCGGCGGTCGGGGGCATCAACCCGAACTCCTCGATCTGGCCGGCCAACCACGGCAGTCCGGTCGCGGAGTCGACGACCTCACCAGCTGAGTTGACGACGACGAGCGCACCGACCGTCACCCCCGCTTCCAGCGTCACCGAGGCGGTCCCCACTCCGCCTTTGAGCACACCGGCACGCGCGCCCGCCCCCGCGCCGACGGTGCCGATCCCGACATCGGTGCCGGAGCCCTCGACCGCGAGGTATCCGAACTCCGCGTTCGGCCGGCAGTGCCAGCCACCGACGGGCAGATCGAAGATCACCGCGCCCGGAACGATGGGGACCACACCGCCGTCGAGTGCAACACCGCGGTCACGTTCCTCCAGCCAGGTCATCACGCCGTCGACGGCGGCGAGCCCGAACGCACTGCCGCCGGTGAGGACCACCGCGTCGACATGGCGCACCGAGTTACTCGGATCCAGCAGGTCGGTTTCCCGGGTTCCCGGGGCACCGCCGCGGCAGTCGACCGCGCCCACCGTGCCCGCAGGGGCAAGCACCACAGTCGTGCCGGTTGCCCAGCCGGAGCCCAGTTGCGCGTCGGAATCGATCCTCTGGTGGTGCCCGACGCGGATGCCACCCACGTCGGTGATCGCACCACCCATCTAGCGCGACCCGCCGATCAGGCTCAGCACCAGGTACTCCTGTAGGACCGTAAGCCACTGGTAGACATCGAGATGGCCGGCCATCGGATGGTCGGGCGGCAGTCGATCGGGTCCGTCGGCACCGATATCGAGCATCGTGCCCAAAGCCAACCGCACGTCGTTGACGGCGGCGGCCCACGACTGCGCATCGTCCTCGGTCAGTTCAAACTTTCCGCCGCCCGCCGGAATCGTGTCCAACAGACGTTGCGCCGCCTGGCGTTTCGCGTCGATGATGGCGGGCTCGTGCAGGCCTCGCAGCGCGCTGTTCAGGCTCTCCGCGTCGGCCGACCCGGCGGGATCATCCGCAACCGGCCGGTGGAAATCAGGCAACAGGCGTTTCATCGTATCATCCTGCGGCGGAACGGAATTGCCGGTTCTTATCCCGGTAATCTCGGCGAGTTCATCGACCGGCGCCGAGGACTGACGGTCCTCGAGCATGCCCAGTAGGGACACGACCAGGCCGTTCAACAGCTCTGCTTCATGCGCGGCCAGCGCCGACCGGAACAGCGGGCCATCGGCGCCCTGCACCCGCTTCCATTTACGCACGGGCTCTTCAGCGGTCCTGTTGCAGCGTTGCCCACAAACCTGCGGCGTGGAGTTTGGACACGTCGACCTCCATCGACTCCCGACTGCCAGCTGACACAACGGCCTTGCCCTCGTTGTGGACCTGCAGCATCAGCTTGGTCGCATGCGGTTCGCTGTAGCCGAAGAGTTTCTGCAGCACGTAAGTGACGTAGGTCATCAGGTTCACCGGGTCGTCCCACACCAGAGTTACCCACGGAGCGTCCGTCTCGACGTCTTCCTCGGACACGGTGGCCACATCGCGATCTTCGCGAGTTCCCGGACGGACGTTCGCCGGCGCAGCCATAGTGGCAAGAATACCGGGGGCCGCGGTGCGGCGATGAAAGTCCTCCGGACCGATACGGTGGGCCTGTGACTTCATCGGACGGGCCCCCGTCTCCCGGTCTGCCGGTGTCCCTGCTGACCGACAAGTACGAACTGACGATGCTCGCCGCGGCGCTACGGGAAGGTACCGCGCAGCGGCGCACCACGTTCGAGGTGTTCGCCCGTCGCCTGCCGACAGGCCGGCGCTACGGCATCACAGCCGGCACCGCCCGATTCGTGGAAGCGTTGCAGGCGTTCAGATTCGACACCGCCGCGCTAGCCGCACTCGCCGATTTTCTCGACGCCGAAACCCTCGATTACCTGGCCGGGTACCGGTTCACCGGCGACATCGACGGCTACCCCGAGGGCGAGCTGTACTTTCCCGGGTCTCCGGTGCTGTCGGTGCACGGGACGTTCGGTGAATGTGTGCTGCTCGAGACGCTGGCACTGTCGATCTTGAATCACGACACCGCCATCGCCTCGGCCGCCGCCCGTATGGTCAGTGCCGCGGATGGACGCCCGCTGATCGACATGGGGTCGCGACGCACCCACGAGCAGGCGGCCGTCGCGGCGGCACGCGCGGCCTACCTCGCGGGCTTCGCCGGAACCTCCAACCTGGAAGCCAAGCGCAGCTACGGGATTCCCGCGCTGGGCACGAGCGCGCATGCATTCACGCTGCTGCACGCCCCCGACGGGCAGTCGGCGTCGGATCGGGAAAGGGCCGCCTTCCGGTCTCAGATCGATGCGTTGGGCGTGGCCACCACGCTGCTCGTGGACACCTACGATGTCTTCACCGGGGTCGAGAACGCGGTAAAGGTCGCGGGTCCCCGGCTGGGGGCCGTCCGCATCGACTCCGGCGACCTCGGCGTGCTGGCCGGGCAGGTTCGCCAACAGCTGGACGATCTGGGCGCCGTGAACACCCGCATCGTGGCCTCCGGCGACCTGGACGAGTTCGCCATCGCCGCACTGCGTGCCGAACCCGTCGACAGCTACGGCGTCGGTACGTCCCTGGTCACCGGATCCGGAGCTCCGACCGCCAACATGGTCTACAAGCTGGTCGAGGTCGACGGCAGCCCGGTGGCCAAGCGCAGCAGCCACAAGGAGTCACACGGGGGGCACAAACGTGCCCAGCGACTGGCCAAGACCTCGGGAACCGTCGTCGAGGAAGTCGTGTATCCGGCCCTGGAGCCACCGCCGAGCGCACCGGGCCTGGTCAGCCGGCCGCTGACGGTGGCACTGGTGCGCGGCGGGGCCCCGATCGCCGATCTCGGGCTGCGAAGTGCACGTGAACGGGTCAGCCACGGATTGCACAGCCTGCCCTCGGAGGGGCTGGAACTCTCCGACGGCGACCCGGCGATCCCGACGCGGATCGTCGCCCCCGCCGGCAGCGAAGGGTAGGGATCGGTTGGCGATCCAGGTAACACAGGTCACAGAGCTGCTGGCAACGGCGGTTGCCGCACTGGGTGGCGCGCAGCGCGAGGGCCAGATCACGATGGCAGAGGCGGTGGCCCATGCCTTCGACAGCGGTGAGCACCTGGCCGTCCAGGCCGGGACCGGCACCGGAAAATCGCTGGCCTATCTGGTGCCCGCGATCGCGCAGGCGTTGCGTCTCAACCGCCCGGTGGTCGTATCGACCGCGACAATCGCGCTGCAACGCCAGCTTGTCGAGCGTGACCTGCCTCGCCTCGCCGACTCGCTGTCCGGGGCACTCTCCCGCCGGCCAGAGTTCGCACTTCTGAAGGGACGCGGGAACTACCTGTGCCTCAACAAGATCCACCACGGTTCTTCACCCGGAGCTGCCCCGATCGAACCAGAGGACCTGGCGCAGGAGGAACTCTTCTCCCCCATCGCGGCCAGCGCGTTGGGCCGCGACGTGCAGCGTCTCCTGGAGTGGTCGTCGAACACCGAAACCGGCGACCGTGACGACCTGGCCCCCGGAGTCCCGGACCGGTCCTGGTCGCAGGTCAGCGTGTCCGCTCGGGAATGTATCGGGGTGTCGCGCTGCCCATTCGGCGCCGACTGTTTCGCCGAGCGCGCACGCGACCGCGCGGGCAGCGCCGACATTGTCGTCACCAACCACGCGTTGCTGGCCATCGACGCCATCGGAGACGCCAACGTGCTGCCCGAACACGACCTGCTGGTCATCGACGAAGCCCACGAATTGGCCGACAGGGTCACCGCTGTCGCGACCGCCGAGGTGTCGGCGACCTCGCTGGGAATCGCCACGCGCCGCGCTGCCCGAATTGTGGGCACCGACATCGCACAGCGACTGGAGGCGGCGGCCGCGACCTTCTCCTCGGCGATCTTCGACGCCCGCGGCGGCCGTATCGACGTGCTCGACGCGGACATGGCGAGTCATCTGAACGTCTTGCGCGACGCCGCGGGCAGGGCCCGGACCGCGGTGGACACCGCGCCCAACGACCCCAAGACGGCCTCCGCACGGACCGAAGCGGCTACCGCACTCGGCGATGTCATCGACGCAGTATCTCGGGTCCTCAGTTCGTTCCTTCCGCGCGTGACGGACCGCACCGACGTGGTGTGGATCGAGCACGTCGAGGCCTCCCGGCCGGGGGCTGACCGGCGCACCACTCTTCGGGTCGCCCCGCTGTCCGTGGCAGGTCTGTTGCGCGGCAAACTGTTCGGACGGTCGACCACGGTGCTGACCTCGGCCACCTTGACCATCGGGGGAAGCTTCGCTGCAATGGCGTCGGCCTGGGGACTGGAACACGGCGACGAAGATTCCGACACCGATTCCGACACCGCCGAGACTCCCCTCGCGTGGCGGGGACTCGACGTGGGCTCGCCGTTCGACCACGCGAGATCGGCGATTCTGTACATCGCCGCTCATCTGCCCCCGCCGGGCCGCGACGGCACCGGGTCCGCCGAACAATTGGACGAGATCGCCTCGCTGATCACCGCCGCGGACGGCCGGACGCTCGGACTTTTCTCCTCCATGCGGGCAGCCAGGGCCGCCGCCGATATTCTGCGCGACCGCCTCGACACCCCGGTGCTGTGTCAGGGCGAGGACAGCACCTCGGCTCTGGTGCAACGCTTTTCCGGTGACGAGCGGACTTCGCTGTTCGGGACGCTGTCGCTGTGGCAGGGCGTCGACGTTCCGGGTCCTTCGCTGTCGCTGGTGCTGATCGACCGGATTCCGTTTCCGCGCCCCGACGACCCACTGTTGACTGCGCGCCAGCGCGCAGTCGCGGCGCGTGGCGGTAACGGTTTCATGGCCGTTGCCGCCAGCCATGCCGCGCTGCTGCTCGCCCAGGGGACCGGCAGGCTGCTGCGCCGTATCGACGACCGCGGTGTCGTTGCCATCCTGGACTCACGGATGGCGACCGCGCGCTACCGCGGGTTCCTGAGAGCATCCCTGCCCCCGTACTGGGCCACGACCGATGGCGCGTCGGTACGGGCGGCACTGCGGCGGCTACGCACTGCCGACCGGGCATCTTAGGCATTCGGGCGCGTTACCTCACCACGAGTTCACTATCCTGAGAGAGGAGCTCCGGTGCGTGCCCCGAGCCCGCCGAGTGACCATGGAAAGGCGGCGTTCATGAGTCCGTCCCTCGGTCGAGGACGCGTGTTCGGCGCCATGCTCACGACCGCTGCCGTCCTGTTCGGCGCCGGGTGCTCAACAACGTTGCAGGGCAACGCCGTATCAGTGTTCAACGACCCGTTCCTGGTGGCCGGGATGCCGGCGACTGACGGTCCGACCGGCCTACGGGCCACCGCCGAAGACCCCGCCCGGAGGGTGCGGGGCACCGACGGCGGGGAGATCGACTGGCTGGCCGCCAGTGCGATCAGCGATATCGAGCAGTACTGGGACTTCGCCTACCCCGAGGCCTTCTACGACGAGTTCGCCTCCGTGAAGGCACTGATCTCGTTCGACGCCAGCGACTTCGGCGGTAACTTCTGCGGGGGCGACACCTACGGTCTGGTCAACGCGGCTTTCTGCTACCCGGACAGAACGATCGGTTGGGACCGTAGTGAGCTGCTGCCCAGCCTGCGGCGCGCCTACGGCGACATGGGTGTGGTGTTGGTGCTCGCGCACGAGTACGGCCACGCGGTGGCACACCAGGCTGGTTTGTACGGGAAGGGCATCCCCACCCTGGTCGGCGAGCAGCAGGCCGACTGCTTCTCCGGCGCCTATATGCGCTGGGTCGCCGGGGGAAACTCACCCCGGTTCAGCCTGAGCACCAGCGACGGCCTCAACAATGTGCTGGCCGGCATGATCTCTTTCCGGGATCCGGTGTTCAACGAGGGAGATCCCGACGCAGGCGTCGACGAGCACGGCTCGGCATTCGAGCGGCTCTCGGCGTTCCAGTTCGGCTTCACCGACGGGGCTTCGGCCTGCGCGGCCATCGACCTGCGCGAGATCGGCCAGCGGCGCGGCGACCTGCCGGTGCTGCTGCCCGAGGACCACACCGGGGAGCTGCCGGTGAGCCGGGACACGGTGCGCTCGATCGTTGAAGCGATGGGAATCCTCTTCACGCCCGCCGATCCACCGGCCCTGAGCTTCGATACCGCCGACGCCGAGAACTGCGCCGACGCACGCCCCAGCCCGCCGGCGTCGTTCTGCCCGGCAACCAACACCATCGTCGTCGATCTGATCGGGCTCCAGAAGATGGGCGCCCAATCCGCGCGCCGGGACGGGAGCAGCCTGGCGATCGGCGACAACACGGCCTATTCAGTGCTCGTCTCCCGATATATGACCGCCATCCAGGCCGAACATGGCGGAGTGGAGCTGGACGACGCCATGGCCGCGTTGCGGACCGCTTGCCTCACCGGCGTGGCGACCGTGAGGTTGACCAGCGAGGTCACTCTTTCCGGCGGCGACACCATTGCGCTGACCGCGGGCGACCTCGACGAGGCACTGTCCGGCATCCTCACCAACGGGCTGGTGGCCAGCGACGTCAACGGTGAATCAGTGCCCTCCGGATTCGCCAGGATAGACGCCTTCCGGCTCGGCGTCCTCAGCGACACCGACCGCTGCTTCCAGCGTTTTTCGTGAACGTCAGGCAGCGTGGCGAGGCCAGATAGCGATCGTCACTGTCCCGGGTCCGAAAGCTGTTTCGATCCAAGCCAGTTCGGCCTCAGCCGCGTCCCGCTCGAAAGCCGTGGGGCGAACGCAACCCCCGCGACCAGCGCAGGTTGGCGAACAGTTGCTCCAGCACCGCCAGCAACTCGGGAAGCTACCCGCGGACGCCGGTTTCGCCCCCCGCGCGATCGGGCGCAGCATTACGGTGGGTACAGGCGCAGGATGATGGGAAGAGCCGCCCCTCGATCGAGACCGGACAACGGCTCCCGGCGTGCGTCGCACGGGATTCTCGACAGTGTTAGGAGTGGGTAAGTGACTGCCGGTCGTATCGAGATCGATGACGTTTCGCCGGCGGTGTCGGGCGGGCGGTACCCCGCCAAAGCGGTCGTCGGCGAGGTGGTTCCGATCACCGCCACCGTCTGGCGAGAGGGCCACGATGCGGTGTCGGCCACCGTGGTGGTGCGCTATCACGAAACCGCCTACCCGCCCCTGGCCGACGCACCACCGGGCCGCATCCGCGCCGCCGTACCCGCTGCGATCCAGGATATGGCCGACTCGACCGCACGAGTTCGGCCCGTCACGGTGTCGATGACACCGGGCCGGACGCCCGATGTGTTCCATGGGCAGTTCACCCCCGACGAGGTCGGCTTGTGGACGTTCCGCGTGGACGCTTGGGGCGATCCGATAGCAACGTGGCGGAAGAACGTCGTCGCCAAGCTCGAGGCCGGCCAGGGGGAAGACGAACTGTCCAACGACTTGTTGATGGGAGCGCGACTGCTGGACCGCGCGGCGACCGGGGTGCCGCGTCACTTGCGCTACCCGGTTCTTCAGGCAGCCGAACTACTGCGCGAGCCCGGCGATCCGTTCCGGCGCGCGGGTGCCGCCCTGGCGACGGAGGTCACCGAGTTGATCGACCGGTATCCATTACGAGAGTTGGTCACCCGCGGCGCCCAGCACGGCGTGTGGGTGGATCGCCCGCGGGCACGATTCAGTTCGTGGTACGAGTTCTTTCCGCGATCCACCGGCGGCTGGGATAGTGCCGGAAACGCCGTGCACGGAACCTTCGCCACAGCGGCGGCGGCGCTGCCCAGGGTGGCCAGGATGGGCTTCGACGTCGCGTACCTGCCACCAATCCACCCGATCGGGCAGGTACACCGCAAGGGGCGCAACAACAGCGTCACGGCGGCGCCCGATGACGTCGGCTCGCCGTGGGCGATCGGCAGCGAAGACGGTGGCCACGACGCAGTGCACCCGGCGCTGGGCACCATCGACGACTTCGACGATTTCGTCGCGGCGGCCGGTGACCTCGGCCTCGAGGTGGCGCTGGATCTGGCACTGCAGTGCGCGCCGGATCATCCCTGGGCGCATGACCATCCCGAGTGGTTCACCGTGCTGCCCGACGGCACCATCGCCTATGCCGAGAACCCGCCCAAGAAGTACCAGGACATCTACCCGCTGAACTTCGACAACGACCCCCTGGGTATCTACCAGGAAGTCCTGCGTATCGTCGAGTTCTGGATGTCACACGGAGTGAAAATCTTCCGGGTCGACAACCCCCACACGAAGCCACCCAACTTCTGGGCGTGGCTGATCGGCGAGGCCAAAAACATCGACCCCGACGTCCTATTCCTCGCCGAGGCATTCACCCGGCCTGCCAGGTTGTACGGGTTGGCCAAGCTCGGGTTCACCCAGTCCTACACGTATTTCACCTGGCGGACCGCCAAGTGGGAGATCACCGAGTTCGGACAGCAGATCGCTGAGCACGCCGATTATGCCTGCCCGAATTTGTTCGTCAACACGCCGGACATCCTGCACGAGAGCCTGCAGCATGGCGGACCCGGAATGTTCGCGATCAGGGCGGTGCTTGCTGCGACGATGAGCTCGGTGTGGGGGGTGTATTCCGGATACGAGCTTTTCGAGCACCGAGCCGTTCGACAGGGCAGCGAAGAATACCTCGACTCCGAGAAGTACGAACTCCGCCCCCGCGATTTCGGCGCGGCACTGGCCGATGGCGAGTCCCTCGAACCGTTCCTGACCCGGCTCAACGAGATTCGGCGCCTGCATCCCGCTCTGCAACAACTGCGCAACATCGCCTTCCATCACGTCGACAACGATGCGCTGCTGGCCTTCAGTAAGTTCGACCCGATCACCGGAGATCAGGTACTGGTGGTGATTACCCTCAACCCGTTCGGCCCCGAGGAAGGCACGCTCTGGCTGGACATGGCGGTGCTGGGGATGGAGCACGCTGACCGTTTCTGGGTCCGCGACGAGATCACCGGCGACGAATACCATTGGGGCCAGGCTAATTACGTACGACTCGACCCCGCCCACGCGGTGGCCCATGTGCTCAACATGCCTCAGATTCCCGCCGACCAACGACTGACACTGCTGCGTAGGGAGTGAGGACATGACCGAAGCGTCCAACCTTAACAACGAGATCGAGGACCCTCACCTGCGGCCGCACACCGCCGACCTCAGTCGCCTGCTCGCCGGCGAGCACCACGATCCACACTCCGTGCTGGGCGCCCATGAGTACGGAGAGAATACGATCATCCGCACCTACCGCCCGCACGCCGTGGCGGTCGATGCGGTGATCGGCGGCCGGCGCCACCGGTTCGAACACATCGAGTCGGGCCTGTTCGCCCTCGCTGTGCCCTTCACCGGCTTGATCGACTACCGCCTCGAAATCACCTACGACACCGGCGGCCAGACCCGGCATGTGCACACCGTGGCCGACGCTTATCGATTCCTGCCCACCCTCGGCGAGATGGACCTGCACCTGTTCGCCGAAGGACGCCACGAACGCCTGTGGGAGGTTCTGGGCGCCCACCCGCGGAGTTTCACTACAGCCGACGGCGTGGTCGAGGGCGTCTTTTTCGCGGTGTGGGCACCGAACGCCAAGGGCGTCAGTCTGATCGGGGAATTCAACCACTGGGAAGGCAACGAAGCGCAGCTGCGCGCGCTCGGTTCGACGGGTGTGTGGGAACTGTTCTGGCCGGGCTTCCCGATCGGTGGGCTGTACAAGTTCCGGGTACACGGCAGCGACGGGGTGGTCACCGAACGCGCCGACCCGATGGCGTTCGCCACCGAGGTGCCGCCACTGACCGCCTCCCGGGTGACCCGCAGCGAGTACACCTGGAGTGACGACGACTGGATGGCCGGTCGCGTGTTGCGCAACCCGGTGTTCGAGCCGATGAGCACCTACGAGGTACACCTGGGCTCGTGGCGCCCTGGGCTGAGTTATACCGAACTGGCCGAACAACTCACTCATTACCTGGTCGAACACGGCTTCACCCACGTCGAGATGCTGCCCGTCGCAGAGCATCCGTTCGGCGGGTCATGGGGCTACCAGGTCACTTCCTACTACGCTCCGTCGTCACGGTTCGGCACACCCGATGAATTCCGCCACCTCGTCGACTCCCTGCACCAGGCCGGTATCGGCGTCTTGGTGGACTGGGTGCCAGCCCACTTCCCGAAGGACTCCTGGGCGCTCGGGCGTTTCGACGGGACCGCACTCTACGAACATGCAGATCCACGCCGCGGGGAGCAGCTGGACTGGGGTACCTACGTTTTCGACTTCGGCCGGCCCGAGGTGCGCAACTTCTTGGTCGCCAATGCTCTGTACTGGTTGCAGGAATACCATATCGACGGCCTGCGGGTCGACGCTGTCGCATCCATGCTCTACCTCGACTACTCCCGCCCTGCCGACGGATGGACACCGAACATCCACGGGGGCCGGGAGAACCTCGAAGCGGTGCAGTTTCTGCAGGAAATGAACGCCACGGTCCACAAGGTGACCCCAGGTATCGTCACCATCGCCGAGGAGTCGACCTCCTGGCCGGGCGTCACCCGGCAGACAAATCTTGGCGGGCTTGGCTTTTCGATGAAGTGGAACATGGGCTGGATGAACGACACGCTGGCCTTCATCCAGCGCGACCCAGTCCACCGTAGCTATCACCATCACGAGATGACGTTCTCGATGCTGTATGCGTTCAGCGAGAACTATGTCCTGCCGATCAGCCATGACGAGGTGGTCCACGGCAAGGGAACGCTGTGGGGCCGGATGCCGGGCAACGACCACATGAAGGCGGCCGGTATCCGCGGGCTGCTGGCCTACCAGTGGGCTCACCCCGGCAAGCAGCTGCTGTTCATGGGCCAAGAGTTCGGCCAGCGCGCCGAATGGTCCGAAGAACGCGGGGTCGACTGGTTCCAGCTCGATGAACAGGGATTCTCCACCGGAATCCTGCGGATGCTGACCGATGCCAACGCCATTTACCGCAGCCGGCGGGCGCTATGGTCGCGGGACACTCAGCCGGAGGGATACTCCTGGATAGACGCCAACGACTCGGCGAGCAACGTATTGAGCTTTCTGCGGTTCGGCGATGACGGCTCGACAATGGCGTGCGTCTTCAACTTCTCGGGGTCCGAGCACCCGCGGTACCGGTTGGGCCTGCCGCACACCGGTACCTGGCGTGAGGTCCTCAACACCGACTCGGACGCCTACAACGGATCGGGCATCGGCAACTATGGCGGCGTGGAAGCGACCGACGAGCCGTGGCACGGCCGCCCGGCCTCGGCGGTCATGGTTCTGCCGCCGCTGGCCGCCCTCTGGTTCGAGCCTGCGTAAATCCGACCGCGCCCCGTCCGACCGCGAGCAGACGCAAAGGTACCCATGTTGGCCCGAATTCGGGCCCCTTTACGTCTGCTGGGCGGAGTGGAGCCGGGTCAGTACAGCGCGTTGGCGAGATTGCGCCGGCCGGCGATCACCAGCGGGTCGGCTGGATCGAAGAGGTCGAACAGTTCGATCAGGCGGGTCCGCACCTTCGTCCGGTCATCGCCTGCTGTGCGCTTGACCAAGGCGGTCAACCGCTGAAAAGCGGCTTCGACGTTCTGGGCGAGGATTTCGGCGTCAGCGGCTGCCAACGCCGCGTCGACATCGTCCGGAGAGGCGTCGGCGATCGCCACTGCGTCAGTGGAGTGGGTGGAAGCCCGTTGCAAGAATGCGATCTGTCGTACCGCGCCCTTAGCCTCGGCGTGGTTCGGATTCTCATCGAGGATCGCCTGATACGCGCCGCGGGCAGAGTCGAAATCTCCGCTGTCCAGATGGGCCCGCGCCTGCTCGAGTTCGGGATCGGCATGCTCTGGTTGGTCGGCATCGGCTGCCCCGCTCAGTTTGCCAGCCGTCGCGCTGAGCAGCGAGTCGATCCAGCGACGCAACTGTTCCGGCGGCTGCGCGCCCTGGAAGTTCGACAGTGGCTGGCCAGCGGCAAGCGCGACCACCGTAGGAACTGCCTGAATGCCGAACATCTCCGCAACCCGGGGCACGGTGTCGACGTTCACCGTCGCCAGCGACCACTTCGGGGCGTCGGCGGCCGCAAGGCTGGCCAGCGCCTCGCCGAGTTGGACACTCGAGTCACTGCGCGGCGACCACAGCAGCACGACGACGGGCACCTCGGTCGAGCGGACCAGCACCTCGGCTTCCAGGTTCGCCTCGGTGATCTCCACACCGCCCTGGGGCGTGCCCGAGGATGAGCCCGGTGCCGTGCCTTCACCGGCGGTCGCCCGCTGTTTGAGTGCCGACAGATCGACTGCACCTGCCATGGCGGGCGCGACTGGGGGTCGAGGACGAGTCACGCGATCAAGTCTGTCACGTTGTTTCTCCCGCCGATCGTCGTGGTTGCCCGGCGCCGGACACATCGCCGGTCGCGGCCGCTGCGGCACTCATCCGACCACTCCGCTCAGCCCATATGAGGAAGATCACACTCCCCAAGGGCACGATGCTTCCCAGCAATGCCAGCAACCACGTATCGAGCCCCCATTTGTATGCGGTACCGGCCAGCACTGCCGCCACCACGAAGGCCACGAAGATCGCGCCGTGTATGGGGCCGAAAAGCTTCACTCCCACCTCAGTGCGCGGTGAACCCAGGTACTTGAAGTACATGCCGATCAGCAGGCCGACCCAGCTGAGCGCTTCTGCCAACGCCACCAGCCGAAACCAGCCTGCAACGCTGCGAACGTCGAATGCGACTGTCATAGGCGCCATTGTGCCCGATCAGGACCGCAACTACTACGCAGCGTCGTTGACCGACGTCGCCCGGTCAGGGGCACCGCAGAATCAGTGCGTCGCCCTGCCCGCCTGCGCCGCAGAGCGCGGCAACCGCATACGCCGGCCGTCCATTGTCCCCGTCGCTTCGCGCGCCCCGAAGGCGCGCCAAGGCAAGCGCGGCGTGCAGCGTGATCCTGGCGCCGGACATACCGATCGGGTGCCCGATGGCAATGGCGCCACCGTCGCTGTTGACTTTGTCCGACATCGTCTCGGCGTCCAGACCCAGTTCGCGGGCCGAGGCGAGTGCGACCGCCGAGAACGCCTCGTTGATCTCGATGACATCCAGGTCATCGACGCTGATACCCTCCTTCGCGACGGCCCTGCGGATCGCGTTGGCGGGCTGACTCTGCAGGGTCGAATCCGGCCCGGCGACCACGCCGTGCGCACCGATCTCGCACAGCCAGCTCAGACCCATCTCCTCAGCCTTCGCCCTGTTCATGACGACGACCGCACATGCGCCGTCGGAGATCTGAGACGCCGAGCCGGCCGTAATCGTGCCGTCCTTGCGGAACGCCGGCCTGAGCCCGGCCAGAGATTGCGCGGTGGTGTTGGCCCGGATGCCTTCGTCTTCGGCGAACTCGATGGGATCGCCCTTGCGTTGCGGGATGCTCACCGGCACGACTTCGTCAGCGTAGACACCGTCCTTCCAGGCGGCAGCGGCTTTCTGGTGTGAAGCTGCGGCGAACTCGTCCTGCTCGGCGCGGGTGAACTGGTCGACGTCGTTGCGCTGCTCGGTGAGCGCACCCATCGGCTGGTCGGTGAACACATCGTGTAGCCCGTCATAGGCCATGTGATCGAGCACCGTGACGTCACCGTATTTGTAGCCTGCACGGCTGTCCATCAACAGGTGGGGCGCCTTGGTCATCGACTCCTGACCGCCGGCCACGACCACGTCGAATTCACCGGCCCGGATCAGCTGATCGGCCAGCGCTATGGCGTCGATACCGGACAGACACATCTTGTTGATGGTCAGCGAGGGGACATCCCAGCCGATGCCGGCGGCCACCGCGGCCTGCCGCGCGGGCATCTGTCCGGCCCCGGCGGTCAGTACCTGGCCCATGATCACGTACTCGACCAGGGATGCGGGCGAAGCCGCATTCGGGAAGGCCTTCTGCAGCGCGCCCGCGATGGCCACGGCACCCAAATCGCTACCGGAGAAGTCCTTCAGCGAACCCATCAGCTTGCCCACCGGCGTACGGGCTCCAGCAACGATCACAGACGTCGTCATGCCTACCTCCAAGCAGGTTTCACGGGGCTCCGAAACGGGTAGTCAAGGCCTACGTGCACGCTGACCTTCTCGAAACCGATGCCATTAGGTTACCTTTGCGATATGACCGCCGAGCCGACTGACGCCCGTCCCGCGCTGGCCACTGCGCTGGTCACCGCGATCGACCACGTCGGCGTCGCGGTCCCGGATCTGGACGCCGCCATCAAGTGGTACCACGACCACCTCGGCATGATCGTGCTGCACGAAGAGGTCAACGAGAGCCAGGGTGTGCGGGAGGCAATGCTGTCGGTGCGCGGTGCGCCGGTCGGCAGCGCTCAACTGCAGTTGATGGCCCCGATCGATGAGACCTGCACCATCGCCAAGTTCATCGACAAGCGTGGCCCCGGACTGCAACAGCTGGCCTACCGCGTCAGCGACATCGAGGCGCTGACCGCCCGCCTGCGGGGGCAGGGCATCCGGCTGCTCTACGACGCTCCGCGGCGCGGTACCGCGAACTCTCGGATCAACTTCATTCATCCCAAGGACGCCGGTGGGGTGCTCATCGAGATCGTCGAACCGGCCGGCGAAGCCTCGGACCCCGCCGGCCACTAGGACCAGCTGGACGGGCCGCTGGGCGCACCGCTGCGTCCCGTACGGCGTCGGCCCCTCCGGTACGGATCCCCACGATCAGAACAGCCGGAACTCGTCGCTGTCCATACCGCGCATCTTGTCGTAATCCAATGTAAGACAACGTATCCCACGGTCGAGCGCCAGGGTGCGCGCCTGCGGCTTGATCTGCTGGGCCGCGAAGACCCCCGCCACCGGAGCCAGCAGACTGTCACGGTTGAGCAGTTCGAGGTAGCGAGTGAGCTGTTCGACACCGTCGATCTCGCCCCGGCGTTTGATCTCCACGGCCACCGACCCGCCATGTTCGTCGCGACAGAGCAGATCTACCGGGCCGATCGGGGTCATGTACTCACGGCGGACCAACGTGTATCCGGCACCGAGCAGCTCGACATGTTCGGCAAGCAATGCCTGCAGGTGCGCCTCGACACCGTCTTTCACCAAACCGGGATCGACGCCCAACTCGTGGCTCGAATCATGCTCGATGCTCTCGACGGAGATACGCAGTTGTTCGCCGGCCTTGTTCTCGACCACCCATACCGGCGCGGCCCCATCGAGCTCCTCGACTAGCCAGCACGGTGGACTCATCCAGTTCAGTGGCTTGTAGGCCCGGTCGTCAGCATGGACACTGACCGATCCGTCGGCCTTGAACAGCAGCAGTCGCCGGGCGGACGGCAGATGAGCGGTGAGCCGACCGACGTAGTCGACGGTGCACTGGGCGATCACGAGACGCACCCGCACCACCTTAAGCGTCGAACATCGATCGCCGAACACGGTGGGCTACCGTTGCCGCCACCAGGCTGACGCACCCGCGGCAGGCCCGGCACCCCCGCGGCGGTCAGCCCGGCCTGAAGCGCCGATTCCGGTCCCGCCAGGCCTGCGCTTCCAGGACCGCAGCGTCCACGGTGAGAAAGCGGATGGCTTCCAGATCTGGGTGATGACGGATGACGATCCCGTCCGGATCCACGAGATAGCAGGCCTTGCCCGCCGCCCAGAGCTCAGAGCGCAAGCCAGAAAGCAGTATCCGCGCAGCGTCGTCGATGTCGTCGACCCGCGATACGTCCAGAATCGCAGCCTCGAAGTGGTCACGGTCGACGGCACGCAGGACATGCTCGGCGCCGCTGAACAGAAAGTCGCCGTGGGCTTCGTAGACACGAATGCGGTCGCCGGCGTCATACACCGCGCGCAACGTTGCCCGCGAATGCCGCGGAACCGTCAAGAAGTGCAGGCCCAACTGCTCAGAAAGACTGCGGCACAATTGGACTCCACGGACACTGTTGCCTTTGCCATCGAGCAAAGGCGAATACACGCCGATGCCGAGTTGCCCCGGCAGCACCGCGACGATACCGCCGCCCACACCGCTCTTGGCCGGCATACCCACCGCACTGACCCAGTCACCGGCGTCGTCGTACATACCGCAGGTGACCATTACCGACAGCGTGCGCCTGACCACCGCGGCATCGGTCACTCGGCGGCCAGTCTGGGGGTTGATTCCGCCGCGGGCCAGCGTCGCGCCCATCTTCGCGAGGTCGGTCGATGTGACACGCAGCGAACACTGGCGGAAGTACACGTCCAGCACTTCGTCGGGATCGCCCTCGAGCACCCCGAAGCTCTTCAGCATGTAGCCGATCGCACGGTTGCGGTTGCCAAACTTCTTCTCAGACGCATAGACCTGGTCGTCCAACTCCAGTCGCCGCCCAGCGAACGCCGAGTAGTAATCCTGGATCAACGCGAATCGCTCCTCGGGGGTGGCGCCCGGAAGCAGCGATACCGCCGCGATGGCCCCGGCGTTGATCATCGGGTTCTTGGGCACCTTCGTGGAGCGGTCCACGCTGATCTCGTTGAATGCTTCACCCGAGGGCTCAACGCCGATCTTGGCGTCCACCGCCTCAGCGCCGATCTGATCGAGCGCCAGAGCGTAGGTGAACGGTTTGGAGACCGACTGGATGGTGAATTCCAATGCAGCATCACCGGATTCGTAGACAAAACCATCTGCCGCTGACAACGACAAGGCCATTCCGTCGGGGTCGACGGAGGTGAGTTCGGGGATATAGTCGGCCAGCTTGCCGTCGGTGACACCCGCGTATTGAGCGCAGATACGGTCAAGATAACGCTGCACCAGTTCCGCCACGGGTTGGAGTGTATCCACCCGACCGTCATGTCGAATTCCCGCTAGTGATGTCGCGACCCACGTGTCATTGTCGATGTCATGTACACCGACTTCGACCGCTGCTACCGGGCCGTCCAGGCCAAGGATGCCCGGTTCGACGGTTGGTTCGTCACCGCTGTCCTCACCACGAAGATCTACTGCCGGCCCAGTTGCCCGGCCCGGCCGCCTTACACCCAAAACGTTCGTTTCTATCCGACGGCGGCAGCCGCCCAGCGGGCCGACTTCCGTGCCTGCAAGCGCTGCAGGCCCGACACCTCACCGGGTTCCCCCGAGTGGAATGTGCGCGGCGACGTCGTTGCACGGGCGATGCGGCTGATTGCCGATGGCACAGTCGACCGCGAGGGCGTCACCGGGCTGGCGACTCGCGTGGGATACACCGTGCGACAACTCGAGCGTCTCATGCAGTCGGAGGTGGGGGCCGCCCCGCTCGCGCTGGCCAGAGCCCAGCGGACCCAGATGGCGCGCGTGCTCATCGAAACCACAGATATGCAGTTCGGCGATGTCGCGTTCGCCGCGGGCTTCTCCAGTATCCGCCAATTCAACGACACCGTGCGCACGGTATGCGAGCTGACCCCGACACAGCTACGCCTCAGGGCACAGGCCCGTTTCGACCGTGACGATGCCGTGGGAACCGGCGGGATGTCGCTGCGGCTGCCGGTGCGGACACCTTTCGCATACGAAGGAATGTTCGGTCATCTGGCAGCAACCGCCGTCCCAGGTCTCGAAGAGGTGCGCGACGGCGCGTATCGACGGACGCTGGGCCTGCCGCACGGCTCCGGAATCGTCAGCCTGAAACCTCACCCGGATCACGTCCGCTGCCGACTCGCGGTTGACGACTTTCGTGACCTATCCGCAGCGATCGCCCGGTGCCGGCGACTGCTCGACCTCGATGCCGATCCCGAAGCAATCGTGGCCGATCTCGGCGCTGACGAGGAATTGCGCACGTTGGTCGACCAGGCCCCTGGGCAACGGATTCCACGAACGGTCGACGAACATGAACTCGCCATCCGTGTCGTACTGGGCCAACACGTGTCGGTTCAGGCAGCTCGCACCCACACCAGCCGGGTCGTAGCGGGCTACGGCCGTCCTATCAGCGACCCCGGCGGCGATCTGACCCATGTGTTTCCCGCCACCGAGGACCTCGAGGACATCGACACGCGGCATCTGGCATTCCCGACGTCTCGGCAGCGTACGCTGACCGCACTTGTCGCCGCGCTCAACAGCGGGGATGTCGTACTCAATTCCGGGTGTGACCGGACCGCCGCCAGAGAACAGCTATTGGCGCTTCCCGGGGTAGGCCCTTGGTCCACGGAGATGGTCGCGATGCGAGGCCTGGGCGATCCGGATGCCTTCCCGGCGACGGACCTGGGGGTGGCGAGGGCGGCGCGGCAGCTTGGACTACCGGAAACGCCACAGCGACTCATCGAGCGCAGCCGTCATTGGCGGCCGTGGCGTTCCTATGCGACGCAACATCTTTGGACAGCACTGGAACACTCCGTCAACGAGTGGCCCCCCAAGGAGAGATGATGGAATCTGTGCGATACCGGACGGTGGATAGTCCGATCGGCAAACTGACGCTTGCCGGCGCCGCGGGCCGGATCCGGCATCTGCGGATGGTGGATCAGACACACGAACCCGACCGGACCGGCTGGCAACCAGATGACACCGCGTTTGCCGAGGCCGTCGAGCAGCTTGAGGAGTACTTCGGCGGGCAGCGAACGGAATTCGAGCTGGAGTTGGAGCTGCTGGGTACGCCGTTCCAGCGACGGGTGTGGTCCGCGCTGCTGACAATCCCCTACGGGCAGACACGATCCTATGGACAGATCGCCAGCCAACTCGATGCTCCCGGAGCTTCCCGAGCCGTCGGCCTCGCCAACGGCCGCAATCCTATCGGCATCATCGTGCCGTGCCATCGCGTCATCGGCGCAAACGGCAGCCTGACCGGATACGGCGGAGGCCTGAACAGAAAACAGGCACTTCTCGATTTGGAAACGGGGAAGTCTTCAACGATTCCCACACGGTTCGACTAGAGCGTTGAACACCCACGGTACGACGAAGCCCGTCACAGCCTAGGGTCTTCGCTGTAGCGTCAAGATTTGCAGCCAACTTCAACGTTGAGGAGGATCCACGTGGGTGATAAGCCGAATATCTTGATCATCTGGGGCGACGACATCGGCCAAAGCAACCTGAGTTGCTACAGCAATGGCGTGATGGGTTATCGAACTGCCAACATCGACCGCATCGCCAGAGAGGGGGCGCTGTTCACCGATTACTACGGTGAACAGAGCTGCACTGCGGGCCGAGCCGCGTTCATCACCGGCCAGAACCCTTACCGTACCGGCCTCACCAAGGTGGGCCTGCCGGGTGCCGCACTTGGGCTGCAGGCGGAGGACCCGACAATCGCGACAGCACTCAAGGCACAAGGCTACGCAACCGGGCAGTTCGGCAAGAATCACCTGGGTGACCGCGACGAGTACCTGCCCACGATGCACGGGTTCGATGAGTTCTTCGGCAACCTCTATCACCTCAACGCCGAGGAGGAGCCCGAGTTACCCGACTACCCCAAGGACCCAGAATTCCGCAAGAAGTTCGGACCCCGCGGTGTGCTGCACACCTGGGCCAACGGCGACGGCACCCAGCGCATCGAGGACACCGGACCGCTGACCAAGAAGCGGATGGAGACCTGCGACGAGGAGTTCCGCGACGCGGCCGTCGATTTCATCAAGCGCCAGCACGAGGCGGACACGCCATTCTTCGTCTGGTTCAACACGACACACATGCACTTCCGCACGCACACCAAGCCCGAGAGCCTCGGCCGCTCCGGGGAGTGGCAGTCGCCCTATCACGACACGATGCTCGACCACGACGACACGGTTGGCAGCATGCTGGACTTGCTCGACGAGCTCGGCATCGCCGAGGACACCATCGTCATGTACTCCACAGACAACGGACCGCACATGAACAGTTGGCCCGATGCAGGCATGACGCCATTCCGCAACGAAAAGAACTCGAACTGGGAGGGTGCCTATCGGGTGCCGGCGTTGGTGCGCTGGCCGGGGCAAATCCCGGCCGGGACAGTGCTCACCGGAATCGTCAGCCACAATGACTGGTTCGTCACCCTGCTCGCCGCAGCAGGGGATCCCGACATCGCCGACCGGCTGCGCAAGGGAACCGATCTGGGTGGCACCACGTACAAAGTGCACCTGGACGGAAACAATCAATTGCCCTACATCACAGGAGAAGTCGACGAGAGCCCGCGGAAGCACTTCTTCTACACCTCTGACGACGGCGATCTCACCGCGCTACGGTTCGACAACTGGAAGCTTGTTTTTCTGGAGCAACGATGCACCGGAACCCTGCAGATCTGGGCCGAGCCTTTCACCGAGCTTCGCCTGCCCAAGATCTTCAACCTGCGGACGGACCCGTACGAGCGCGCTGATCAGACATCGAACACCTACTACGACTGGCTGATGGATCACGCTTTCCTGCTGGTCGCAGCTCAGGCCTACGCTGCCAGCATGCTCAGCTCACTGGCTGAATTCCCGCGGCGGCAGGAGTCGGCCAGCTTCAATCTGGACCAGGTGATGGAAAAGTTGGAGGAGGCCGCCACCACCGGCAGCAGCTGAGAACAAGGGTGGTTTCCGCGCAACGGCGGAAACCACCCTTGAGCGCCGGGTGCACAATTGCCCACAAATGCCTTTGCCCCCCAGTGTTTTTTGGGGGGCAAAGGGCTTTGGTGTGTGTTCGGCGGTGTCCTACTTTTCCACCCGGGTGGGTAGTATCATCGGCGCTGGCAGGCTTAGCTTCCGGGTTCGGGATGGGTCCGGGCGTTTCCCTGTCGCTATGTACCGCCGTAAC
>JAHZJB010000093.1 GCA_022601135.1 Actinomycetes bacterium | reverse complement strand
GATGAAGAACGGAGTGAAGAGCCGACCCTGCGCCTCCGGCTGGCGGGCGACACCCGAGATCAGGGCGCTACCGGCGATGCCGTCACCGACACCGACGCCGATCGCACCACCGGCCATCATGAGACCACCGCCGATGAGTGCACCGGCAGCGATTGTGGGATCCATTCCTTATCCTCCTTGATAACTGGCTTGGTGTCGCCAGGTTCTGTGTGGGTCTAGCTGGTACTGCTCGATTTCTAGTGCTGCTCCGCCGTGTCGCAGGGACCATCGGTGCCTTATCAACGGCCGATCAACGGTCTTAGCCTTTCGCGATGCGGCGCACACCCTGATATTGCAACTCGGCCATCACCAGCGTGTACACACCGGTGCCGAGCACCAGCGCCACACCAGCCGTGGTCAGGGGCCACACACCGGCGAGCACCACGATCACGGTGGCGACGCTGAACAGCACGTTGCCGATCGCCAACACCAGACCCGGCATCCGGATCGACGGTCGCGCCGCCAGGATCAGGACAGCGATGCCGAAGGCGACGAACGAAACACCGACCGTGTACTCGACGCCGGGAGCGGTGCCCGACAAGGCAGCAATCTGATGGGCGAAGATCAAGGTGCCGATTCCGGCCAGCCCACTCAGGAGGGCATCGGCACGCATGGCGAAACGCAGCAGCGAATCGGTCGACTCGTTGAGTCGTGTGGAGATTGTGGCGGTCATGGTTGTTCCTTTCTCGACGGTGGTCATGTCAATCATGGTCCACTCATCGCACTGCCAGCTCGACACCAAACCCTGCCAAGTACTGCCAACTGCAGGTCAGAGCCTTTTCACCGGGCTGGTATTCCAGCGGGAACAGATCGAGTGAAGCCCCATCGAGTGAGGTCCCGGTAGCGCGCGTTCGGTCTTAGCGGACCGAAACGAGGTTGCTGCGCAGGTCGGTGGCGATGACGCGGGCCGCCGCGTTCTGCCAGTTGTGCAGAGACCGCTGGGGCACTTCGGTGACCAGCCACTGCCAGGCCTTCCGGGCGACGGGATCCAGTCCCGCGGCCGTCGCGTTCTGGGCGTAGGCACGCACCCCGACGACGTACGGAAAGTACAGCGAATTGTAATGACGCCATTGCTCGGTGGTACCGAACTCACCGCCGTCGCGGGGCTTGAGGCCGGCGATTCGTTCCGCCAGTAACGACCGCAGTTCGTTGGCACGTTCCAGCGGCTGGTCGGGTGCGCCGCGTTGGTTGAGCCGCTCATCGATAACCGGCAATTCCGTCAAGGGGCTGGCCACGAGCTTGGACAGATCGCCGTAGTGCCCGAGCGCACGTCGGGTGACGCGGATGAACGTCTCCTCGTCCATGCCTTCCAACGGGTTGCCCGAGCGCCGCGGCAAAGCCGCCTCGGTGCTGCGCAGCGTGGCGCGATCGGCCCGCAAGCCCGGCGAGCGAGAAAAGGCGAGCCGGTCGAGCAGGCCGGCCAGCGGGTCGGCCAGCACGTTGACCGCGATGGCGACCGCGAGGCTGGTGAACAGCAGGACGACCATCGTGGGGTTCTGGCCGGCGACCGCCATGCCGATCAGCAGCTGGCCGCCGAACAGCACGGAAACCACCACTGTCCCGGCGAACGACCGCAACATGTCCCCTCGCAACGCCTGGCCCTCGTCGAACGCGTCTCCAATGGCTACCGCTACACCGAGCAGCGCGACGTCGAACCCGGTGGACGCCAGCGCCAGCCCGCTGGGCATCAGCCCGAGCGGAATGATCACGATCGCGTTGCCGAGCGCAAAAAACAGTGTGGCCACGACGACGAAGCCGACCACGGGCCCCGGTTGGGAGCGCCGCATCACCGCGTAGAGCATCGCGGCCAGCGACGGAACCGATACCGCGGCGAACATCACCCAGTGCCCAGGCCGCAGCGGAGGGCCGACTCCGCCCGCCACATTGGCACCGGCGAATGCGACCACCGCGACGCAGACCACCAGCGCGATTCCGCCGGCCCGCCCGGCCCCGGTGTCACGACGCCTCGACAATTCCAGCAGGACGGCGAACCAGGCGATGCCGGGCACCGCGACGAGGTAGATCTCGACCCGGCTCAGCGGCTCGGATGCACTGACCAGTCGGATCGCGTCCAAGGCCACCACGACGGCGAAGCTGGTCAACCCGATGGCAGCCAGCACGAGGACGAGTTTGCGGGGGTCGCGGGCCAACAGGTACAACCCCAGCCACCAGCTGAGTGCGAAAACAACGGCCGACAGAGCTACCACGACTGACGCCCCCCTACCGCCCGTAGCGTCGGTGCCTGGCACTGTAGGCGCGCAGGGCCCGTAAGAAGTCCACCCGGCGGAACTCGGGCCAGTAGGCCTCGGTGAACCACATCTCCGAATACGCGCTCTGCCACAGCAGGAATCCCGACAGGCGTTGTTCACCCGAGGTGCGGATCACCAGATCAGGGTCGGGCTGGCCGGAGGTGTACAGATTTTCCGAGATCCCCTCGGCGGTGACCGCCTCGATCAGCTGGTCTCCGGTCGCGCCGTTGGCCAACTCCTTGCTCAGCAGCGCCCGCACGGCGTCGACGATCTCCTGGCGGCCGCCGTACCCGACGGCGACGTTGACATGAAAAGACGCGCTGCGGGCGTCGGCCCCGGTCGACTGGACGGCGTCGCGCAGCCTGCGCGCCGACTGCTCGCCGATGAGTTCCAGATCGCCGACGGTGCGCACACTCCAGTGATTGGCCGGCGCGCAGATCTGCTCGACGACCTCGGTGATGATCTCGATGAGCGACGCCACCTCGTCGGCGTCGCGTTGCAGGTTCTCCGTGGAAAGCAGGTACACGGTGGCCATCTCGATGCCGGCTTCCTGGCACCAACGCAGCATCTCGGCGATCTTGTCGGCACCGGCGCGGTAGCCGTAGCTGACGTCGTGGTGGCGGTGCTCACGGGCCCAGCGCCGATTGCCGTCGCACAGCACCGCGATATGTCGGGGCAACTCCGACCGGGCAGGCGTCAACCCCTGACGCAGACGCATCTCGTAGAGCCGATATACAGGCTCCTTGAGACGTCGCGGAATGAGGTCCACGAGGGTCAAGACTACTGTGGCGCGGGGAAACTCCACGCAAGTCAGCGGAGGTGACATGGCTACATCTATCGATCCCGCCGATCGTGCTGATGCCGCGGGCTCGGACCGGCCGGGCTGGTCGCACGAATCCGAAGATCTTCCCGAGGCCGTCGCCGAAGGCGTCGCTCAGTTCCTGGGAAAACCGCGCGCGCGGGGCTGGATCCACGTCTACTCCGCGATCGTCGCCGTCATCGCGGGCGCCGCTCTGGTCGCCGTCTCATGGTCGGTGGAATCGCCACGCGCCGGCATCGCCACCCTGATTTACACCCTGACCATCGTGGCGATGTTCGCCGTGAGCGGCACATACCATCGGATCACCTGGAAGTCGGCCCGCGCGCGCACCTGGATGAAACGTGCCGACCATTCGATGATCTTTGTGTTTATCGCGGGCAGCTATACACCGTTTGCGCTGCTGGCGCTGCCCGAGCGCAGCGGGATGACGCTGCTTTGGATCGTGTGGGGCGGCGCGCTGGCCGGTGTGGCGCTCAAGATGCTGTGGCCGTCGGCTCCGCGTTGGCTCGGCGTGCCCCTCTACATCCTGCTCGGCTGGGTGGCGGCCTGGTTCATCGGTCCGATCATGCACGGCGCCGGTGTCGCAGCGGTGGTGCTGCTGATCACCGGCGGAGCGCTGTACAGCATCGGTGGGGTGCTCTACGGGCTGAAATGGCCGAACCCGTGGCCAACGACGTTCGGCCATCACGAGTTTTTTCACGCGTGCACGGCAGTGGCTGCCATCTGCCATTACATCGCTATGTGGTTCGCCGTCTTCTAGCGATGGTCGGGCGTCGCCTACGTCACAGCTGAGTGATGTTCTCCGTGCCCCAGTACGCCTTCATCGACACGATCAAGCCTTCGTCGTTGAACGACATCACCTCGATGGGTTCGATGCGCATCGTTCCGCCGATCGTGACGGCGAAAACGAACGCCGCCTCGTGACCGCCCGCACGAAACGTCAGCAGTTCAGTCGCGATCTCGCCGCTTTCCATGATCGCGTAGAAGCCGGCGATCGCCTGCCGCCCGATATGTAGCTCACCGCCACCCACCGGGTCTTCCAGGGTGGCGTCTTCAGCGTAGAGCGCTGCCACATCCTCGGCGGTGCCGCTGGCGCACGTGTCCAGATAGCGCTTGACGAGGGCTTCCAATGCGTCCGGCTCGAAGCTCATGTGCGGCACGCTACACGGACGCCGGCGAACCGGCTGGCCCCAGCTTCAGCGAGGATAGCTTCAGCCAGGATTACGCGGAGTCTCCTCACCCGGGGGTTCGGTCGCCGGATCCGGGTTCTCCGGGTCGGCGGTGTCGAAGGACTCCGGCAGGCGACGCAGATGCCGGTTCATCGACCACACCAGTGCGAAGGTGCCGATCAGCAGCAACACCACGACGATCAGCCCGAATGGGCTCGCTTTCCCGAAGTCGGGACCGGTCTGCCTAGGCCCATCCTGGGCCAGCACCGTTGTCATCAATTCCAGGCTGAAAACCATTGCGTTGTTCACTAGCGTCCCTCGATTCCGGCGAATAGGTCGGTCTCGGGCAGGCGCACCGGCACCCGCGACCGCGCCAACTCGAACTCCTCTGTCGGCCACAGCCGCTGCTGCCACTCCATGGGCGCGGTGAAGAAGAAACTATTCGGATCGATCTGAGTGGCGTGCGCGAGCAGCGCCTGGTCACGCTGCGCGAAGTACTGCGCACACTCGATCCGAGTAGTCACCCGTCTGGCGAGCAGATCCTCATCCGGATTCCACTTCTCCAGCCACTTGGTGAACGGCCCCTCCTTGCCGTGCTTGACGAACTCGTCCTGCAGCACCTGCATCCGCTGTCGCAGAAAACCGTGGTTGTAGTACAGCTTGAGCGGAACCCACGGCTCACCGGCGTCGGGATAGAGCCGGTGGTCGGCCGCCGCCTCGTAGGCCGCCACAGACACCTGGTGACAGCGAATGTGGTCGGGGTGGGGATAGCCGCCGTTCTCGTCGTAGGTGGTCATCACGTGCGGCTTGAATTCGCGGACCGCCCGCACCAGAGCCTCGGTCGGCAACGCCAACGGTTGCAGCGCGAAGCAGCCTTCCGGTAGCGGCGGCGGCGGATCGCCCTCGGGCAGTCCGGAATCGACGAATCCCAGCCAGCGGTGTTCGACACCAAGGATTTCGGCGGCTCTGGCCATCTCGTCGCGGCGGATATCGGCCATTCGGCCGTGCACCTCTGGCAGGTCCATCGCCGGGTTGAGGATGTCGCCGCGCTCGCCGCCGGTGAGAGTCACCACCAAGACGCGCGCGCCCGCCGCGACGTAACGCGCCATCGCCGCCGCACCCTTGCTGGACTCGTCGTCCGGGTGGGCGTGCACAGCCATCAATCGCAGTTCGCTCAACCTGTTTCCTCTTAGCTGCTCACCGGCCTCTGCGGACCGGGCTTAACACTCCCCGCCGCCTACGCCGACAACTCACAACGGTCCAACCGCACCGATCGCCACCTATAGTTCCAGTCTTAGTACACCCATCCGACCGACGGGCATGCAAAACGAGATGATCGAGCGTCCCGCCGCCCGTTACGGACGGCAACGACTGACCCGGCGCACGCGGCGCCGGATCGCCGTCGGATTGACGGCGCTGGTGGCGCTGTTGGGCGTCGCCGTCGCGGTCGTGGCATTCACGCGGTTCAGCTCCGGAGATGTCAAGGGCGAGTTGGGGGCCTATCGCATCGTCGATGACCAAACCGTCGAGGTGACCGCCAGCGTCACGCGCGACGACCCGTCGCAACCGGTGGTGTGCATCATTCGAGCGCGGTCGTATGACGGCGCCGAGACGGGTCGGCGCGAGGTGCTGGTCCCGCCGGCGACGGCCAAGACGGTGCAGATACGGGCACTGGTGGCGACGAGTCGACCGTCCGTCGTCGGCGATGTCTACGGTTGCGGCAGTGATGTCCCGTCATACCTGGTCACCCCCTAGCGCGGCGGGTGCACAACAAACGTCTTACAGCCAAAACATGAAAATTGGGTGGCCGCCCGGTGCTATCATCGACGGGTACACGGTTCCCGCCGGAGCCGTGTATTGCTGCATCTGGGCGCGCCGGATTGAGCTCCTGCGTTCGCGGCGATACACGTAAGACAGCTGCGGGCGCCGTGCCAGAACTTCTTACGCGACAAGCGCGGGAGCAACGAGGACAGGAGCGCTACGACATGACCGACACCCAGGTCACCTGGTTGACCGAGGAGGCACACCACCGGTTGAAGGCCGAACTTGAGCAGCTGATCGCCCATCGGCCCGTCATCGCCGCCGAGATCAACGACCGCCGAGAAGAGGGCGACCTGCGGGAGAACGGCGGCTACCACGCCGCCCGCGAGGAGCAGGGCCAGCAGGAGGCCCGCATCCGCCAGCTCCAGGAGCTCCTCAACAACGCCAAAGTCGGCGAAGCCCCCAAGCAGTCCGGCGTGGCGTTGCCGGGCTCGGTCGTCAAGGTCCAGTACGGGGAGGACGAGAACGAGACCGAGACGTTCCTGATCGCCACCCGGCAGGAAGGAATCAGCGACGGGAAGCTCGAGGTCTACTCGCCCAACTCACCGCTCGGCGGTGCGTTGATCGACGCCAAGGTCGGCGACGTGCGCAGCTACACGATCCCCAACGGCAACACGATCGTCGTCAAGCTCCTGAGCGCGGAGCCGTACCACTCCTGATGGCTGGGTGCCGAGTTCTGAGCAAGTCGGCACCCTCGCGTTAGTCTCCAGCCCATGGCGCAGATCGCCGAGGACATGTTCTTGTTGCTGGTTGACAATGCATCTGCACAACCGGGCCTGGATACGCCGCGACGCGACCATGTCCTCGCCGCCGCCACTCTCCTCGATCTGGCGCACGCGTGCCGCATTCGTCCCGCAGTCGAAGGTGAACCGGTAGAGCCGGGCCGGTTGGTGGCACTGAGCAGCGCAGCGCCGAAAGATCCCGTCAGTGAGCCCGCCTTCGAGTTGCTCCGCGCAAAACCGCTGACACCTCGTGTGGCGATCAAGAAAGTCGGAAAACATGCCCAGGACCGCCTGGTTGATCAACTGGAGCTGACCAGACAGATTCATCGAAATAACCACCCGAGCAGGCGCTTCACCCGAAGCTCGACGTTTCCGCTGGCGAATCGGGACCGGGTCGAGCCGGCTCGCGCCGCGCTGTTGTCCGCGCTGTTCGACCGCACGCCACCAGCCGCCGCCACCGCGGCCATCATCACTGTCCTGCATTCGGTAGACGGCCTAGGCGCATTACTCAGCCTCAACGACCGCGGATGGCGCTGGGTACACGCCCGTGCCGGTGAGATCGCCGGTGGCAGTTGGGTCGACGAGTCGCCGACCGCGCTGCCCGAGGTGAATCTCGCGGTGACCGCGGCGGCGCTTCGTCAGGCGCTGGCCCAGCTGGCCTGACCCGCCAGCAGACGCAAAGTACCCACACTCCCCGGCGTGTCGGGGCCCTTTAGGTCTGTTCGGCCTACCGCAGCGAATCCAGCGCCTGCTCGATGTCGGCGAGCAGGTCATCGATGTCCTCGATACCGACCGACAACCGCACCAAATCCGCAGGCACCTCGAGCTGGGAACCCGCGGTGGAGGCGTGGGTCATGGCACTGGGATGCTCGATGAGCGATTCGACGCCACCCAGCGACTCAGCGAGGATGAAGATCTTGGTGCCGGCGCAGAAATCCAGCGCGGCCTGAAGCCCGCCGCGAAGCCGTACCGACACCATTCCACCGAACGCGCTCATCTGGCGCGCGGCAACCTGATGGTTGAGATGCGCCGACAACCCCGGGTAAAACACCGTGCCGACCGCCGCATGCCCATCGAGGAAATCGGCGACCGCCGCGGCATTGTCGCTGTGCCGCTGCATCCGTAGCGGCAGCGTCTTGAGTCCACGCATCGTCAGGTAGGCGTCGAACGGGCCGGGCACCGCACCCGCACCGTTCTGCAGGAACGCGAAAGCGTCGTCGAGACCCTCATCGTTGGTCACCAGGGCGCCGCCGACAACGTCGGAGTGCCCGCCGATGTACTTGGTCGTTGAGTGCAGTACGACGTCGGCACCCAACGACAGTGGCTGCTGCAGGGCCGGTGAGGCAAAAGTATTGTCCACCAGTACTTTCGGCGCGGATTCCGGTGAATCCGATGCCAGCGCTGCGATCGCACCGATATCGGCGATGGACAACAGCGGGTTGGTAGGTGTCTCGACCCATATCAGCTTGGTCCGGCCGGTGATGGACGCACGCACGGCATCCAGGTCGGTCAGCGCCACCGCGGTGTAGCTGATCCCCCATCGCGTGAAAACCTTGTCGATCAGCCGGAACGTGCCACCATAGGCGTCGTCGGGGATCACCACGTGATCCCCCGGTCGCAGGAGCGCTCGCAACGCGCAGTCGGTGGCGGCCATGCCGGAGCTGAACGCACGCGCGTATGAGGCCGATTCCACGGCCGCCAGTGACGCTTCGAGAATTGCGCGGGTTGGGTTACCCGTGCGCGCGTACTCGAATCCACCGCGCAGACCGCCGACGCCGTCCTGGGCGAACGTCGAGCTGGCGTAGATCGGCGCATTCACCACACCGGTCGCGGGATCGGGGCGATAGCCGGCGTGGATGGCCTTGGTGGCAGGACCGTAGGCCCTGTAGTGGTCGGCCTGAGCCGCATTGCTTCCGCCGTCCCGGGTGCCGCGCTGGTCGCTCATGATCGACCAGGGTAGCGGTGTAGAACTGGAACATGCCCACCTCCGCAGCCCCAACGGTCGACAACCTGCTCGACGTGGACTCGCTACTGAGTCCCGAAGACCTCGACCTTCGTTCGATGGTCCGCCACTTCGGCGAGCAGCGCCTGCGCCCACATGTCGCCGAGTGGTTCGAGACTGCTCACGTACCAGTCCGCGAACTCGCCGTCGAGATCGGCAAGCTCGGCTTGCTCGGCATGCATCTCACGGGCTACGGCTGCAGCGGATCGACAGCCACGGCCTACGGGCTGGTGTGCCAGGAACTGGAGGCAGTGGACAGCGGCTTGCGCAGCCTGGTCTCTGTGCAGGGCTCATTGGCGATGTTCGCGCTCCACCGCTGGGGCAGTGAGGAGCAGCGCCAGCAGTGGCTGCCCGGCATGGCGGCGGGTGAACTGATCGGGTGCTTCGGCCTGACCGAGCCAGACTTCGGATCCAACCCCGGGGGCATGCGCACCACGGCACGCCGGGACGGGTCGGACTGGATCCTCAACGGGTCGAAGATGTGGATCACCAACGCGTCGGTTGCCGACGTTGCGATCGTGTGGGCACGTGCGCAGGGCACCGAGCGCGACACCATCCTCGGCTTCGCGGTTCCGACGTCAACCCCCGGTTTCAGCGCCCGAGAGATGACGCACAAGATGTCGCTGAGGGCATCGGTTACCTCGGAGTTCAGCCTCGACGACGTGCGGCTGCCCGAGGAAGCCCGGCTGCCCGGCGCCGAAGGGTTGTCGGGCCCGTTGAGCTGCCTGTCCGAGGCACGCTTCGGCATCGTCTTCGGCGCCGTAGGGGCAGCCCGGGATTGCTTGGAGACCACGCTGGAGTTTGTCGGAACCCGCCAGGTATTCGATCGACCACTCGCCGGTTACCAACTGACGCAGGCCAAGATGGCCGATATGGCGGTAGAGCTGGCCAAGGCCCAGCTTCTGGCACTGCATCTGGGGCGCCTCAAAGACGGCGGAAGCATCCGCGCCGAGCAGGTCAGCGTCGGCAAACTGAACAACGTCCGCGAGGCCATCAAGATCGCGCGTCAGTGCCGGACATTACTGGGCGCCAGCGGAATCACGCTCGAGTATCCAGTGCTCAGGCATGCCAACAACCTGGAATCAGTACTCACCTATGAGGGCACATCTGAAGTGCACCAATTGGTCATCGGGCAGGCGCTGACCGGCGTCGGCGCCTTCCGCTGAGCAATACCGGTACCGCATCGGCGCGGTTCGTAGCGGCGCTCGAGAAAGCCGGCGTGCCACACCGAGGGCACGCCGGCTTTCTTCCCGCGCAGTACTATGGGGTGGCAGGCGCTACCGCACCGCCACTCAGAATTCGGTACGTGTACAGCATGATCAGGGTCGCCACCGGCGCGGCAACCAGCAGGCCGACGCCGCAGAGCAGCGCACCGACGACGAGCACCGCAGCGATCACGAGCCAGGCGATGAACACGTTCCCGAAGTTGTCCTTACTCAACCCGAAACTCGTCTTGATCGCGTCTGTCGCGGCCAGGTTGCGGTCGAGCAGGGCTACCACGGTGAACATCAGCATGATCGCCGCGACGACGCCCGGAATGACGCAAAGGAAGAAACCGACCGTGGTGATAACCCCGACGATCAGCGTGGCAACCACGACATTCCCGATATTGCGCGGCCTGAGGAACGAGCCGACCGTGACTTGCTGACCGTTGGCAATATCGAGCATTCCGCCGAGGTAAGCGGACTGGATGGCCGCCGACAGCAGAAGGGACAAGAACCAGCCGATGATCGCGACGAACAAGCCGCCGGCTCCCGACACGCTGTAGGAGAATCCGAATCCGCTGTCGTCGGCGACGTAGCTGGTCGAGTCCGGGCTCACCAATGCCGAAACCAAATTGATGATCCCCTGCAGGGCAACGAGGGCGACACCGAAGATGAGGGTGGCAACAAGCAGTGGGACGGCATTCTTGCTGAACTTGTTCCACGCCCATGAGAATGCGTCGCCGACGCTGTATCCGGGCGTGCCGCCGAAACCCGCTTGGCCCGCTTGGCCGTAGCCACCCGGGGCTGGATACCCGGCCGGCGCAGCAGGGTACCCGGGAGGCGCCGAAGGGGATCCGTAGCCCGGAGGCTGCTGCGGCGGCGGATAACCACCGGGCGGCGGGTAACCACCCTGCGGCGGCGGATAACCGCCCGGGGGAGGCTGATACCCGCCCGGCGGCGGCGGGTAACCACCCTGCGGCGGTGGATAACCGCCCGGGGGAGGCTGATACCCGCCCGGCGAAGGTGGCGGCGGTTGCCCACCTTCCGGTGGTTGCCCACCCTGCGGTGGTTGCCCACCCTGCGGTGCAGGGAATCCCTCTGGAGGCGTGGGATTGTCGGTCATCGATTCTCCTTGTCGTCTTTACAAGAGCGGTACACAGACCGTGGTCATAATCTTGTCGGCGATGGTCTGTCGCTTGGCGTCCCACAGCGGGAACAGAAAGCCGATATAGCAGATGGCGGCGTCGATGATGTGGGCCAGCTGACGCACGATCGACAGCCCGAAACCAATTGGCTGCCAGGTTTTCTCACCGACGACTTTGAACTTCATGATGGACTTGCCGACGCTGGATCCGGTCGTGCCCTGGCGATACCCGAAGTTCCAGATGACGTAGGCCAAGATGATGAGGCCGGCGAGCACGACGGACAGCTGCCCGAACGTGGATGCGCCGGAAGCGCAGAACTCGCCGAGGTTGTACTCGGAGGAATCAGTGATGCACACCGTTTCCTGAGTGCCTATGAGGATGCCGACAGCAATTCCCTCGAGTAGCAATATCGGAACAAAATCCAGCACCCAGGCGAACACCCGGGTCAGCCATGGTGTGAACGCCTCCTTCGGCAGGCCAGCGCCCGGCATTCCCGGCTGCGGCGGGACACCTCCCGGTGGCGGCGGATAACCACCACCTCCCGGGGGCGGTGGCGGCGGATAACCTCCTCCCGGCGGCGGTGGTGGCGGATAACCACCGGGGGGCGGTGGCGGCGGGGAGTTCCCCGGGGGTGGCGGCTGATCAGTCATGGACGCCTTCCAGTGCTGAATTTACCTGGGTGTGAGCGTGCTTACCCTACCTGAGAAACACCTGAAAAAACTGTCGTCCCGCCCGGCGATGATCTTGGTCGACGGGGTGTTAGCGGTTGCCAGCTCTGTCGACAACCGTCATCGGTAGGCCGTGCCCTCGGACAGAAACCCCAGCAGATCGTGCCGGGTAAGAACGCCTATCGGCTTACCCTCCTCTACCACCATCACGGCGTCGCTTTCCCGGAGGGACTTGGCGGCGGTACTCACCAACTCGCCAGCGCCCAGCAGCGGCAGCGCCGGGCTCATGTGCTGGGCGACGGCGTCGGCGAGCTGCGCTCGTCCCTCGAAAACCGCTGACAAGAGCTCTCGTTCGGACACGCTGCCCGCCACCTCGCCGGCCATCACCGGTGGCTCGGCGCCGACCACGGGCATCTGCGAAACCCCGTACTCGCGAAAGATCCCGATCGCGTCGCGCACCGTCTCGGACGGATGGGTGTGAACAAGGTCGGGCAGCGCACCGGATTTTCCGCGCAGAACATCGCCGACCGTCGACTCCGCTGTCGAACCGTCCAGCCGGCTGCGCAAAAAACCGTAGGAGGACATCCAATCGTCGTTGAATACCTTTGAAAGGTAACCCCGCCCACCGTCAGGCAGCAGAACCACGACGAGCGCCTCCGGGCCCGCGCGTTCGGCAACCTTGATGGCCGCGACCGCAGCCATCCCGCATGATCCGCCGACCAGCAGTGCTTCCTCGCGAGCCAACCGCCTGGTCATCTCGAAGGAATCGGCGTCCGAGACAGCGATGATCTCGTCCGGAACCGAGGGGTCGTAGGCCGACGGCCAGAAATCCTCCCCCACCCCCTCGACCAGGTAGGGACGTCCGGTTCCGCCGGAGTACACCGAGCCCTCGGGATCCACCCCGACGATCCGGACCCCGCCGCCGGAGACCTCTTTGAGGTAGCGACCGGTTCCGGTAATGGTGCCCCCGGTGCCCACTCCGGCGACGAAATGAGTGACTTTGCCGTCGGTGTCTGCCCATATCTCGGGCCCGGTGCTCTCGTAGTGGCTGGCGGGGCCCATCGGATTGGAATACTGGTCGGGCTTCCACGCCCCGTCGATCTCCTGCACGAGCCGGTTCGACACGCTGTAGTAGCTGTCGGGATGGTCCGGAGGCACTGCGGTCGGACACACCACGACGTCGGCCCCGTAGGCGCGCATGACGTCCTGCTTGTCACCGCTGACCTTGTCAGGGCACACGAAGATGCACTTGTATCCGCGCTGCTGGGCTACCAGTGCCAGCCCGACACCGGTATTACCCGACGTCGGTTCGACGATCGTGCCACCGGGCCTCAGGTCGCCATCGGCTTCCGCCGCATCGATCATCTTGACGGCGATACGGTCTTTGGCGCTGCCGCCGGGGTTGAGGTACTCGATCTTGGCAGCAACGACGCCCGACCCCGGAGGGACCACTGAGCTCAGCTGGACCAGTGGAGTGTTGCCGATGAGCTCACTGACGTGCCGGGCGATCCGCATGGGTCCATCGTGTCAGGCCCGTCGCGCGACTACCAGGTGGCCTCGCGGATGTACTCGCCGATCTGCCGAATCGACCTGTTGGCCTCCGGCACTGCCGGCGCCCCGAGCTGAAAGACATGCATCTGACCAGGCCAGATGTGGAGTTCGACTGGCACACCCGCGGCGGCGAGCATACGCGCGGCCTTCCGGGCGTCGCTGAGCAGAACTTCGGATCCCGAGACGTGGATAAGGGTGCGGGGCAACCCGGGTTCGATGTGGTCAAGGGGCTCGTAGACGTCCTCAGGGTGGCCATCCGTGACGTTGTGGCTCGAGGCTTCACGGATCAACTCGACCAACGCATGGAACGCCCTGTGCGGGAACATCACGTCGGTGCGAACGTTCGGGTGGTCTGCGCGTGCCTCGTTGTCGATCTCGAACAGAGGCGACATGGTTGCGACAGCGGCAGGAGACTCGCCGACGTAGCCGTTGATGCCCTCGACCAAGAGGCGTTGGGCGAGCGCCAGCGCCAGGTAGCCGCCCGCGGAATCTCCCGCCAGCACGATCTGGTCGGGTTCGTATCCTGTCTCGCGCAGCCACTTGTACGCGTCGAAACAGTCATCGAGTGCGGTAGCCACGGAGTGCTTAGGGATCATTCGGTAGTTGACGACCAGCACGGGGCTGTCCGCAGCCTTCGACAACGCCGCCACCAGGCGGCCGTGAGTATTGACTCCGCAGGTCAGAAACGCCCCGCCGTGCAGGTAGAGGACGACGCTGCGCCTGCCATCGGCCGGCAGGACACCTGCAGCGCGCACCAGCTGCGCCGAACAGTGCGGCAGCGAAATCGTGGCGCGCACGGTACCAGGAGGAGGGCGCAGCATCTTGGCGGCAATGTCCACCAAACCCCATGGCCACGGCAGCCTGGGCGCGTAGCTACCCACGGTCAGCGTCGGCTTGATGGTCAGCAGGGCAGCCAGACCCATGAGCCGGCCGGCGAGGCTGGGACCGTCCTCCACGACCTCGACGGGCGCGCCGTCACTGACCGGAAACCTGCGAGATTTATGCCCTCTACCTGGCCTGACACCTATGTGCGCAGTACTGGGCACCTTGCTCGGAGCCGTCATCGCCACCACTTCCTACACCTGTGTAGTCCGCAATAAGTCGAGTTACTCAGACAACCTCGTAACTTAGCTTGTCATTTGTAATCAGTATCACAATTGGTAAAACCCGTTTGGTACCGGAGTTGATACCGCACTGTGATCGCCGATCCGTGGCGCCACGCCAGCAACCGCTGAAATTCTCTCTAAGCTGGGTTCCGTGGGCATCAGTGCACCGCGTCGGTCGGCCATCGCGCTGGCGGCTGCGGCCACGCTCGCCTCGACCGGCTCCGCCTACGTCGGGGCCCGCAACCTGCTAACCGGGCAGGCCGAGCAGGCGCGCCGCGTGATTCCTAGGTCGTGGGAGGCCCCCCCGCGCGCTGACGGTGTCTACGCACCGGGCGGTGGTCCCGTAGAGCGCTGGTACCGAGGAGTTCCGTTCGATTTGCATCTGATGATCTTCGGAGATTCCACCGCCACCGGATACGGCTGTTCGAGCGCAGACGAAGTGCCAGGCGTCCTGCTGGCAAGGGGGTTGGCCGAGGAGTCGGCGAAGCGGATTCGGCTGAGTACCAAGGCGATCGTCGGTGCGACTTCTAAGGGTTTGTCCGGTCAGATCGACGCCATGTTCGTCGCGGGCCCCCCTCCGGACGCGGCGGTCATCATGATCGGGGCCAACGACATCACCAGGCCCAACGGAATCGGAGCCTCGGCGCGCCGACTCGGCCGTGGTGTCCAACGGCTCCGAAATAGTGGCGCGGTGGTCGCGGTCGGCACTTGCCCGGATTTCGGCGTCATCACCGCGATTCCGCAGCCCCTGCGGTGGGTGGCTCGGGGTCAGGGACTTCGTCTGGCGCGCGCTCAAGCGGCCGAGGTGCGATCGGCCGGCGGCATCCCGGTGCCGTTCTCCGACCTGTTGGCTCCGCATTTCTCAAAGCGGCCCGAGCTACTGTTCTCGCCGGATATGTTCCATCCCTCGGCTGCGGGCTACGAACTGGCCGCCATTCAGCTGCTGCCCGCGCTGTGTGAGGAGCTTGGCGAATCCGTATCCGATGTGTCGGCCGAACGGGCGCTGGAATCGCGGACGGCCGGTGACGGAACGCTGCTTGCGCGGCTCCGCGGGCTGAGCCGGCGGTGGCGACGTTCGACCGGGGTTCCCGCGCCAGTGTTGGGCGGCGTACACGGAGTTGCCAGAAATGGGGTCCCCGCGCCGGCCGTAGTCGCCGCGGGCTAGGTTCTGTGTCGTCGCTCTAGTTGATCTCTAGTTGATCCTGCATAGTCATGCAGACCGCTCGATTACCCAAGGAGCCGTCATGCCCGAAGCCGTCATCGTCGCCACTGCCCGCTCACCGATCGGCCGAGCCAACAAGGGCTCGCTGGTGTCCATGCGCCCGGACGATCTCGCGGCCCAGATGGTCAAGGCCGCACTCGACAAGGTGCCTGATCTGGACCCTCTGCAGATCGACGACCTGATGATGGGCTGTGGCCAGCCAGCTGGTGAAGCCGGCTACAACATCGCCCGGGCGGTGGCGGTCGGACTCGGTTACGACACGCTGCCCGGCGCGACCGTCAACCGCTACTGCTCGTCGTCACTGCAGACCACGCGGATGGCGTTTCACGCAATCAAAGCCGGCGAGGGTGAGGCCTTCATCTCCGCAGGTGTGGAAACCGTTTCGCGATTCGGTAAGGGTGCCGCCGACGGGGCCCCGGATTCCAAAAACCCGATGTTCGCAGAGGCGGAGGCACGCACTGCGCAGGCCGCCGCCGGCGCTGAGGAATGGCACGACCCGCGCACCGACGGAAACCTCCCCGATGTCTACATCGCGATGGGACAGACTGCCGAGAACGTCGCGCTGCTCACCGGCATCAGCCGCGAAGATCAGGACCACTGGGGGGTGCGCTCGCAGAACCGCGCAGAGGCGGCCATCAACAGCGGATTTTTCGCACGCGAGATTTCCCCGGTGACACTGCCGGATGGATCAACCGTCACCACCGACGATGGCCCGCGCGCCGGCACCACCTACGACAAGATCAGCCAGCTCAAGCCGGTGTTCCGGCCGAACGGCACCGTCACCGCGGGCAACGCGTGCCCACTGAACGACGGCGCCGCCGCCGTGGTGATCATGAGCGATGCCAAAGCCAAGGCTCTCGGGTTGACGCCGCTGGCGCGCATCGTCTCGACGGGTGTCTCAGGGCTGTCGCCCGAGATCATGGGGCTGGGCCCGATCGAGGCCGTGAAAAAGGCTTTGAACAGCGCCGGGATGACCATCGCTGATATTGATCTGTTCGAGATCAATGAAGCCTTCGCGGTACAGGTGCTCGGTTCCGCCCGCGAGTTGGGAATCGAGGAGGACAAGCTCAACGTGTCCGGTGGTGCGATCGCCCTCGGTCATCCGTTCGGCATGACGGGTGCGCGCATTACTGCCACATTGCTGAACAACCTGGCCACCCACGACAAGACGTTCGGCGTCGAGACGATGTGCGTCGGCGGCGGGCAGGGCATGGCGATGGTGGTGGAGCGACTCGGCTGAGGCTTCTGCGTCGACTCTGGGTCAACCCTGCGTCGACTCTGCATCCAGATCGTGATTCCGCCTTCAACCGCGGTCTGGTCGCAGAGTGAATGCGCTCAGCGCAGACTCGATGATCTGCGCTGCAGTGCCTCGCGGACGCGACGCACAATGTCCGGCGGCCGGTCGCCGGCCACCACCCGGACGATGATCCACCCCAGCCTCGCGAGTTCCTCGGATCGGCGGATGTCCTTGGTGTACTGCCAGCGATCGGTGCGATGTTGCTCGCCGTCGTACTCAACCGCAACCATGAGGTCTTCCCAACCCATGTCGAGGTAGAAGGTTGACGCGGCACCGCGCACCGGAATCTGCGTTGTGGGCCGCGGCAGTCCGGCGGCAACCAGCAGCAG
>JAHZJB010000092.1 GCA_022601135.1 Actinomycetes bacterium | reverse complement strand
CTGATCCGGCGTGTGCCGGCGGCGCTTGTTCGATGTCATGTCGTTCTCGATTCTTCCTGCCCGAACACTCGGGCAACAGAGTCGCACAACGACTGGACCACTCTGAAGGGCTCACCTCAACCGTAGGACGCCTCGATTGGCCGTTGCGACCTCCTCCGCAGGTCATCGGTGCATTCGACGCTCCCTTCCCCAACTGGAAGCGGGGACATCGCGGCGTCGACCTGTCCGCGACCGCTGGACAGCAGGTCCATGCCGCAGGTCGGGGCACCGTCGTGTTCGCCGGTGAGCTGGCGGGCCGCTCGCTGGTGTCGATCGCCCACCCGGGCGGTCTGCGCACCAGCTACGAGCCGGTCGAGCCCGTGGTGCGCCCAGGTGAGGCGGTGCAGCGAGGAACCGTCATCGGCGACGTGGCGGCAGGCCACCCCGGTTGTGCGGTCGCGGCGTGCCTGCATTGGGGTGCGATGTGGGGTCCGGCCGCGCGGGCCGACTACGTCAACCCGCTGGGCCTGTTGGCGAGCACCCCGATCCGGCTCAAGCCGCTGCGCTGATCGCCGGCGCGAGTTCGAGCACAGGTGCCCCAGCGCCGGTATCGGGTGGACCGGGCAGGCGAACTATGCCCGCGGATGCGCCTGGTCGTGTACGGCGCGCAGTCGGGCCACCGACACATGTGTGTAGAGCTGGGTGGTCGCCAGGCTGGAATGACCGAGCAATTCCTGCACTACCCGCAGGTCCGCTCCACCCTCGAGCAGGTGAGTGGCGGCGCTGTGCCGCAGGCCGTGCGGTCCGATGTCGGGCGCCCCGCTGACCGCCGCCATCGTCTGATGCACGACTGTGCGGGCCTGCCTTGGGTTCAGCCGCCCGCCCCGGGCACCGAGCAGCAGGGCGGCCCCTGACCCCACGGTGGCCAGCTGCGGCCGCCCATCGGCCAGCCATACCCTCAGCGCGACCCAGGCAGGTTCGCCAAAGGGGACCGTGCGCTGCTTGTTGCCCTTGCCAAGCACGCGCAGCAGCTGGCGGGAGGTGTCGATGTCATCGATGTCCAGGCCGCACAATTCGCTCACCCGGATGCCTGTGGCGTACAGCATCTCGACAATCAAACGGTCCCGCAATGCGAGTGGATCCCCTTGTTGGGCAGCGGATTTCGCAGCATTCATGGCGTCGTCCGCTTGATCTTGACGGAGCACCGCCGGAAGGGTGCGGCGCGCCTTGGGTACCTGCAGACGGGTCGTCGGATCCTCCGATATCAGGCCTTGCCGCACCGCCCATGCGGCGAATGTCTTGACCGCGGAGGTGCGACGGGCCAACGTGGCGCGCGCGGTTCCGGCGGAAGCCTGGGCGGCCAGCCAGGAGCGCAGCACCGGCAGAGTCACCGCGCCCAACCCGGTGTCGGGGGCACGCTGAGCCACGAAGTCCAACAGCGAACGCAGGTCGCCGAGATAGGCGCGCCGGGTGTGCTCCGAACGGCCGCGCTGCAGCGCAAGGTACTCGTCGAACTCCTCGAGGATGGCTTCCACCGGTCTACCGTGGCAGACGGCGAGGATAGGGCTCAGGTGACGCGCCGCAGCGTGTCCGGTGTCAGATCCGCCAACGTGGGATAGCCGTCGACCGCCATGATGAGGTCCGTCTCGGCCAGCAGCGACCGCAGCACGTGCACGATGCCGTCCTCACCGCCGATGGCCAGCCCATAGGTGTACGGTCTGCCAATGCCCACCGCGGTGGCGCCCAAGGCCAGCGCCTTGACGATGTCGGCGCCGCTACGGATACCCGAGTCGAACAGCACGGGCATGCCGTCGGCTGCCTCGACCACACCGGGCAGGCAGTTGATCGCGGGCAATCCGCCGTTGGCTTGGCGACCACCGTGGGTGGAGCAGTAGATACCGTCGACGCCGCCGTCACGCGCGCGCCGAACGTCATCGGGATGGCAGATTCCCTTGAGTACCAGCGGAAGATCGGTCAATGACCGCAGCCAAGGCAGGTCCTCCCAGGTCAGCGGGTTCCCGAATAGTTGCACCCACTGCAGGACGGCGGCCTGCTTGTTCTCCTCCGGGGGTTGCGCCAGCAACGCTCGAAAAACCGGGTCGCTGGTGTAGTTCGCCAGGCAGTGCCCGCGCAATTGCGGAAAGTTGGACGTCGCCAGGTCCCGCGGGCGCCAGCCTGGGATCCACGTGTCCAAGGTCACGATGATCGCCTTGTATCCGGCGGTTTCGGCGCGGCTGACCAGACTGGCAGCCAGGTCACGGTCGGTTGGCGTGTAGAGCTGAAAGAAGCCTGGGGTGTCACCGAACTCGGCCGCGATGTCCTCGAGTGGGTCTTCGGTGAGGGTGGACACAGTCATCGGAACCCCGGTGCGGGCGGCTGCGCGGGCAGCTGCCAAGTCGCCATGACCGTTCTGGGCACAGATACCGATGACGCCGACCGGTGCCATGAACAGCGGCGACGGCAACGACATCCCGAACAGATCGACGGTCAGGTCCCGCTCCCTGGCACCGACCAGCATCCGGGGCATGAGTCCCCAGCTGTCGAAGGCGGTCCGGTTGAGTCGCTGGGTGTTCTCGTCGCCGGCGCCGCCCGCGACGTACGACCAGATCGAGGACGGCATGGCGACCTCGGCCTTGGCTTCCCAACCGGCGTAATCCATCGGAAGCGACGGGAGCACACCCGAAAGCCCCTGTAAGTAAATTTCGAGCTGGTAGTTACCGAAAGTCATGGCTCAAGAGTGCCACTGCCACCGGCACCGGCAGCGCTATTTCGCCTCGGACTCGGCCAACTCGCGTTTCCATTGCCGGAACGTTTCCTCGGTGCGGCCCCGGCGCCAGTATCCGGAGATCGATCCGGCCCACTCGACATCGACACCACGCTCGTTGCGGATGTACGGCCGCAGATTGTGCATGACGGCCTGGGCCTCCCCGTGGATGAACACCTGGACCTGACCCGGCAACCAGGCAGCTTCCTTGACCGCGGCGACCAACGGCGCTCGATCACCGGCACGGTCGTCCCCGATGAGGTCCGCGCGTCCGCCACGATGGATCCACACCACCTCGACCCCGGCCGGTGCGCACAGATCGATCTCGTCCTCGGGTCCGGCCACCTCGACGAAGACCTTGCCGATCGCGTTGTCGGGCAGGGCTTCCACGGCGGCGCCGATCGCGGGGAGGGCCGCCTCGTCGCCGGCCAGCAGGTGCCAGTCCGCGGCAGGATTGGGCGTATACCCGCCGCTCGGCCCCATGAGGAACATCCGCTTGCCCGGCGTCACGGAACCCGCCCACGCACTTGCGACGCCATGGTCACCGTGCACGACGAAGTCGATGGCGATCTCACGCCGCTGGGCATCGGCGCGGCGCACCGTGAACGTCCGCACGGTGTGGTCCACCCCCCGAAAGCTGTCCAGCGTCAACGGCTCTTCCAGGGTGCCGACATCGACGGCGTCCTCGACGAATATCAGCTTGACGTAGGCGTCCGTGCTGCCGATCGGGGTGAACGTGTCGAAACCCGTCCCGTTTCCCGCCCCGCCGAGCACGACCCGAACCATGTGTGGCGTCAGCTGGTCGGCGCGCACCACCTCGAACGTGTGCACGGGACGTCCTGCCACCTCAACCATCCTTCGTCGCGCGGGTGCCCTCCCGACTATACGAGCGGGGTCAGCGCCGCCCGTTTCCGTGTCTGACCACCTTCCAGCAGCCCTCCACCTGGGTCACCAGTCCGCGCACATCGAGCATGGCCAGCGGGCCGACTACAGCGCTCACCGCGAGCCCGGCACCCACTGCGATCTCATCCAGGGTGCGCGTTCCGCGTCCCGGCAGCGCTTCGTACACCGCGAGCTCCGCGTCGGTCAGGCCGTCCACCTCGGAGACTGGCCGGACGACGTCCGGAGCGAACTCGCCGATACGGCCGACCAACTCGACGACTTCGGCCGCGCGGGTGACAAGCCTGGCTCCGGCGTCGATCAGGACGTGACACCCCACCGATGACGAGGAGGTGATCGGACCGGGCACCGCACCCACCTGACGCCCCAGCGCGCGGGCCCACGCTGCCGTGTTCGCCGCGCCGCTGCGCGCACCGGCTTCGACGACGACCGTGGCTCCGCTCAACGCGGCAACCAGACGGTTGCGGGTCAGGAACTGCCGGCGAGTCGGCCGTGTCCCTGGCGGGTACTCGCTGACCACCAGGCCGTGGCGCGCCACCCGGTGCAGTAGTGCCGAATGTCCCGAGGGGTAGGGAACATCGATCCCGGCCGCCATGATCGCGACGGTCTGCCCGTCAGATGCCAGGGCGGCGCGGTGTGCGGCTCCGTCGATACCGTAGGCCGCCCCGGACACCACGCTCACGTGCCGCTCGACGAGACCTGCGGCCAGATCAGCAGCCACGTGCTCGCCATAGGCGGTAGCAGCGCGGGTCCCTACGATCGAGGCGGCCCGCTCGGCGACATCGCAGAGCCGCGCCGGCCCGGCAACCCACAGCGCCAGCGGCTGATGAGCCCGTGGCCTTTGCGTGTTGTCCACGCCGCGAAACGACGCGAAAGCCAGTTGCGGCCATTCGTCATCCTCGGCGGTGACCAACCGCCCGCCGAGCCGGGCTAAGACCTCGAGATCCTTTCCAGCACGATCGATATCGAAACGGGCTTCGGTGGCGCGAGCCAACCGGGCATCGTCGAGTGCACGTCTTCTGATCCGATCGGCGGCCTCCACTGGTCCAACCGAGGCGACCAGGTCGGCGAGCCGCGGGTTCGGCGGTTCTGCCACCCGTGACAGGTAGGCAAAGGCGCGGCCCGTCTCGTGGTCCATCACTGCTCCCCTCCCTGCCGGAAAGACAGCGCGGTCATGACGTCGCTCTTGTCCGGAGAGGTTCGCCCGCCCAGGTCGCACAGAGTCCACGCGACGCGCAGTGTTCGATCGATCCCTCGCATCGTCAGCCGACCGTGATCCAGCGCGGTCCGCAACGGGCCGACCGCCTCCGTCCCGGGCCAGAATTCGTGGCGCAGAAGCGATCCGCTGACCTCGGCGTTCGTCGTAATACCGTATGGCCCCCAGCGCTTCTCGGCGGCACGCCGCGCCGCCCAGACACGTTGACGCACAACCTGGGTGCTCTCGCCCGCGTCTGCGACGAAGGGCCCACCACGGGAGGTGTGCATTTCGACGCGGAGATCGACTCTGTCCAGGAGTGGCCCGGACAGCCTGGTGCGGTAGCGCCGCTTCTCGGGTGCCGCGCACATACAGTCCCGCGGGTCGGGCGGCGCGCACGGGCACAGATTGGCGGCCAGAACCAGCTGGAACCGGGACGGGTACCTCGCAACGCCCGCACGCCTGGCGAGCCGAATCTCGCCGTCTTCCAACGGTGTTCGTAGCGCCTCCAGAGCGCTGTTGTTGATCTCGGCGAACTCGTCGAGGAACAGAACTCCCCGGTGTGCGCGACTGACCGCCCCCGGCCGCGCCATTCCCGAGCCACCACCGACAAGCGCAGCCACGCTGGATGTGTGGTGCGGCGCAACGAACGGTGCGCGGGTGATCAGCGGCGACTTCCCGGTCAGCAATCCCGCGACCGAGTGGATCGCCGTGACCTCCAACGACTCCTCCTCCGAGAGCGGCGGCAGCAATCCTGGGAGCCGTTGTGCCAGCATGGTTTTCCCAACGCCCGGCGGACCGGTCATCATAAGATTGTGGGCTCCCGCGGCCGCCACCTCAACCGCATAGCGTGCGTGCGGCTGTCCGAGCACGTCCGACAGATCCGCCGCGATCTCGGGAGAATCGGAAGGATTATCGACTCGCGGATTCAGGTCGGCCTTTCCGGCCAGCCAGGCCTGCAGCTGCCCCAGCGTGCGCGCACCCCAGACTTCGATCCCCCCGACCAAACTGGCCTCGGCCAGGTTGCCGATCGGCACCACCACTTCCGGCCAACCCTGCTTCTGCGCGGCCAGCACGGCCGGCAACACGCCCTTGACCGGCCGTAGCCGGCCGTCGAGCGCGAGCTCACCGAGCAGTACGGTCTTTTCCAGCCGCGGCCAGAACTTCTTTCCCTGCGCCGATAACACAGCCGCCGCCAGCGCGATGTCGTACACCGATCCCATCTTGGGCAAGGTCGCCGGTGACAGCGCCAGGGTCAGGCGAGCCATCGGCCAGGTGAATCCGCAATTGGTGATGGCGGCTCGAACCCGGTCCCGCGACTCCTGCAGCGCGGCATCGGCCAGCCCCACCAGATGGACGCCCGGGAGTCCGGCGGTGATATCGGCCTCGATCTCGACGATTTCGCCGTCCACTCCGCGCACCGCCACGGAGAATGCCCTGCCCAGCGCCATCACCCAACCCCCTGGATGTGGGTGATCTCGGGGACGCGCTCGCGACCCATCCTGATCGCGATGACATCGATGCGCACCGACGCCCAGCTGTCGTGTTGCTGGGCCAGCCACAGCCCCGCAAGCCGGCGCAGTCGGCGCACTTTGGCCGCTGTCACCGCCTGCTCCACACCGCCGTACTGCTCCCCCGTCCGCGTCTTCACCTCGACGAAAACCACCGCGCAGGCAGTGACGTCGGCAGCGATCACATCCAATTCCCCATAGCGACACCGCCAGTTGCGGGCAACCACCCGCAGCCCCAGCTGACTTAGGTAGTCGACAGCGAGTTGCTCACCCTTCGCCCCGATCACGGCGCGGTTTTCTGTTCTCCTCATACCGGTCACCCTGCGCGGCCCCGGCGACAGAATCGCCGTGCGAGGCGCGGTTATCCCCAACCCAGGATTGATCCCCAGTAGCCCTCGGGCTTTCCAGTGACCACGGCCAGGTCATCGCGGCCCACACCACGGCGACGAGCGCCGCGCCGATCAGCAGATACACCGGCCACGGACCCATCAGGTCCAGCAGGCTCGCGTTGCCTGGCTTCCTGTTGAGGAATCCGTAGTTCGTTCCGGCGATGCTGTTGAACGTGATGGTGATCACGGCCCACACCCCGGTGACCGTCAGCGCGATCCGATAGCTGCGCCACGTCGGCCGCATCCCTCGACCCCACGTCAGATAGATGGCGGCCCACACGACGAACAGATGAATCAGCCAGAAGCCGAGAAACTGGTAGTGGGGAAAATCTGGACCCGTCAGGACCGGGGAGATCAGGGCCTGCGTGCTGAGCACGAGGCCCCAGTAGTAGGTGAGCGCATACGCCCATTGCCGCTGCGACCACAACGCGTAGGCCGCGGCCACCGTCGCCAGATCGGTGAGGTGCAGAGGTACAGACCAACCGATACCAGGCGGAACCAGGGCGTTGACCGACGCGCCGGCGTATATCAAGGCGGTCAGAGCACCACCTATGCGCCCGAACCGTCGGGCCGCAGTGGCGGTTTGCCGGCGTCCGAGCCGAACCAGCACCACCGCACCGACGGCGAACACAGCGATCACCGACCAGTAGGACGGGCCATACGCCACGAACTCGCCTGCTGCGGAGGTCAACTCGTCGGCCCCATTGGAGCTCGGCAGCCAACGCGCTGGCGATTGCGGCTCTCTCGGATCCCTGCCATGGCACACCTCCGATGAGACCGAGGTAGCTGGGGTACGAACGCACCCGACATGAATCCTAGTGTGGACGTCGGGCGCGGGCCAACGGGCGGTTGGGGTGCTCACCGCAAAGCGCGGTAGCCGACCACCATGCGCCGCGCCGCGCTGAGGGACACCACTGCGCCCCATACCAGCGCGATCTGCCAAGCCAGCGCGGAGAAGACCAACCACAAACTGTGCACCACGATGGTTTCTGCTCCCTCGGCCAGCCCGCCCAGAAACGACAGCGATCTGCCGTCGTCGAGCGCACGGCCCGATCGCTCGGCAATCGACGAGAACGCCAAGAAGGCCGTTCCGTTGATGTAATAGGCGAGCAGCACCAGCAGGAACGGCCACCAGGGCGCGTTGTAGGCGGCGGTGGCGCCGACGCCAACACCCACCACGGTGCAGCCGTAGACCACGAAATCGGCGGTGATGTCGAAGAATCCGCCGGCTCCGGCGTCGCATCGGTCCGGATCGCGAGACCGCTGCAGTCGGGCCAACGGCCCATCGAGGCCGTCGGCGAGTCGAGAGGCGAGCCACAGCCCCAGCGACGGCCACCACCAGGTTCCGGCGGCCGCAGCCGCACTGGCGAGCCCGAGGATCAGGCCGGCCGCGGTGAGTCGGTCGGCGGTGACCCAGGGCCGGTCGATGATCGACGCGAGCCGGGCGAGGGGGCGTTCCAGACGCTTACGCAGGTAGTCGTCGAACATCGCCCGCGTCACCTTCTGGGTCATCACCGGATGCGTCGTGGCCGCTGTTGGTCATGGCGGTGGTATTGATCCGCCGGGCAGCGTACGCGGCGGTCACGGTGATCACCACGACCGCAAGGACCGCAATGGCGAACGGCCAGGACAGCGGGGAGGTGCCGTATGCCCCGAGGGCGGTGTAGCCGACCGTTGCGGGGACGATCCCCACGGCAGTGCCCAGCAGGTAATCACGCTGGCGAACCGCGCTCAGTCCCGCCGCGTAGTTCACCGCCATGAACGGGAACAGCGGAACAAGCCTTACGATCAGCACCGAGACAAGACCCCGGCGTTCCAGCATGGCGTCGACCGATGCGAAGCGGGCCCACCGGATTCGCGATACCCCGTCGCGGCCCAACGACCGGGCCAGCAAGAACGCCAGCCAGGCACCCAGCGTCGCGGCGAACACCACTACGGATGCGCCGATGGCCAGCCCGAAGAGAAGCCCACTGGCAATGGTCAGTGCGCTGGCCGGAAACGGTGTCAGGGTCAGCGCGGCGTAGAGGAGGATGAACGCCAACATCCCCCACGTACCGGCGGCGGCCACCCGGTCCCGGAGCGCCGCGGGATCGGGCAGGTCCACGGTGATCGCCAACACGATGCCGGCCCCGATGAGAAGTGCCAGGATGGCGGCCTTCACCCGGTAGTCCACCCGCGTTCGGGGTGCGGCCGCGCCGGGCTCGGGTGTCCGCATGGCGCTCCGTCCATCGTCCACGTTCCCACCCTGGCACATCACGAGCGCCGCGGCGGTCCGCCGCAGATGGTAGACAGGGGCGTGGGAGACATCGATGAGCCGCACAGCAGACGGTGACGCAACCGAGTACAACTACACACGTTTCGACCCCGACATCTCAAAGATGGGCCGGCTCGGCGGAGTCTGTGTGGGCGAACCGGCCCCCGATTTCACCGCCATCCGTCTTGACGGCACCGAGGTCGCCCTGTCCGACTACCGCGGCCAGCGAGTGGTACTCGAGACCGGGAGCGTGACCTGCCCGATGTACGCGGGATGCATCGAGCCGATGAACGCGCTCGCCGCCCGGCTGCCCGATGTCACCTTCCTTGTGCTCTACGTCCGCGAGGCACACCCCGGTGAGCGAATCGGTGCACATCGCAACCAGGCGGACAAGATCACCAATGCGAGGCTGGCTGTGGAGGAGGACCGGGAGCGGCGGACAATCCTGGTCGATGACGAGTTGGGCACCGCCCATCACCGCTACGGCAGCATGCCCAACTCCGTGCATGTCATCGATGCCCGCGGGGTCGTCGTCTATCGGGCGTTGTGGAATGACCCGGTCGCTGTGGAAGCGGTCCTGGGTCGGATATCGGACGACAAGGATCCCGGTTCGGTGCCGGCACGCTTCCGCCCGGCCGGTCCGGTGACCGTGCTGCGGGTGCTGCACCGGGCGGGCTGGCAGGCCCTGTGGGATTTCACCCGATCCTTCGCCCGGCTGGTACGGCTGCATGGCTCCGACGTACGGTCTCGGTGAACGCCACCGGCGACGTAACGCGAGCACGGGAGTCAACCAATGCACATCGATTTCACCCCGGACCGTGACCTGTACCCATTTACGTCTCGATGGTTCGACAGCTCCCAGGGCCGGGTTCACTACATCGATGAGGGCACCGGTCCACCGATCCTGCTCTGCCATGGCAACCCGACCTGGAGCTTCCTCTACCGTTACGTGATCGCCGGACTGCGGGATCGGTTCCGGTGTATCGCCCCCGACTATCTCGGCTTCGGGCTGTCCGATCACCCAACCGGATACGGCTACACCGCCGAGGAGCATGCCGGCGTTGTCGGGGAACTGGTCGACTCACTCGGGCTGGACGGATACCTGTCGATGGGGCAGGACTGGGGTGGCCCGATCAGCCTGGCCGTCGGCACCGAGCGCTCAGAGCGGGTTCGCGGGATCGTGCTGGGCAACACCTGGTTTTGGCCCGCGAATACGCTGCGGATGAAGGCATTCAGCAAGGCAATGTCCAGCCGCCCCATGCAGACCGCGGTCCTGAAAAGGAATTTCTTCGTCGAGCGCCTCATCCCCATGGGGACCACCCGAACATTGACCCCGCTGGAGATGACGCACTACCGGGCGGTCCAGCCGTCACCCGAAGCACGAAAAGGCGTCGCTGAGTTTCCGAAGCAAATCCTGGCGGCCCGCCCCCTGCTGCAGCGCCTCGCCCGAGACGTGCCCGCGACCCTCGGCACCAAACCCGCCCTGTTGGTCTGGGGCATGAAGGATTTCGCATTCAAAGCCGCGCCGACAGTTCCGCGCATGCAGGCCACCTTCGCCGACAACGTCCTGGTCGAACTGCCCGACGCCAACCACTTCATCCAGGAAGACGCACCGGAACAGATCGCCGCCGCGATCATCGACCGCTTCGGCTGATCGTGCCCGCCGGTCACCGCCTACCCGGGATCGGCACGAAAGCGAAGCCACCGCCGGCGGAGGCGGACGATCGTGGCGATGAGACGCGAAACGGCGCGACCTTGCAGTTGGCTGCGAACGTCGGCGATCGACGCGTTCCAGGGCCCGTCGTTGTAGGTCGGGTAGGGGTGGGTAGCGCCGGCAAGGTCACGGGTGCGCAGCCCCTGGTTGACCGCCAGGACCATTTCTCCGATCGTTTCGCCGGCCCGCGGACCCACGACACCGGCACCGACGATGCGGTGGCCCCGGTCCAGGACCAGTTGGGTCAGGCCGTGGATGTCGGCCTCGGTAATCGCTCGGTCGAGGTCGTGGTGGGACAGCTCCACGACCCGCAGGCCCGGGATCCGCTGGGCGGACTGCGGATCGATCCCGACTGCGGCGATCTCGGGATCGGTGAAGGTGACGCGGGGTGCGACGGTCGCGCCGACGGAGCGACGCACCCCCAGGATCGCGTTGGTGGCCGCGATGCTGCCGTGCGCACCGGCGGTATGGGTGAACTGCGGGTGACCGGTGAGATCGCCGGCGGCCCAGATCCTCGGGTTGGAGGTGCGCAGGTGCTTGTCGACAATGATGTAGCCGGTCCAGAGGCAGTCTCCGCCGGTGCGATCACGTTCGATGAGCACGACCTTCGCGCCGAAAGCTGCCGCCGTCTTCGCCGCTACGATGCCCGCGGTCCCGCCGCCGATCACCGCCAGGTCAGCGGGTGCACCGTAGGTCACCGCCGGTGGGGCCGTCTTCATCGTCCGTGGCCGCTGCCGAACAGGCGTGACCACCACGTCCGCCGAGCCGAATCGCCTGGACCGGCCATCATCTCCTGCGCACGGTCGGGGAACTCGCACTCGATCGCGGCGACGACGGCCCGCGCGCTGGGGTTGACGAGCGCACGGCTACCGACGAAGACCGTGGGGACGGTTTCGTCACCGCCGGTGACCGCCCGCACCCGCTCCGCGGCGCCAGGGTCCTTCCAGATGTCGACTTCGGTCGTGATGACTCCATGGCGACGCAATCCCCTGCGCAGTCGCGTACAGAAAGGACATCCCGGGCGCCACAGCACCTGGACACCGTCGACAAAGCCGGCAGAACTCATGCTCGATCCCTTTCGCCAAGGCCCATCTTCCCAGCACGCGAAGTACCCGGGGCGGTTCCCGAGCGCTGCCGGTATCTTCATTTGGTAAGCCTGAGCTCACTTGCACGGCACCCGACGCGGAAGGGATCACCTGGATGCTGGTCGATCACCTGCGCCGACAAGGCGACCGCGTAGCTGTGTTCACCGATTCGGAGCAGCTCAGTTACCTCGCACTCGCCGATAAGGTCGACGCAGTCGCCCATCTGCTGGGCAGGCGCCGCCGCCTGGTCCTGCTGGAAACCCGCAATGACGTGGACACGCTGGCCCACTATCTCGGGGCTTTGGCGGGTGACCACGTGGTCCTGCCCGTGCCCCCGGGCCGCGATCACCGCGAGATGATCACGACATACCGACCGGACGTCGTCATCGACGCCGCCGGAGTCCAAGTCCGTCCCGGAGCCGCCCATCGGCTGCACGCCGATCTCGCCCTGCTGATGTCCACCTCGGGCAGCACCGGATCCCCGAAGTTGGTCAGGCTCTCCCGAACGAATCTCATCACCAACGCCGCAGCCATCGTTGACTACCTTGACATCCGCAGAACCGACAGGGCGGCAACCACGTTGCCGATGTCCTACTGCTACGGGTTGTCGGTGGTGCACAGCCATCTGCTGGCCGGTGCAGCGCTCATCCTGACCGAGCGCTCGGTGGCCGACGCTGAATTCTGGAATCTGTTCAGCCGTTACCGCGGAACCACGTTCGCCGGAGTTCCGTACACTTTCGAACTACTCGAGCAGGTCGGCTTCGGATCGATGAATCTCCCCCATCTGCGATACCTGACGCAAGCCGGCGGCCGTATGCCCGCTGAACGAGTGCGCACGTTCGCCGGACTCGGCAGCCAACAGGGTTGGCAACTCTTCGTGATGTACGGGGCAACCGAGGCAACTGCCCGAATGGCCTATCTACCACCGGATCTCGCCGGGACCCGCGCCACCGCCATCGGCCGGCCCATTCCCGGTGGCTCATTCTCCATCGAAGCTGTCGACGGATGGCAGGCCGGAACCGGGGAGTTGGTGTTCCGCGGCCCGAACGTCATGATGGGCTACGCGCACGGGCCGCAGGACCTCATCCTCGGCGCCTCGGTGGATGAGTTGCGTACCGGCGACATCGCCCGCCGCGGCAGCGATGGTCTGTACGAAATCGTCGGGCGCAGAAACCGTTTCGCCAAGATGTACGGGCTGCGCATCGACCTGCAACAAGTCGAGACCACCCTGCGCGACCGGGGCGTGCGGGCTCTGTGCACCACACACGACGACCGCCTCGCGGTGGTGGCGGCCGCGTGTGACCAACGGGACTTGCAGCGTCTGACGGCTGACGCGGCCGGCATTCCTGCCGGAGCGGTCGCGGCGGTGTGCGTCCAGCAGTTGCCGATGCTGGCGTCGGGAAAACCTGACTACCCCGCGGTCCGGAGGCTGGCACTCGAACACGACGCCGCCTGCACCGAGCGCACAGATCTGCGCGCGTTGTTCGCCGACGTGCTTCACCTCGACCCCACCGACATCGACCCGGACGCCAGCTTCGTCGACCTGGGCGGCAATTCGCTGTCCTACGTCATGACGTCGGTTCGGCTCGAACGCGCACTCGGGCGACTTCCGGCGCAATGGCAGCGGATGTCTCTGCGCGAGCTCGCCGCCCTGCCCGAACCGCGGCAGCGGAGGTGGCCGTCGTGGGGCACCACCCTGGAGACCAGCGTCGCGCTGCGGGCGGCGGCAATCGTGTTCATCGTGGGTTCGCACGCCGAGTTGTTCACCATGTGGGGCGGTGCGCACATCCTGCTCGGAGTTGCGGGATACAACTTCGGCAGGTTCTGCCTGACCCCGGTACCGCGCTCGAGACGGGTCCGCCACCTTCGCACCACGATCGCCTGGATCGCGGTTCCCGCGGTGCTGTGGATCGCCCTCCTACTCGCGCTGACAGACGACTACCATGCCACGAATCTATTGCTGGCCAACAAGTTTCTCGGACCCGACGACAGCCTGACCGCTGGACGGCTGTGGTTCGTCGAAGTACTGGTGTGGACGCTGATCGCGCTGGCCGTCCTCTTCTGCCTGCCCGTCATGGACCGTCTCGAACGTCGGTGGCCCTTCGCCGTCGCCGCCACCTTCCTCGCATTCGGTGTGGCCTTGCGATTCGGGCTGCTGGGCCCGGACCCCGGGGACGACGCGTGGTTCACGGTGCTGACGTTCTGGTTCTTCGCAGCGGGCTGGGCGGCAGCGAAAGCCGCGACAAACCGGCAGCGCGCGACGGTGACCATCGTGCTGATCCTGGGTCTGCACGGCTACTTCGGCAGTGACCTGCGCGAGGCGCTGGTACTGGTTGGCTTCGCTCTGTTGGTGTGGTTACCGGCAGTACGGTGCCCGTCGGTGATCGCGTTCGGCGCGGGCGTCGTTGCGGAGGCCTCGCTGTACATCTACCTCACGCATTACCAGGTATATCCGTTGTTCGGCGATCACCGGGTTGCCGGGGTAATCGCGTCAATCGCCGTGGGCATCGCGATCGCCGCCGCGGTAACGCTGGTGCGCGATCGGCTTCGTGAACGCAGGATCATTCAGCCGGTGTCCGCGCAGGCCCCCGCACCGCGATGAGCCCCTCCTGGACCAGGGTCGCGGCGATGACGCCGTCGTCGCGGATGAGGCTCGCGGTGACCACGCCGCGGCCACGCGCGGCCGCAGGTGAGCGGCATTCGAGAAGATTCCACCGATCGGCACGCACCCGGCGGTGAAACCACACGGAGGAATCCGTGGTTCCGCTGCGGTGAGCTCTTGACCGCATCGAGTGCCCGTGTACTTGAAGAGCCGTGTCGATCAGGTAGACGTCGGTGACGTAAACCGCGATCAGGGTGTGCAGCAGCGGATCTTCGGGCAACTCCCACGTCGTCCGCCACCACATCCGGCGCATGAACTGCCCATCCGAGGTGTCGTCGACGACCCTGATGTCGAGTTCGTCCAGCGGCAGCCCCGGCGCTGGACCGGCGGGACCGGTGCGAGCCAGGATCTCCGGATCGTCCGGAAGCGAGTCCCGCTGCCCGTGTTCGTGACCCGGCAGTGCCGCGGCAAAGGATGCGGTGGCCGTGGCCAACAGGCGTTCACCCTGTCGGGCGTCGATCCGCCGGCATGCTGCGGTACGACCGTCGAACACCCGCTCGACGGAATAGTCGATGGGTTCTCCCGCGTCCCCTCCGCGCAAGAACTGCAGGTGCATATTGGTCGGCGCCTTGGTGGCCTCCACCGTCGCCGAGGCTGCGGCCAGGGCCTGTGCCACAACCTGGCCTCCGTAGGCGCGCTTGCCCGCCGGACCGCTACCGCGGCCCCGCCAGGTGGCCGACGGCTGGGCGGTCAGGTCGAGCAGATCCACCAGAGTGCTCATGCCACGATGCCCGACGCCATGAGTCCCTCCACCTCGTCGGCGGGCAATGACAGCCACTGGCTCAACACCGCTGCGGTGTCATCGCCCAGTGCGGGCGCCGCAACCGCCGCCGGATACCCGCCGTCGATCGACACCGGCAGGCCCGCCGCGAGGTAGCGCCCCACCCTGGGCTGATCGAGTTCGGTGAACATCGGATTATCGGTAACCCCGGGTCCGGCCGCCGTCTCGGCGAACGTCCGGTAGCGCTCCCACAACACCGACGTCGCCGACAGCGCGTCCGCGATCTCCGCACTCGTATGTGCGGAGAACCATTCACTGAAAAGTGCATTGAGCGCCCCGCGATGCCGGTATCGCTGACCCTCGTCGGAGAAGTCGGCATTCAGCGATTCAGCAAGCGCAGCAACGGATTCCGAGGTGCCGGTCAGTTCTGTCAGATCACCGAAGTGACGCCCGGTCAGCGCGACGATCATGAATGCGACGCCGTCGCTGCTGGTGAAGTCCTGCCCGTAGGTGCCATACACGGCGTTGCCGATGCGTTGCCGCGACGTGCCGGTGATCATCGCCTCGGTGAGCAGGCTGAGGTTGCCCGCGGTTGCCAGCGCCACGTTCTCCAGCGGGATGCCGATCCGCTGACCGGCGCCGGTGGCGTCACGGTGCCGCAGCGCGGCGAGCACCGACAGGGCGACGTAAAGCCCGCAGCTGACGTCCCACGCGGGCAGCACGTGGTTGACCGGTTCCGTTGCCCCGACAGGCCCGGTGATCAGCGGGAAACCTATCCCGGCGTTGACGGTGTAGTCGACACCGGTGCCGCCGTCGACGCGCCCGGACACCTCCACGTGGATCACGTCGGGCCGCATCCGGGTCAGCGCTTCGTAGGAATGCCATTGCCGACCGGTGACATTCGTGATGAACACCCCGCAGTCGGCGACCAGCCGGGCAATCAGCGTTCGGCCCTGATCGGAGCGCATGTCCACCGCCAGCGATCGCTTACCCTTGTTCAACCCGGCCCAGTAGATACTCTCGCCGCCGTCGGTGACCGGCCAGCGGCGATAGTCGGCGGCGCCACCGACCGGATCCACCCGAACCACCTCGGCGCCGAGCTGAGCCAGCGTCATACCCGCCAGTGGAACCGCGACGAAGCTGGAGATCTCCACGACCCGCACTCCAGCCAGCGGCCTGGCCGGGTCCGAGGCAGGATCGGTCATCCGCTCAAGCTAGCAAGCGCGCTACAGTAAAACTCTTCCGACCGACGGTCCAGGAGGTTCTTGTGGGTGGCGGTGCGGCTGCTCAACCGTCAGGCAGCGGCGACCGGAGACCGCGCCCAACAGGACGTCGACGCGGAGACAGCGGAGCGCGCCAGGCGATCATGGACGCCGCGACCGCGCAGTTCGCCGAGCATGGTTTCCACACAGCGACACTCCGCGGAATCGCCGCGGCGGCCGGAGTGGATACGGCGTTGATCCGTCACTACTACGGCAGCAAGGACGACTTGTTCGCGGCTACCCTGCAGTTTGCCCCGGAGACTTTGGCCCGCGTTGTTGCCGCGGCGAGCGGCGACCCGGACCATCTCGGGCAGCGGGTGGTAGCCGCCTACCTGGAGCTTTGGGAAGACCCGACCACCGCTGCGCCGTTGCACGCCGCCGTGCGCACCGCGGTGAGCTCGACTGGCGGCGCGGCCCTCATGCAGGAGTTCGTTCAGACTCGGATGCTCCCGGTGTTCACGCCCGTGCTCGACAACAGGGCGGCCCTGCGCGTCACGCTGGCAAGCTCACACATGCTGGGAACGGCCATCAGTCGCTACGTGCTGCGCATCGAACCGCTGGCCAGTCTCGACCGCGATGAACTGATCGACACGCTCGCCCCGGTGATCCAGCGCTACCTGACGGGAGACCTGTCACAGGATATCTCGGGCCCGGAAGCCGACGAAAGCGACGGCGACGAAGGTAACCGTGGCCACGCTGATCCAGGCTAGACCGCTCCAATCTGGGCTGGCCGCGGTCACATTGGGGATATGCCACAACGGGCTGATGTCCAGAATCCATGACCACAGCCGAAACAGCGGGCCCAGCAAGGTCAGCGCGAAGGCCACAACGATGCCGAGCCAGCCGACGGCCCGCGCCACCGGCCGAGCCCCAACGGCAGCGAGGGCCAGCGCCACCAACGTCCAGACCGCGGGAATGGTGACCAGGGCCTGCCGCATGACGTCATCGGCGGAGACGGTGGCTTCGACCCGGGAGGCGACAATCCCGATGATCGCGCCCGACACCACCATCGCGGCGGCTGACGCCGCGAAGGCCAACAGCGCGTTGCTGGCCAGATAGGTGCGGCGGCGCAGCGCAGCGGCCAGCAGTGGATCGACGCGGTCTTGAGATTCCTCGGTGTAGATCCGCAACACGATCTGCACCCCGAAGACGGCGGCGATGATTCCCACCAAACGCAGAATGGTCACCAGGAACTGGAAGGTCAGGCCGGCGGGGGTCGCGCCGCCGGCAGCCATCATGTCGCCCATCGCCGGGTTATCCGCCAGCACATCGCCCACCGAGGTAGCCAGGTTGCCAAACACCGCTCCGAGGGCAGCGAACCCGAGAAGCCACGCGATCAGCGAGCCCCGGTTCAGTTGCACCGCCAGTCCCCAGATGCTCGCCGCCCATCCGCCGCGCGATGGACCTGGTCGCGGAGCGATAAGGCCCATCGCGAAGTCACGCCGACCCTGGAGCCCGAACGCCAGGACTGCCACCCCCAGGGCAACCAGGACTGCCAGCAGGAGTGGCCACCAATTGTTACCCGCCGCTGGACGGACTTGCTGCATCCAGCCCAGAGGAGTCAACCAGTCCGTCCACTCCGCGGCTCGGCTGGCGTCGAAATAGCCGCGCAGTACGAAAAACGCGGCCAGGATCGAAATCGCGATCGCACTCGCGGCCCGGGCGTCGGAGCCGAGTTGGGCAGCCACGGCAGCGATCGATGCCGACATCAACCCCACGGCCGTGAAGGTCGCGGCCAAGGTGATCGAGTTCGCGACTCCGCCGCCACAGGCAATGGTGAGGATCGAAGCCACGATCCCCAGCACTGCCGAGGCGACAAACGCCATCAGGATCGCGACAGCCAGCCGCGCCTCGCGGCCGAGCACTCCCGAAGCCAACAACTCCGCTTGCCCGGAATCCTCGTCGGCGCGGCTGTTGCGCACCACGATCAGAATGGCCATCAGACCGGCGAAGAACGCGCCCAGGGCACCGGCCCGCCAGGCGTTGAACCCGTCGGCCTGCATGAGGTCCTGCGCGCGGCCAAAGATGAGACTCAGAGCGGGATTGGCCCCGACGCCGGCGGCCAGTTCGGCGCGGCTGTGCTCGTCGGGAAACACCCACGCGTAGGCCAGAACGGATGACGCGGACAAGGCACTTATCCCCGCCACCCATGGTGCGATCTTGCGAATGTCTTGGTGCAAAGCCACTTTCAGCAGTGGCCCCGTGCCCACCAACCCGGCGTTCACCGCGACGCGCTCGCCCGGTCGGCGCCCGAAGCCTGAAAATTCACCAGGAACAGATCCTCCAGCGACGGCGGAGTCACGGTCATGGCGGCAATGTCATACCTACTCAGTACCCCCATCGCCGCGCTGAGCGCCCCGGGGGCAATCGAACCGTGTACCCGGTTTCCGTCCAGCTGCAGTCCGGGGATCATCGACAATTCAGGTGCCGTCACCGGGGGGTTGACGAGCACAGCGTTGATCGTCGCGCGGGCGTGTCCGCGCAACTGATCCAACGTGCCGGTCTGGACGACCTGACCGTCACGGATGATGCTGACCCGATCGGCAAGTGCCTCGACCTCGGTCAAGATGTGGCTGGAAAGCAACACGCTGCGCCCGCGAGCCTTCTCCGCGGCAATTTCGTCCTGAAACACCGCCTCCATCAAGGGATCCAGGCCGGACGTGGGCTCGTCAAGGATGAGCAGCTCCACGTCCGATGCCAACGCGGCGACGATCGCCACTTTCTGCCTGTTGCCCTTGGAATACTGCCGGCCCCGCTTGGTGGGGTCGAGTTCGAACCGTGCCAGCAGTGTCGCGCGGCGCGCTTCGTCAAGACCACCACGGAGCTGCCCCAGCAGGTCGATCGCCTGTCCACCGGTCAGGCCGGGCCACAGGCTGACATCGCCGGGAACGTAGGCCAGGCGCCGATGCAGGTCGACGACGTCACGCCAGGGATCACCGCCGAGAAGTTCTACCGTTCCCCCATTTGCCTTCAACAGACCCAGCAGAACCCGGATGGTCGTCGACTTCCCCGCACCGTTCGGGCCGAGAAATCCGTGGACCTCACCGCGCCGGACGGTGAGATCCAGGCCATCGAGTGCGCGGAAAGACCCGTAGCACTTCACCAGCCCTTGCACCCGGATCACGTCGGACCCGTCGACACCGGCGGCGGCCCGATAGGGGATGTTCACGCAGCGACAGTAAAACTCCACAACTGTGGAAGTCAACGCCCTACTCCGGCAGCCGCAGCTCGGGCTTCTCGACTTCTTCGATGTTGACGTCCTTGAACGTGATCACCCGAACCTGCTTGACGAAACGGGCGGGTCGGTACATGTCCCATACCCAGGCGTCAGTCAGTCTCAGTTCGAAATAGACCTCGCCGTCGGCATTGCGCGGCGCCATCTCCACGTTATTGGCCAGGTAGAAACGCCGCTCCGTCTCCACGACGTAGCTGAACTGCCCCACGATGTCCTTGTACTCGCGGTAGAGGGAGAGCTCCATCTCGGTTTCGTACTTCTCGAGATCCTCGGCACTCATCGGCTCAGCTGTCCTTCATGTCGGTGGGAGTCCATCGGGCCCGATGGCCCAATCTTTGCGCACGCACGTTGACGAACGAATACCGGTGCTGGCTGGACGGCCCGAGCCGGGCCAGCGCCGCGCTGTGGGCTCGGGTGCTGTAGCCCTTGTGCTCGGCGAAGCCGTACCCGGGATGTTCGTTCTCCATGGCGACCATGAGCCGGTCCCGGCTGACTTTGGCCAGCACGCTCGCCGCGGCGATGGACGCTGCCGCGCCATCACCGCCAACCACGGGCAGAGACGGCATCGGTAAACCAGGTACCCGGAACCCGTCGGACAACACATACCCGGGCCGTTGCGGCAGCCCGGCAACGGCCCGTCGCATCCCTTCGATGTTGGCGACATGAACTCCCCGGCTATCCACCTCGACCGACGGGATGGTGACCACGTGGTAGGCCTGCGCATACCGCCTTATCAGCGGAAACAACCGCTCGCGTTCGGCCTCGTTGAGCTTCTTGGAATCGTCGAGAGCCGCCAGACTGTCCAACCGGTTGGGTCCGAGCACACACGCAACGACCACCAGCGGGCCGGCGCACGCGCCCCTTCCCACCTCGTCGACACCGGCTACTGGACCCAGACCAGCGCGGTACAGGGCGGACTCCAGCGTGCGCAGACCCGACGACTTGCGGATCACCACTCTGGGCGGCCACGCTGCGGGCAAGTGTCAGCGCCTTCCTGTCAGCTCTGCGGGTTGACCGAGCTCACGCCGCCCCACCGCGACGGCGGCCAGGCGATGAACCGGGCCTTTCCGATGACATTGTCCACCGGAACCGTGCCCGCGACCGGGTCGCCGGTACATAGCAGGCCACGCTGAGCGTCCTCGGGCCGGTTGCTGCAATGACTGCGCGAGTCTGCCGAGTGAGTGCGATTGTCACCCATCACAAACACCCGCCCTTCGGGCACCGTGACCGGCCCGAACTCGTTACCCAGGCACGGGTACGTCGCGGGATCCGCCAGCATCGTCTCCGGGCTGAGGTACGGCTCCTCGAGCCGGGTTCCGTTGACGGTGAGCCCGGTATCCGCTCGGCATTGAACCGTTTGACCACCGACGGCGATGATCCGTTTCACCAGATCATTCTGGTCGGGAGGGACGAATCCGACGAATGACAGCGCGTTCTGCAGCCATCGGATGGCGGTGTTGTCGGAGCGGATCGACTTGTAGCCGATGCTCCAGTTCGGCGGGCCCTTGAAGACGACGACGTCGCCGGGCTCCGGGGACGAGAATCGGTAGGTCAGCTTGTCGACCATGATGCGGTCGCCGACACAGCCGTTGCATCCGTGCAACGTCGGTTCCATCGACTCAGACGGAATCAGGTACGGCCGGGCGATGAACGTCAGCATGACGTAGTAGATGACAAGCGCGACGGAGATCAGAATTGCGGCTTCACGAACCGCGCCGCGCTTCTTCTTCTTGCCCGACTCTTGTCCGTCGCCAGTGTCCTCATCGGTGGATGGGCCGGCCGACTCGTCAGCGCCGAGCCTGTGCTCAGCCGACGCGTCGCCGAATTCTGGGCCTTCCGGGGGAACGGTCACGAGATCAGCGTAGCCAGCGCCGAAAGCCCTGCCCGGCCCGGGAGGTCAGCGCTTTTCCTTGATCTTCGCCTTCTTGCCGCGCAGCTCACGCAGGTAGTAGAGCTTGGCGCGGCGCACATCACCGCGGGTGACGATGTCGATGTGGTCGATGTTGGGTGAATGCACCGGGAAGGTGCGCTCGACGCCGACGCCGTAGCTCTCCTTGCGCACGGTGAAGGTCTCGCGGACCCCACCCCCCTGCCTGCGGATCACGACACCTTTGAAGACCTGGATACGCTCCTTGGAGCCCTCGATGACCTTCACGTGAACGTTCACGGTGTCCCCCGCGCCGAAGGCCGGGACGTCGTCGCGCAACGACGTCTGGTCGACGAAATCCAGCGTGTTCATCGGTGACACTTCCTTGCTGTTGGCGGCGCCTGGCAGGCGCGGCGAGGGCGCGTGCAGAGCCGATGGTGTGTGACTTCGGGCGTCTGGGGCGAGTCCTGCGGCCTTTCCGGCCGTGCCCCGGCAACTGCCCAATTGTGCCAGACGAAGTCCCGTTCCCGGAAATCCGGCGCCCGGCCCCGGCCACGCTGGACATTGTCGGCGCAAGCGGTGTGCAGCGGCTACGCTCATCCTGCGGGTACACGAGCGTTGACAACCCATTCGGTCGACGGGGCATACCCGGACTCATTGGAGGGCAACCGATGCGACGGCACCCGTTCCTCCTGTTCAGGAACACCGCAGCCGTCGTTGTCGGCGCTCTGATCTTGGCCGGCTGTGAAGCTCGGGTGCATGGGTCTCCTCCTGCCCCTTCCGCCCCGTTGCTGACCGTGGTTGCCCCACTGGGCCCGATGGCGCCGCTTCCCGAAACCCCGCCGGACGCACCCGCCGCCGGGTTCGCCGGTCTGCCGGAGCGCCTAGGTCAGGCCACGGCCGGGGCCGCAGCGTCCGGCGCCACCATCACCGTCGCGGTGCTCGACCGCAACACCGGTCAATTTGTGACCAACGGCAACGGTATGACGCTGGCAATCGCCTCGGTGGCCAAGCTGTTCATCGCCGACGACCTGCTGCTGAAGGTGTCCCGGGGCGAGACCACGCTCTCGCCGGGCGACCGCAACTCGCTGGACGTGATGCTGAGGGCATCCGACGACGGCGCCGCCGAGGTCTTCTGGGCTCAGGGCGGCGGTAGCGCGATCGTTGATCGGGTCATCGCGCGTTACGGCCTCGGTTCGACGGGACCGCCGCCCGACGGGCGGTGGTTCAACACCATCAGCACAGTGTCCGACCTGGTGCGTTACTACGACATGCTGCTGTCGGGCGCAGGCGGATTGCCGCCCGAGCAGGCTGGCATCATCCTGGCCAACCTGGCTGCGTCGACACCCACGGCATCCGATGGGATGGTCCCGGGCGGCGTCTATCAGCAACGGTTCGGAATACCCGAGGGGCTGTTCGCCGAACCGGTCGCAGTCAAGCAGGGCTGGATGTGCTGTGTCGGCGCGGACTGGATGCACCTGTCCACCGGTGTCATCGGCCCCGATCGCCGCTACGTGATGGCTATCGGATCGATGCAACCGGGCAGCGCCGACATTGCCCGGCAGACCATCACCCAGGCCGTCAGAACGACGTTCCCGGGCGGACGCGTTTAGTCCAGCAGATCCGGACGACGCTCCCGGGTACGCTCGATGACCTGTTCGTGGCGCCACGTCCTGATCCGGGCATGGTCACCGGAGAGCAGCACGTCCGGCACATCGAAACCACGCCAACTGGCGGGGCGGGTGTAGCTGGGGCCTTCCAGCAGGCCCCCCAGCAGATCGGAACAGGAATCATCCCGATGGGACTCGGGATTGCCGAGCACAGTGGGCATCAGCCGCAGTACCGCCTCGATCATCACCAGGGCCGCCGATTCCCCGCCGGGCAGCACGTAGTCGCCGATCGACACTTCATGGACCCGCATCCGGCGCGCCGCATCCTGCGCGACGCGCTGGTCGATCCCTTCGTAGCGGCCACACGCGAACACCAGATGCTCCTCGCTACTCCAGCGCGCGGCGTCGGTCTGGGTGAAAAGCCGGCCCGCCGGCGTCGGAATCACCAGAAGTGTTTCTTCCGAACAGATCTCATCCAGCGCCGCACCCCACACCGGCGCCTTCATGACCATTCCCGGCCCGCCGCCGTACGGCGAGTCGTCAACGGATCGGTGGACGTCTTGAGTCCAGTTCCGTAAATCGTGCACGTCGAATTCGACAACACCCGATTCGATGGCCCTTCCCGGCAGCGACTGCCGTAACGGTTCCAGATACGCCGGGAAGATGCTGATGACATCAATTCGCACGGCAGGCCCTACTGACCTTCTGCGAGGTCGAGCAATCCGTCTGGGGGGTCGATCTCCACCACCCCGTCGGCCAGCGACACCGCCGTGACGATCGCTCTGACGAACGGGACCAGAACCTCGGGGCCCTCGGCCGACCTGACGCTGAGCAGCTCGCCGGCAGCAGTGTGCAATACCTCGGCGATGGTGCCCACGTGGTCCCCGGCCATGGTCTGCACCCGCAGCCCTTCGAGCTGATGGTCGTAGAACTCGTCGGGTTCGGCGATGGGCGGCAGATCGTCGGAGTCGACCAGGAACGTGGTGCCCCTGAGGGAATCGGCGGCATCGCGGTCGACCACACCGGCCAGCCGCATCAACAACCGACCGGCGTGTTCGCGAACCGATTCAATGGTGTACTCACGCTCCGAGCCACCGCGAACAGCGCGGCCTCGCAACATCGTGCCGGGCGCGAACCGGAGGTCAGGATCGTCGGTGCGGACTTCGACCACCACCTCACCGGTGATGCCGTGCGCCTTCGCCACGCGCCCGACGACAAGCTCCATGGGCTTATGTCTACTGGTCGGTGTCCACCACGTCGACCCGGATACCCCGACCGCCGATGCCTGCCACCAAGGTGCGCAGAGCGGTCGCGGTGCGGCCGCCCCGGCCGATCACCTTGCCCAAGTCTTCCGGGTGAACGTGGACCTCAACGGTCCGTCCACGCCGGTTGGTCACCATGTCGACCCGGACATCGTCGGGATTGTCCACGATCCCACGGACGAGATGCTCTACGGCGTCGACCACGACTGGACTCACTGCAGTTCTCAGCTCTCGCCGGCCGTGTCGGCGCTCTCGGCAGCCTTCTCGGAGTTCTCGTCGGCCTTCTCGGCCTTCTCGGCCTTCTCGGTCGCCTTCTTAGCCGGCGCCTTCTTCTTCTTGGGCTGGGTGGCCTCTCCGGACGGAGCACCGTCGGCCTCGGCCAGCGCGGCGTTGAACAGGTCCAGCTTGCTGGCCTTGGGCTCCTTGACCTTCAGGGTGCCCTCGGCGCCGGGCAGACCCTTGAACTTCTGCCAGTCGCCGGTGATCTTCAGCAGCTGGAGAACGGGCTCGGTCGGCTGCGCGCCGACACCGAGCCAGTACTGTGCCCGCTCCGAGTCGATTTCGATGAGACTCGGATCTTCCTTCGGGTGATACCGGCCGATGACCTCAATGGCGCGGCCGTCGCGGCGATTCCGCGCGTCGGCCACCGAGATGCGGTACTGGGGATTGCGGATCTTGCCGAAGCGGGCGAGCTTGATTTTGACAGCCATG
>JAHZJB010000091.1 GCA_022601135.1 Actinomycetes bacterium | reverse complement strand
GGTGCGCACACAGTGCGTCGAAGTCGTCTAGCGTCGCGCCGGGAACCCCGCCCGCGAGTTCGGTGACTTCGGCGTCGCTCGGAGGGTCCGGCGCCGGGGGCAGGTCACGGTGGCGGTAGTCCGGACCCTCTATCCGGACCGTGGTGAATATCGCCGCCAGCGTGTGGATTTCCCGCAGGAAGTCCTGGGCGGCGAATCGGCCCTCACCCAGCTGTTCGGGCAGCGTGTTCGACGTCGCCGCTATCGAGACGCCACGTTCGACGAGTTGGGAGAGCAACCGGGAGATCAGCGTCGTGTTACCCGGGTCATCGAGCTCGAACTCGTCGATACAGACCAGCACGTAGTCGGACAGCAGATCGATGCACTCCACGAACCCGAAGACCCCCGCCAGCTGGGTCAGCTCACCGAACGTGGCAAACGCTCGCTGGAACCGCGGGGGCCCCGGCACCGCGTAATACGACGATGCCAGCAGGTGTGTCTTGCCGACACCGAATCCGCCGTCGAGGTACAACCCCACACCCGGCAGCACTTCCCGCCTCCCGAACATCTTCTTCCTGCCGTCGCGCCGTTGCATCGCCTGCTCGCAGAACTGCTGACAGGCGCGTAACGCGGCGGCCTGAGACGGCTCACCCGGATCGGGCTTATAGGAGGCGAAGCTGACGTCGGCGAAGGTGGGCGGCGGAATCAGCTGAGCGATCAGCCGCTCTGGCGTCACGCTGGGATTGCGATCGACCAAATGCGCCACCTCGCCCATGCAGGCACCTTAGCGGCGTGTTGTGATTCTGCGTATGTCTGCCGAGGGTGACGGGACGCAGTTCACGATGCTGGGCCGGAAAAACCAGTTCGGCATAAGCGGGCTCAGCCAGTGTTACGCCTATCCCGACGGCCTGCGATCTTGCTGGGTGCGCGGCAACATGATCGCATCGATCGACGGCGGCGCGACGAGCAAGGGCAAGTCCGGCGGCCTCGGCGGCGACGGTGACCGTGCGTTGTTCGCGGCGCTGCGCGAGTCGGCCGACGTGATCGTGGTAGGGGCGTCCACGGTGCGGGTGGAGAACTATGCCGGGGTGCGGTTCAGCCCGGCGCAACGGCAGGCACGTCAGCGCCGCGGGCAAGCCGAGGTTCCGCCGATCGCCGTGCTTACCCGCTCAGGCCGGCTCGAGCGCGACGCGAGATTGTTCCAACGCAACGAGGTCGCACCGCTGGTACTGACCAGCGCCGAGGCGGCCAAAGACACCAGAGCGCGCCTGGGAGCGCTCGCCGAGGTCCTCGATGCCTCCGGCGCGGACACCGATTCGGTCGATCTGCGCGTCGCGCTGACCCTGCTGGCCGAAAAGGGACTGCTGCGGGTGCTGACCGAGGGCGGACCCAGCGTCCTGGGAATGTTCATAGAACAGAATGTGCTCGATGAGATGTGCCTGACCGTGGCTCCATCACTGGTCGGCGGCGCGTCGGCACGCATCGTGACCGGGTCGGCCGAAGTACACACTGCGATGCAGCTCAAACACGGGCTCACCGATGACGACGGTTACCTCTACCTCCGATACCTCCGATACCTCCGATAACTCCGATACCTCCGCCGCCCCACGCCCGCTCCGGGGAAGCTCGGTGAGACCGGTCAGTACTGTGGTCGGCATGCGTGGTCTGCTCCGTGCTGCTCCGAACACTCCGGGCTCGATGACGTTTCGGGTGCACCGCGGGGCCGTGCTACCCATCGTGGTGGCCGCGGTATTGGCCGGCTGCTCGCCGGGCCTGGCCGCAAACCCCCGCTACGCCACCGAATCCGGAGCGGGTCCCCAGGGCGAAGCGCCGACCAGCGTTGCGTCGAACGGCCCACCCGCCATCGAAGCCCCGAAGAACGAACTGTCCTGGCAGGACTGCACATCACGAATGTTCGCCCAGTCCTCGCTGGACCCGATCCCCGGTGTCTCGCTGGACTGCGCCAGCTATGACGCCGATCTCGATCCCATCAAAGGCGCCAGTGGGACCCTCAGCATCGGGGTGGTGCGCGCACGATCCGCGCAGACGCCAGGCGACGCCGGACCGCTGGTGATGACCACTGGGTCAGACCTGCCGTCGTCGTTACAGCTACCGGTGTGGTTGTCCCGCGCCGGAATCGATGTCCTGGACACCAACCCGGTCGTCTCGGTGGACCGCCGCGGCATCGGCATGTCGAGTCCGCTGGACTGCCGCGACCTGTTCGACCGGCAGGAAATGATCGAGCAGGCCCAGTTCCAGCCCGGGGATGACCCGGTAGCCAATCTGGGCGCGGTCACGATGGCCGCCACGACGAGTTGCACCGACACCATTGCCCCCGGAGACTCCGCCTACGACAACGCACACGCCGCCGAGGACATCGAGCGCCTGCGCACCAAGTGGGATGTGCCCGCGCTGGCGCTGCTGGGCGTCGGCAACGGAGCACAGGTCGCTCTCGCCTACGCCGGCTCGCACCCGAGCAAGGTAGCCCGACTCGTCTTGGATTCCCCCCTGCCGCTGGGTATCTCCGCAGAGGCCGCCACTGAACAGCGCGTTAGGGGTGAGCAGGCGGCATTGGACGCGTGGGCGACCCAGTGCGCGGCGACCAACTGCGCGCTGGGCGCCGACCCCAAGGGCGAGGTCGATGCCTTGCTGAACTCCGCACAAGAGGGCCGCGGGCCCAACGGGGCGTCAGTGGCCGCGGTCGCCGAGGCCATCTCCACCGCGCTGGCCTACCCGCAGGGCGACCGGGTAGCCGCCGCCAACGAACTCGCCCGCGCGATCGCCGACGCACGCTCGGGCAACACCAGCGGACTCAATCAGCTGATCAACCGGGCGGAATCGCTGCGGCAAACCGACGGCCAGTTCGTCAACACCTGCAGCGACGCCCTGAACCGACCCACCCCGGACCGGGTCCGCGAGCTGGTCGTGGCGTGGCCCAAGCTATACCCGCAGTTCGGCAGGGTTGGTGCGCTGGACATGGTGAAGTGCCTGAACTGGCCGAGCGGCACAGCACCACAAGACCCCGAGGACCTCAAGATCCCAACGCTGCTTCTCGGCGTGCGAAACGACCCAATCGTCGGCAACGAAGGCGTCGCGGCGGTCGCCGCCACCGCCATCAACGCCGGTTCGTCTAACCGGCGAGTCATGTGGCAGGGCATCGGGCACGGAGCCGCCATCTACTCGCCGTGCGCCCTGCCACCGGTTATCGGTTACCTGGAGTCCGGCGAACTGCCCCCCACCGACACCTACTGCCCGGCCTGACGTCCGTCGTCAATAGAACGGCCACGTCACGACTCCCCTTCCGCGATCCCTCCCCGCGTTCGGGTACGGTGCCCACGTGCGTGATCTTGTCCTGGCCCCTTTCCGGCCTCGCACCTCCCCGCCCAGTACCGCGTCGGTGGTTCGATCGGCCCTATGGCCGCTGGCGATCCTGTCGATCATCCACCGCAGCTATGTATTGGCAACCAACGGCTACATCACCGACGATTTCGCGCCCGTCTACCGCGCGGTGGTGAATTTCAAGCTCGGCTTGAACATCTACGACGAGAATTTCAGCTACGTCGACCCGCATTACCTCTACCCGCCCGGCGGGACGCTCATCATGGCGCCCTTCGGCTACCTGCCGGTGGAAGCCTCCCGGTATTGGTTCATCTTCTTCAACACTCTGGCCATCGTGCTCGCCGCCTACTTCCTGCTGCGGTTGTTCAAATTCACCCTGGCCTCGGTGGCGGCACCCGCACTGCTGCTGGCCATGTTCTGCACCGAAAACGTCACCAACACACTGGTTTTCGCCAACATCAACGGGCCTATCCTACTGCTGGAGGTGCTGTTCTTCCGGTGGCTGCTCAGCAGCGTCCAGACAGGTAACAAGAGCTACGAGTGGTGGGCGGGCGTGGCCATCGGGCTCACGCTGGTGGTCAAACCGCTGCTTGCGCCGCTGCTGCTGCTGCCGCTGCTCAACCGCCAGTGGCGGGCACTGGTGACGGCCTTTGTCGTACCGTTGGTGTTCAACGCGGCGGCCTGGCCGCTGATCAGCGATCCGATGAGCTTCGTCACCCGCACACTGCCCTACATTTTCTCCACTCGCGATTACTTCAACAGCTCGATCCTGGGCAACGGCGTCTACTACGGGCTGCCGATGTGGCTGATCATGCTGCTGCGGGTGATGTTCGCCGTGATCGGCGCGGCGGCGCTGTGGCTGCTGTACCGCTACTACCGCACCCGCGATCCGTTGTTCTGGATGCTGACCTCCTCCGGCGTCCTGTTGCTCACCTCCTGGCTGGTGCTCTCCCTGGGCCAGGGCTACTACTCGATGATGTTGTTCCCGTTCCTGATGACCGTGGTCCTACCGAACTCGACGATCCGCAGCTGGGTCGCCTGGCTGGCGATCTATGGATTCACCACGATGGACCGCTGGCTGCTCGCGCACTGGCCGACAACCGGGCGGGCCCTGGAATACCTCAAGATCACTTACGGCTGGTCGCTGCTAGTGATCGTGGTGTTCTCCGTCCTGTTGTTCCGATACCTCGACGCCAGGGACGATGGTCGCCTCGACGACGGTATCGATCCACTATGGGTCAAGCAGCCGGCCGTCCGCGGCGGGTAGCCTGAAGCAATGATGGCTGCGGTTTCTGGGTCAGATCCAGAAAATGGTCCAACGGTGGTGCTGACCGACGACCAATGGCGAGAACGACTCAACCGGCAGGAGTTCGAGGTATTGCGTCGGGCCGGCACCGAGCGGCCGTTCACCGGCGAGTACACCGACTGCAAGACCGAGGGTGTTTACCTGTGCCGCGCCTGCAGCGCGGAGTTGTTCCGCAGCAGTGAGAAGTTCGAATCCCATTGCGGCTGGCCGTCTTTCTTCGATCCGGCGGAGACCGAGTCGGTGGTGCTACGCTCGGATGACACGCTGGGGATGCGTCGGGTAGAGGTGCTGTGTGCCACCTGCCACAGCCACCTGGGCCACGTTTTCGAGGGCGAGGGTTACCCGACTCCCACCGACAAGCGCTACTGCATCAACTCAATCTCGCTGCGCCTCGTGCCGTCCGGCGAGTAGACGGTAAATCCGAGTCGCTCGTCGGCGACGCTGCTGTTGGCTCGCCCCGCGATGCGAGCAGATCGAAAATGGCGGGCGCAGGTACGGGCCGGCTGTAGTGGTAGCCCTGAGCGACATCGCAGCCGTACTCGAGCAATTTGGCTGCAGTCTCGGCGTTCTCGACACCCTCGGCCACCGTAGTCACGCCCAAGACGTGGGCTAGGTCGATCACGGCGCGAACGATCGCGGCTGATGAGGCATCGGTCAAGATAGGCGCGATGAACTGCCGATCGATTTTGACTTCGTGAACCGGGAAGTCACGCAGATACCGCAACGCCGAGTAACCCGTGCCAAAGTCATCGATGGAGGTCCGTATTCGGCAGTCGCGCAGCATCGTCAACGCGGTACGGGCCCCTTCCGTGTTCTCGAGTAACAGATCCTCAGTGATCTCGACGGTCAACATCTCCGGCTGCAAATCTCGCGCGTCGAGCGCCGCCATGATCTGTCGAGGCAGATCGGCGCCGCTGAGCGACGGGGCGGCGATATTGACCGAGACCGGGATCCCGACGCCCTTGGCCTTCCACTCGGCTGCATCGTCCAAGGCAAGGTTGAGCATCAACGATGTGAGCGAATTCAGCAAACCGTGCTCGCGCGCCATGGGCAGAAATCGATCTGGGGCGAGCAATCCGTGCCGCGGGTGTGGCCAGCGGGCCAGCGCCTCGACTCCGACGATCTGGCGGGTGCGTAGGTCGATCTTTGGTTGGTACACCGCGACGAGGCCCGCGCGCTCGATCGCGTGTCGCAACTCCCCCAGCAACTGTGGCGACCCTCGTCTGCCGGTAACTATTGCCCCGGGGTTTCCAGCCGGCACAACACCTCGGTGCGGATCCAATTTCGGCGCAAAGATGACCAGTTGACCAGACGGCGACCGCTTGGCCGCGTGCATCGCTACGTCCGCCTGCCGGAGCAACTCGTCGGCCGTCACGGCGCTGCCGTCGCGCGCCGCTACCGCCAGCCCGACGCTGGGCCGCACCAGCAACTCCTCGCCATCGATAACGAACGGCAGATCGAAGGCCTCCACCACACGCTGCGCGACCCGGGACTCCGCCTCCTTGCCCTCGAGCAGGACCGCGAACGTATCTCTGTCGAGACGGGCCACCGTGTCGTTGTCGGGCACCGATTCGGCGAGCCGCTCCCCCACCCCGACAAGCAGCAGGTCTGCGGCAGCGGGGCCCAGACTCTCGTTCACGAGTTTGAATCCATCGAGGTCGAGCAGCAGCACCGCGAGGGTCAGCGAGCCACTACGGTGCGGTTCTATCGCGTGCTGCAGGCGATCGGTGAACTGGGCCCGGTTCGCCAGCCCCGTCAACGGGTCGCGCAGCGTCTTATCGGAAACCTCGGTGAGCAGGCGGCGGTTCTCACCAAGCATCAGCAAGAACCTGAGCATGACGGCCAATATCGTCGCAATGCCCACCAGGTAGAACGGGCCCAACCGGGGGACCAGGATCGGAATGCTGGCGGCCGCACCGATTGCGAGCGGCACAAGAGGTATCCACATCGATAAACGTGACGGCGCCGGCGCCTGCTTGGCGACCGGCTCATCGGGTGCCTCACGGCTGACCAGGGCGGCTCCGCTGATAGCCAACAAACCCCAGAAGTATCCGAGCGGGATCGCCTCGTAGTTCTGGCCGAGCACGGTTGTCGCATATGCGTAGGCGGTACCTGAGATGGCCATGAGTACCAATCCCGCCGTCAGCATCGCCACCATCGGCCGTTCGGCCGCGGGGAAGCGGGCCAAGAGGAGCAGCGCGAGGGTGACCAGAGCGATGCCGGCGAGGGGATAGGCCAGCGTCAGCGCCAACTCCAGCGGCTGGGAAGATCGCACTGAATACACGGTGCCCAGCAGTGTCATCCAGATTGCCCCGAACAGGGCACCGGCCACGATCATGCCGTCGAGCGCCACCCGCAGTCTCGTGGAACGAGGATCAGCACACCACAGGAATAGCAGGGCAAGCCCGGCCCCCAAAGGCATTACGGCATAGCCGAAGTCTGCCACTGACTGAAATTTGTGGGGGGCACCGACCAGATGGGGATAGGTCCACATCAGCTGACCGGCCGCAAAGCCGCCGCAACCGATCGCCATGCATATCCATGCCGCGCGTCGTCTGCCCGCCGCCCGCCCGGCGGCGGCCACCGCACATGCGGCTGCCGCGAGAGCAACAGACAACACAACCAGATCGGTGACCAGACACCGCACTGATTTAGGGCCCCAGCTGCACAGCTGCAACACCGACAAACCGGCACCCGTTGCGACAATGGCCGCCCCGGCTACCGCCATCTGCCTGGCGTTCGGCACCACTGGATACTAGCAACGTGCCGCCAGGCTCCTCGGGCAAACCGGGCTTGGGTATGCGCTTGCAACGCCGAGCGCGGCCCCTGCCAGCAAATCCTCAGGGCAGCTTCGTGACGAGTTGTTCGACCGACACCCGCGGTCCGGTGAAGAACGGCGTCTCCTCCCGAACGTGACGCCGAGCGTCGGTGGCGCGCAGATCGCGCATCAGGTCAACGATGCGATGCAGTTCGGGCGCCTCGAAAGCCAGCAGCCACTCGTAGTCGCCCAACGCGAACGCCGGCACCGTGTTGGCGCGGACGTCCTTGTATCCGCGCGCCGCCATTCCGTGTTCGGACAGCATCCGACGACGCTCGTCGTCGGGCAGCAGATACCAGTCCAGCGACCGGACGAACGGGTATACGCAGATGTAGGCGCCGGGCTCCTCACCGGCCAGAAACGCCGGGATGTGGCTCTTGTTGAACTCGGCGGGGCGGTGCAGGGCCACGTTGCTCCACACCGGCGCCGAGGCACGCCCGAGCGCGGTGGAGCGCCGGAAATCGGAGTACGTCGCCTGCAGCGCCTCGACGGTCTCGGCATGAGTCCACACCATGAAATCGGCGTCGGCGCGCATCCCGGCGATGTCGTACAGACCGCGCACCACGACGCCGTTGTCCTCCTGAACCTTCAAGAACGTCGCCGTCTCGTCGGCGATGACCGCACGCGCGTCGCCGTCGCAGGGCAGATCACCGGGCCGCACGGCGAACACCGAGAACATCAGATAGCGGATGGTGGAGTTGAGGGCGTCGTAGTCGAGCTTGGCCATACGACCATCGTGCCACGCGCACGTTCTACGGCCGTCCCGTCACTGCCCGAAGGAGACATCCAGTGCCGCCGCGGCTCGCGTCGCGGCCGCCACACACGCGGGCACCCCGATACCGTCGAGGTAGGCACCCGCCACCGCCAGCGTCGGCGGCAGCCCGGCCCGTATCTCGGCGACCAGATCGGCGTGCCCCGGACCGTACTGCGGCAGCGCGCCTACCCAGCGCGCCACCCGATGATCCACCGGTTCCACCGAGATCCCGAACAACGTGTCGAGGTCCTCCCCCGACCAGTTCAACAATTCCTCATCGCCGGCGGTGAGGGCTGCATTGCCGTCGCGGGGGTCACCGAACCGTCCGAACGACAACCGAACCATCTCGACATTGTCGCGGCGTCCCCACTTACGCGACGACAACGTTATGGCCTTGGCGTGCAACCGCCCTCGGTCGGCAACCAGCACTCCGGATTGCTCCGGCAGCGGCGTCCCGGCCGGCAACGCCAGTGCGACTACCGCGGCGGATGCGACCGGGATCTGCGCGGCCGCGGCCGCGCTGCGCGGGGCGAGGTCAGCGACAAGGGCCGTCAACCGCGGCGCGGGGACGGCAAGAACCACCGCATCAGCGGACCTGCGGGCGCCTTGGTCGTCGATGAGCTCCCACCCCCGCGGCGCGCGATGGATGCTGCGGACGGCCACCTGCACCCAATCCAAGGCGGAGCTGCGCACCAATTCGTCGACCAGAACCGTGTACCCGCCGTCCACCGCGCCAAAAATCGGCCCGCTCTGTGGTGGCGGCAGGGCCATGCGCACCGCCTCGGTCAAGCTGCTCGACCCACGGTCCAGCGCCGCCGCTACCGTCGGTGCCGCCGCCCGGATTCCGATCGTCGCTGCTGAACCGGCATACACACCCGACAGCAGGGGGTCGACCGACCTGGTCACCACCTGCTCGCCGAAACGCTCACCCACCAGCTCCCCAACAGCCGGATCAGCGCCGGGGCTCCAGCGCAGCGGCCGACTCGGTTCCTGGAGCATCCATCGGATCGTCGCGTCGTCCACCAGCCCAGACAGCGCCGCGGGCCGTGACGGAATCCCGTTGACCGTGTCCGCGGGCAGTGGGTGCAGTCGACCTTGGCTGTAGATCAAAGGTCGCGCCCCGCTGGTCGCGATCTGCTTACCGGACAGCCCCAACTCGGCGAGCAGCGCAGACACTTCCGGCCGGCGCGCCACGAAAGCCTCGGCGCCCACGTCCACCGGATGCCCACTGATCGACTCGGTGCGTAAGGCTCCGCCGAGGCGCTCGGCCGGATCCAGCACGGTGATCGAGGCGGCGGGGCCGGCCGCTACCCGCAACCGGTATGCCGCCACGAGTCCGGAAATCCCCCCGCCGACAACGCAATACCGTGCGGCGCGATGCCGTGGTCCCCCTATCACAGTTCGTGCACCAAGGTCACCGCGTCGGTGATCACCTCGGGATCGGTCCCGGGCAGCACGCCATGACCGAGATTGAACACGTGCCCGGCCGCACCGGCGTCGACTGCGCGCCGCCCCTCATCCACGACCGCGCGCACCGCCCGCTGCACCGCCGGCCAGCCCGCCAGCAGCACCACCGGATCGAGATTTCCCTGCAGCGCACAGCCACCCCGCACCCGCGCAGCCGCGTCGGTCAGCGAGGTCCGCCAATCCACGCCGACAACCGCGGGCGCGCGATGCCCCGCGACGGCCTCCGACATTGCGCCGAGCAACTCGGCAGTACCCACGCCGAAGTGCGTCATCGGCACCCCGTGGTCGGCGAGCGAAGCGAATACCCGCGCGCTGTGCGGCAACACGTAGGTGCGGTAATCGGCCAGCGACAACGTCCCGGCCCAGGAGTCGAACACCTGGATGGCGTCGACGCCAGCCTCGATCTGGGCTTCGAGGAAAGCGATGGTCACATCCGTCAGCGCCGTCATGAGCGCATGCCAGGTGGCCGATTCACCCAGCATCATCGCCTTGGTGTGCTCGTGGTTGCGGCTCGGCCCGCCCTCGACGAGGTACGAGGCCAGCGTGAAGGGGGCTCCGGCGAAGCCGATCAGCGGGACGTCGCCCAGCGCCACGATCAGCTCGCCGATCGCGGCGGCCACCGGGGCCACCTGCTCGGTTTGCAGCGGATTGATCGCGCGCACATCGTCGAGGGTGCGGATGGGATTGTCGATCACCGGGCCGACGTCGGGAACGATGTCGAGGGCTATTCCGGCGGCCCGCAACGGCACCACGATGTCAGAAAACAGGATTGCGGCGTCGACGCCGTGCCTGCGCACCGGTTGCAGCGTGATCTCGGTGATCAGGTCAGCGTCGAAACACGCCTGCATCATCGTGTTCTTGGCCCGCAGCGCTCGGTACTCGGGTAGCGAGCGTCCCGCCTGCCGCATCATCCACACCGGGACCCGGTGCGGCTTACGGCCGGCGACAGCGGCAAGGTACGGAGATTCGGGCAGCTCGCGTCGCGTATTCATCGCATCCCATGCTGCCATGCCCGATCACCTTCTTCCTCGCCGAGGCGACCCGTCTTTCGAGACAGTCTGCGCCGCCAGATTCGGCGCGCCTGCGCGCAGACCTGCCCGGATGGACTAGCGTCAAACGTCGTGACCACCGCCGAACCGGCTCAATTCCGTGAAGCGGTGGCGGCCATGAATGCCACCACCGTGCGACCCGAGATCGAGCTGGGCCCGATCCGGCCTCCGCAACGGCTGGCTCCGTTCAGTTACGCGTTGGGGGCCGAGGTCAAGCACGCCGAACCGCAGATCATCCCGGAACGATCCGAGGGTGATGCGTTCGGTCGGCTGATCCTGCTGCACGACCCCGAGGGTGCGGATGCCTGGGACGGCACGATGCGCATGGTCGCCTACATTCAGGCCGATCTGGATTCCAGCGAGGCCGTCGATCCGCTGCTGCCCGAGGTCGCCTGGAGCTGGCTGGTCGATGCACTGCAGGAACGCGCCGAACACGTGACCGCGCTGGGCGGGACCGTTACCGCCACCACGTCGGTGCGCTACGGAGACATCTCCGGCCCGCCCCGAGCCCACCAACTCGAACTTCGCGCCTCCTGGACGGCGACAACGCTGGAGCTCGGACCGCACGTCGAGGCCTTCTGCGAGGTCCTCGAACACGCCGCAGGGCTACCGCCCGACGGCGTGACCGACCTGAGCTCCCGCACCCGCGCCTGACCAGATGCCCGAACGCAAGGCAGGCGGTTCCGCGGCGGAGCCCGAACCGGCGGTATCCGGCGCCGAACCTGGCGAGCCCGAGACCCCGGCACCCAAACCGCTGTTGACCCCGCGGGAGGGTGTACCGAAGCTGTCGGCAAGTCGCGGCGAAATTGCCAGGGCCGCGGATCTCTTGGCGGCAGGCACCGGGCCGTTCGCCGTGGACGCCGAGCGGGCGTCGGGTTTCCGCTATTCCAACCGCGCCTACCTCGTGCAGATTCGCCGTGCCGGCGCCGGGACCGTACTGATCGATCCGGTCAGTCATGGCGGGAATCCCCTGGCGGTCATGGCGCCGGTGGCCGAGGTGCTGGCCACCGACGAGTGGGTTCTGCACGCCGCCGACCAGGACCTCCCCTGCCTGGCCGAGATCGGCATGCGTCCGAACGCGCTCTACGACACCGAACTTGCCGGGCGGCTCGCCAACTTCGACAGGGTCAACCTGGCCGCGATGGTCGAGCGGCTACTCGGGCTGCAGCTGAGGAAGGGGCATGGCGCCGCGGACTGGTCCAAACGACCACTGCCCCATGACTGGCTCAACTACGCCGCGCTGGACGTCGAGGTCCTCGGCGAACTCCGCGACGCCATCGCCGCGACGCTGGAGCAGCAGGGCAAGACCGATTGGGTGAGACAGGAATTCGAGTTCCTCCGCACCTTCGAGGGGGCACCGACCAGACGTGACCGCTGGCGCCGCACCTCCGGTATCCATAAGGTCCGTGATTCCCGGGCGCTGGCGGCGGTGCGAGAACTGTGGATCGCCCGCGACCAGATCGCCCGGCGCCGCGACATCGCACCGGGGCGCATCCTGCCCGACAGCGCGATCATCAACGCCGCGACCGCGAACCCCGACAGCGTGGCGAAGCTCACCGAACTACCCGTCTTCGGTGGAGCAAAACAACGGCGCAGCGCCCAAGTGTGGTTAGACGCGCTGGCCCGCGCCCGAGACACCGCCGATCCGCCCCGCGCTTCGGAACCATCCAACGGCCCGCCGCCGGCGTCGCGGTGGGCCCGGCGCAAGCCGGAAGCGGCTGCGCGGCTGGAGGCCGCAAGGTCGGGATTATCCGAACTTGCACAACGGATTTCAGTACCTTCCGAGAACCTGCTGTCCCCCGAAACGGTACGGCGACTGTGCTGGGATTGGGAGCCGGTCGAGGACACCGCGGCCGCCGTCGAAGGGTTTCTGCGGGACTCCACGGCCCGGCCGTGGCAGTGCGAACTCACCGCGCCGGTGCTCACCGACGCGCTGTCCGTCCAGACCATCGGCGATTAGAACAGCACCGCGCCTTCAACTCAACCGTCTGTCGCGGCCCTCGCTGTTGCTTGTTCGGCCGGCGACGCACCCAGCGCCGCCACCCACCCGGTGATCTGGCGCGCGAGGGCGCGCTCGGTCAGCCCGACGGAGTCGAGCACCTCGCCGCGCGAGGCATGCTCGAAGAACTGCTGGGGCAGGGCCGCGTCACGGCACGGCACGTCCACCTCCGCCCGCCGCATTGCACCGGACACCGCCGAGCCCACCCCGCCGTGCACCCCATTGTCCTCGACCGTGACGACTAGCTTGTGCTCGGCCGCCAGCGCGGTGATTTCCTGCGGAACCGGTAATACCCAGCGCGGATCGACAACGGTGACACCGATTCCCTGGTCGCGAAGTCGGTCGGCCGTCGCAAGCGCAATCGTCGCGAACGGTCCGACCGCGATGACGAGCACTTCCGGCGACAACCCATTGAGGGGAAGCGCGAGCACATCGACCCCGCCGCGCCGCTCGATGGCCGGGATATCCTCGCCGACATCGCCCTTGGGGAAACGAATGGCGGTGGGACCGTCGCTGACGTCGACCGCCTCGCTGAGCTCCTCCCGCAGTCGCGCCCCGTCACGCGGTGCCGCCACCCGCATGCCGGGGACCACTCCCAGGATCGACAGGTCCCATGTGCCGTTGTGGCTGGCCCCATCGGGACCGGTGACCCCGGACCGGTCCAGGACCATCGTCACCGGCAGATTGTGCAACGCGACATCCATCATGATCTGGTCGAACGCGCGATTGAGGAAGGTCGAGTACACGGCGACGACCGGATGCATGCCACCCATCGCCAGACCGGCCGCCGAGGTCATCGCGTGCTGTTCGGCGATACCGACATCAAAGAACCGGTCCGGGAAGCGCTTCCGGAATCCACTGAGCCCGGTAGGCCCGGGCATTGCGGCGGTGATGGCCACGATGTCGCGCCGCGTGGCTGCCAGCTGGATCAGGGTCTCGGAGAACTTCGACGTCCAGCTGGGGGCAGGTACCGAGGTGGCCAGTCCGGTCTCCGGGTCGATGACGCCGCAGGCGTGCATCTGTTCGTCCACGTCGTTCTCGGCAGGCGGATAGCCCATCCCCTTGCGGGTGACGACATGCACGACCACCGGGGCGTTGAAGCCGCGGGCGTGCCGCAAAGCGTTCTCCACCGCGTGTTCGTCATGGCCGTCGATCGGACCGACGTATTTCAGTCCCAGATCGGTGAACATCACCTGCGGGGACAGCGCGTCCTTGATGCCAACCTTGACGCTGTGCATGCACTGATAGCAGAACTCGCCGATGACCGGAACACCGCGCATCGCCCTGCGGCCCTCATCGAGCAACCGCTCGTAGCCAGGCTGCAGCCGCAGGCCGGCGAGGTGTTCGGCAAAGCCACCGATGGTGGGCGCGTAGCTGCGGCCATTGTCGTTGACCACAATGACCACCGGCCGCGGTGACGCGGCGATGTTGTTCAACGCCTCCCAACACATGCCGCCGGTGAGTGCACCATCACCGACAACGGCGACGACGTGTCGGTTGCGGTGTCCGCTGAGTTCGAAGGCCTTCGCCAACCCGTCGGCGTAGGACAGTGCTGAACTGGCGTGGCTGGACTCGACCCAGTCGTGTTCGCTCTCGCTCCGCGACGGGTAACCGGACAGGCCGTCCTTTTTGCGCAGCGTGTCGAAGTCCGGGGCACGCCCGGTGAGCATCTTGTGCACATAGGCCTGGTGACCGGTGTCGAAGAGGATCGGGTCATGGGGCGAATCGAAGACACGGTGCAGCGCCAACGTCAATTCCACGACGCCGAGGTTGGGTCCCAGGTGCCCACCTGTCGCCGCGACCTTGTGGATCAAGAAATCGCGAATCTCGCAGGCCAGCTCGTCCAGCTGGGCCTGCGTCAGGTGCTGCAGATCTGCGGGACCGCGGATCTGTTCGAGCATGCCGTAAGTCTACGCACGGCGGTCACCATCAGTCCGACCGAGTTTCGTAGACGTCGGGTACTCCGTCCCGGTCGGTATCCGTCGTCTCCTCGGCATGAATCCGCCGGTAAGCGGCGTTTCTGGTGAGCAGCACGAGTGCCGCCACCGCCGCGGCCAACAGTGACCCGGTCAACACACCAACCTTCACCAATTCGTCACGATTGGTGCCCAGCCCGTAGGCCAGATCACCGATCAACAGCGACACCGTGAACCCGATCCCGGCGAGCAGCGAGATACCCAGCACGTCCACCCAGCGCAACGAGGAATCCAGCTTGGCGCGGGTCACCGATGCCATCAATCGGGTGCTGAGCAGGATCCCGACGGGTTTGCCCACGACCAACCCGAGCACGATGCCGAGCGCGATCGGGTCACTGAGCGCGTTGGTGAGCCCGCTGAGGCCACCAAAGCTCACCCCGGCGGCGAGGAAAGCAAAGACCGGGATCGCGATACCGGCTGAAACCGGACGCGTGCGGTGCTCGAAGTACTCGGCCATACCCACGTGTGTCTCCTGGTCGGCCCGAACATTGCGGCGAGTCGCCGAACGCCGCACCGGGACCGCGAAGCCGAGCAGCACCCCCGCCACCGTCGCGTGTACCCCGGACTCATGCACCATGACCCAGGTGGCGAGTGCGAGTGGGATCAACACCCACCATGCCTGTACGCCGCGTTGCACACACACCGTGAAGAGCGCCAGCGGTACCAGCGCCAATGCCAGCGCGACCATGTTGATTTCTTCGGTATAGAACACCGCGATGACGGTGATCGCCAACAGATCATCCACGACTGCGAGAGTCAGCAGGAACGTGCGCAGCGCCACGGGCAGATGAGTGGAGATGACGGCCAGCACGGCCACCGCGAACGCGATATCGGTCGCAGTCGGAATCGCCCAGCCGCGTAGCGCGCCGTCACCGGTGCGGAAGTTCACCAGGACGAAGATCAGCGCCGGCACCACCATGCCGCCGACTGCGGCGGCGATGGGCAGGGCGGCGCGGGCGGGGTCTCGCAGGTCCCCGGCGACGAACTCGCGCTTG
>JAHZJB010000090.1 GCA_022601135.1 Actinomycetes bacterium | reverse complement strand
GCAGCATCAAGCAGGGCATCAGCAGCGAGAACGCCAAGAAGGTCACCAAGCTCATCCGCGACGAAGGCCCCAAGGGCGTCAAGGCGCAGATACAGGGCGATGAGATTCGCGTCAGCTCGAAGAAGCGCGACGATCTGCAATCCGTTCAGGCACTCCTGCGGGGAGCCGACCTCGACTTTGCGGTGCAGTTCGTCAACTATCGCTGAGGCGCCGCGCAGTTGGGTAACGCAGTGGCGGTTTGCCGGCCGGATTGCCGCCGCTGCGTTACCCAACTCGGAGAGGCACGTCGCCTGGCGATGCCACCACCGTGGCGGCCCCAGACCCTGATCGACCTGTTTGGCAAAGCCTGCCAAACCCGCCCTCGAGCCAAGGCCGTCAACCTAGTGTGATTGCCATGGCACCTGCGCAACGCGAACCCAAAGTCGTCGTTCTCGGGGGCGGATCCTGGGGAACCACCGTGGCCTCCATCTGCGCCCGACGCGGACCGACACTGCAATGGGTACGTTCAGCCGAAACCGCAGCCGACATCAACGAACGGCATCGCAACTCCCGGTACCTGGGCGACGAGGTCGAGCTCGCCCACACGTTGAAGGCCACCACCGACTTCTCCGAGGCCGCCGCGGCCGCCGACGTGATCGTGATGGGTGTTCCCTCACACGGTTTTCGGGGCGTGCTCACCGAGCTGGCCAAGGAGCTGCGACCGTGGGTGCCGGTGGTGTCGCTGGTGAAGGGCCTGGAGCAGGGCACCAACTACCGGATGAGCCAGATCGTCGACGAGGTTCTGCCCGGCCACCCGGCCGGCATCCTGGCCGGACCCAACATCGCCCGTGAGGTCGCGGAGGGCTACGCCGCCGCCGCGGTACTGGCGATGCCCGACCAAAGGCTGGCGGCCAATCTCGCACAGCTGTTCCGCACCAAGCGGTTTCGGACCTACACCAGCGACGACGTGGTGGGCGTCGAGATGGCCGGTGCGCTGAAGAACGTTTACGCGATCGCAGTCGGCATGGGCTACTCGCTGGGCATCGGCGAGAACACCCGGGCGATGGTCATGGCGCGCGCGGTGGCCGAGATGTCGAAACTCGGGGTGGCCATGGGTGGCGATCGGGATACCTTCGCGGGACTGGCCGGCATGGGCGATCTGATCGTGACCTGCACCAGCAAGCGCAGTCGCAACCGTCACGTCGGCGAACAGCTCGGCGCCGGCAAGCCCATCGAGGAGATCATCGCGGCGATGAACCAGGTGGCCGAGGGCGTCAAGGCGGCCAGCGTGATCATGGAGTTCGCCGAAAAGTTCGGGATCTCGATGCCCATCGCCCGAGAGGTCGACGGCGTGGTCAACCACGGGTCGACCGTCGAGCAGGCCTACCGCGGGCTGGTCGCCGAGAAGCCCGGCCACGAGGTGCACGGATCCGGTTTCTGAGCGAAATCCGGTGCGGGCTGGGGCTCAGTTGACGAACGGATTGGTGCCCTCTGGACGCACAAGTAGCGGGTTCATCGCATTGAGAATGTAGGAACCCGCCGGGCTGACGACGAAACCCGACTGGTTTCGGCTGTCCACGCAAGCCACCATCGCGCCGTCCCCGCCGCAGCTGACGGTGCCGAAGCTCAGCCGTGTGTTGGGCGGCAGCGGATTAACCGGCCCGCCGTACATCGGGTGGGGCGAAACCCCGAATACCGGCACGCCACCTGAGCCGCCGCCCACCAGGTTCGCTCCATCCGGCCCCCCGGGAATCGCGCCATTGCAGCCGTAGCCGCCGGAACGCTGCAACATGCAGGTCAAACCCGCCGAGCCGAAGACATAGGCAGAGCCGTCATACACCGCGTAATCCTGCGGGCTGACCGGCGGCAAGGCGTTGATGTCGGGCGCGGGCGGCGACGGGGGTGGCGGCGCGGGTTGCGCGGCAGCCAGCCCCGGCAGGCTGAGGACACCGGCCGCGGCAACACACGCGGCGCCGATGAGTTTGCCAACGAGAATTGTGCTCACCAACCTCACAGCCTAGATGTCGCCAAAACCGTCAGCAGTGTTTCACACGGTGCAACTGCGGGCCGGGCTGAGGAGAAGCCGGACCGGTCAGCGGAGGTGACACACGGGGCGAGGACACCATGGGTAGCGCGGCCAATGGTGCGGCTCAGTACAGGTCGGGGCCACGGCCCGCCATCGCCTCCAGTCGCGCGATGCGATCGGCCATCGGCGGATGGGTGGAGAACAGCTTGCCGATCTTCTCGCCGGCACGAAACGGGTTCGCGATCATCAGATGCGCCTGGTCGGCCAGCTGCGGATCCGGCGGCAGCGGGGCGTGCTGCACCCCTGCGCTGATCTTGCGCAGCGCACTGGCAAGCGCTAAAGGGTCACCGGTCAGCTCGGCACCAGACTGATCGGCCTGGTACTCCCGCGATCGTGAAACAGCCAGTCGGATGACCGTCGCTGCGATCGGACCCAGCACCGCAACCAGCAAGATGGCAAGGGGATTTGAGCCGCTTCGATTTCCCCCGAACGTGCTCGCGAAGAACGCCACGTTGGCAAGCGCCGTGATCACCGCCGCCATTGCTCCGGCAACACAGGAAATCAAAATGTCGCGGTTGTACACGTGGGACAGCTCGTGGCCGAGTACCGCACGAAGCTCACGCTCGTTGAGGATGCCCAGGATGCCCGTCGTGCAGCACACCGCAGCGTTTCGCGGGTTGCGGCCGGTGGCGAAGGCGTTGGGTGCTGCGGTGTCGCTGACGTAGAGCCGCGGCATGGGCTGGCGTGCCGTCGTGGCGAGCTCCCGCACGATCTTGTACATCAACGGGGCCTGCATCTCGGTTACAGGCTGGGCGTGCATCGCCCGCAGCGCCATCTTGTCGCTGTTGAAGTACACGTAGGCGTTCATGCCCACCGCGAACAGCACGGCGAGGAACATGATGTTGCGCCCGAACATCGCGCCGACACCGACGATCAGACCCGAGAACACCACCAGCAACAGGAACGTCTTGACCCTGTTGGCATGCGGATGCCAAGTCATCGTGGCTTGCCTCCTTGAAAATGCGGCCGACTCGTGAAACATGAAAAGCCATCGCTCTAACCAACGCCCATAGTGCCCGCGCGGGTTCCTGAGCCCTCAGCCGTGCCGGTTGACCGTGTAATTCACCAACGTGGCCAGCGCCCGACGGCCAGGTCCGTCGGGCAGCAGGGCGAGCTCCTGCGCGGCCTGCTCGGCGTACCCGGCTACCGTCTCCTTGGCCTTGGGGATGCCCTGCGAGCAACGCAGTAGCCGCAACGCCTCGGCCAGCTCGTCGTCGTCATCCACCGGACCCGCCAACAGCTCGCGCAACCGGTCGGCGTTCGGCCCAGCCTCCCCCAGCGCATACAACACGGGCAGCGTATGCACGCCTTCGCGCAGGTCGGTACCCGGCACCTTGCCCGACTCGTCGGCATCGCTGTCGATGTCGATGATGTCGTCGGAGATCTGAAAGGCCGTACCGACGATGCCGCCCAGCCGGGCCAACCGCTCGATCTGATCGTCGTCCGCGCCCGAGAAGGTCGCACCCAATCGGCCCGAGGCGGCGATCAGACAGGCCGTCTTCTCCTCGACGACCTGGAGGTAGTGAGTCACCGAGTCGACCTGATCGGCGGCGCCGCGCGTCTCTCGCATCTGGCCGGTCACCAGCAGCGCGAAGGTGTCGGCGATGATGCGCACCGCCTCCGGACCCAGGCTCGACACGAGCCGCGATGCCGACGCGAACAGATAGTCGCCGGCCAGGATCGCGATGTTGTTCCCCCAGCGCGCGTTGGCGCTGGGTGCACCGCGACGCATCTGCGCCTCGTCCATCACATCGTCGTGGTAGAGCGTCGCCAGGTGCACCAACTCGATCACGGCGCCCGCGACAGTGACCTCCCAGGCATCCGGGTCGGGTCCCAGCTGCGCCGACAGGACGGTAAACAGCGGCCGGAACCGCTTGCCGCCCGCCTGGAAGAGGTGCTGGACAGCCTCCGACATCAAGGAGTCGGCCCGGCTCAGTTCCTCGGACATCAGCGCCTCGATACGGGCCACCCCGCCCCGGACATCCTCGGCAAATCGGGCATCCCCGAAGTCCACTCCCGCCACCACGGTCCCCGGTGTCCTCACACTGCCAACATACTGGGGATATGGATGGTTCTGTGAAGGGTGGGTCCCCGCCCCCGCGGCATGGGTCGAACAGCACGGACGTCGTGGTCGTCGGGGCCGGACCCGCCGGATCGTCGGCAGCGGCGTGGGCCGCACGCGCCGGGCGCGAGGTGCTGATCATCGATTCCGCCCACTTCCCCCGTGACAAGGCCTGCGGCGACGGGTTGACGCCCCGCGCGATCACCGAACTCAGACGCCTCGGGCTGGGCCCCTGGCTCGACGGCAAGATCGCCCACCGCGGGTTGCGAATGTCGGGCTTCGGCGCGGATGTCGAGGTCGTGTGGCCCGGACCGAGCTTCCCGCCGACCAGCAGTGCGGTACCCCGAACCGAGCTTGACGAGCGCATCCGCCTGGTGGCCGCCGACGACGGCGTGAAGATGCAGCTTGGCACCAAAGCCGTTGATGTACAGCGCGATTCGACAGGTCGCGTATCTGCGGTGGTACTCAGCTCTGGGGAGGTGATCCGGTGCGACACGCTGATCGTCGCCGATGGCGTGCGCTCCACACTCGGTCGGGTGCTGGGCCGTGAATGGCACCGGGAGACCGTCTACGGCGTGGCTGTCCGCGGCTACATCGCCACCCCGCGCAGCAGCGAGCCGTGGATCACGTCGCACCTGGAACTGCGGTCGCCCTCTGGCGAAGTACTGCCGGGCTACGGCTGGATTTTCCCGTTGGGCAACGGCGAGGTGAACATCGGCGTCGGGGCGCTGGCGACCGACAAACGTCCCGCCGATGCGGCGTTGCGTCCGTTGCTGCGCAACTACACCGCGCTGCGCCGCGACGAGTGGGGCTTCGACGGCGAACCGCGAGCCGGGCTGTCGGCACTGCTGCCGATGGGCGGCGCCGTATCCGGGGTGGCCGGGCCCAACTGGATGCTGATCGGCGATGCGGCGGCGTGCGTGAATCCGTTGAACGGCGAGGGCATCGACTACGGGCTGGAAACCGGGCGGCTGGCCGCGGAGTTGTTGGACCTTGGCGACTATTCACAAGCCTGGCCGGCCGTGCTGCACGAGCACTACGGGCGCGGCTTCTCCGTGGCGCGCCGGCTGGCGCTGCTGCTGACGTTCCCCCGATTCCTGCCCTCGACCGGGCCGTGGGCGATGCGCTCGTCGGCGCTGATGAAGGTGGCGGTGCGGGTGATGGGCAACTTCGTCACCGATGACGACGACGACATGGTGGCGCGGGCGTGGCGCGTCGCCGGCCGGTTGTCGCGCCGCATCGACGACCGCCGCCCATTCAGCTGACTCCCCTTCCCGGGAGTAAGCCGCGATCAGCCGAGAGAACGGGCGAACCCGCTGACATCGCGGATGCTGGCGTCAAACACCTCGGGCATCGCGCTGCCGAACAACAGATCCCCGCCGTGGCAGGTACCCGCCACCACCCGCCCGACGGTCGGCACTCCCGCTCGCAGCAACCTGCGGTAATACTGCAGTCCCTCGTCCCGCAGAGGATCGAGTTCGTTTACCGAGATCACGTGTGGTGGAAGTCCTTTTAGCTCCTCGTCACTGGCGGCAGCGGCCCAGCAGGTGGCATCCGCAGCATGCGCCCCGTCCGGGTCATAGAGCGATCCGAGCAGTGCGAGCTGTACGCGGCTGATGAAATATCCGTCATTCTCCTCCAGCGAGGGTAGGTCCTCGCACTTCTCGAGCCAGCGGTTCGAAATGAACGGGCACTGCGCGTAGAAGCCGGCGATATCACCGATCCAGCCCTCTCGTTTCGCCTTGTGCGCCAACGTCAGGGTCAGGTTGCCGCCGCCGGATTCCCCGCACACGATGAGGTGGGTGGCTCCCAGTTCGTCCCCGTTGGCGACGACCCACCGGACGGCTGACGCGCAGTCGTTCAGCCCGGCCGGATACGGGTGTGGACCCAATGTCGCACTGGAGTTGCGGAATTCAACCCCTACGACCACGAGCCCGGTCGCGGCTAGATACTCGCGCAGCCGGACGTAGCCGGGGCCGGCGGCGCTACCGATGGCCATTCCGCCGCCATGGAGATGTACCACGGCAGGCATCGGACCCGGTATTCCGTCGGGTCGGGTGATGTACAGCGTGATGTCGTTGTCATCGGGGCCGGCGATCGTCGTCGTCGTGGTCGTGGTGGACTTATCGGGTCCGCCGGATTCATGGGCGAGCAGTTCGAACATCGCACCCATGGCCTGTTCACTCATAGCGGCGTGCGCGTGCCGATCCTCAATCGGTGAGTCCGGCGTCAGGCCGGGCGGCGGTAGCCGCCCCTCGAGCCCGAATCGGGAGAACACCTCGACCATGCGTGGATCTGATCGCGGGTCGGTGCCCAGCGTCGAGTCGGGATTGTCGTGACGTCCGTAACCCATAGCCGCGACCGTAGCGCTTTTGCGCGTTTTCACGCGCCGCGAATGTCGGCGAAATGTACGTCGATTGCGGCGTGTCTGTGTGCAGACACTCAGTGTGAGGGTGGACGTGCCGCTGGTGCGGTGGTTGGGTCTTCTCACCCGGTGTCTGGCTCTTGCAGACGCTGCCTTCGTGGCTTTCGCGCGTTGTGCCGATACCGGGTGGGAAGGACCGACCGGCAAATGACTTGAT
>JAHZJB010000089.1 GCA_022601135.1 Actinomycetes bacterium | reverse complement strand
GATGTTGATGCGATGGAACATGGCGGGGTTGGCGCGGCCGGTGCGAACCGACGCTAGGTCGTCCCGCGCCACTGCCACGGCCTTCTCCATCTTCTCCTCGGCATCGAAGAGGGTTTCTTCGATCACTTGTGCTCTCCCGTCCCTTTCACTCGTCCTGAGCGCATCTCGTCGCCAGCGCTCGCCGGGACGCCCTCCATCACGTGGTGACCAGCGTTCCGATCTTTCCACCCGCAACCGCACGCGCGATATTGCCATCGGTGAGCAGATTGAACACCAGGATCGGCATACCGTTATCCATGCACAAGCTGAAGGCCGTCGCGTCGGCGACCTTGAGGCCCCGGTCGATGACCTCGCGGTGACTGATCTTCGTGAGCAACTCGGCGTCGGCATGCACACGTGGGTCGGCGGTGAATACTCCGTCGACCGCTTTGGCCATCAGGACGACGTCCGCACCGATCTCCAGCGCCCGCTGCGCGGCGGTGGTGTCGGTGGAGAAGTACGGTAGCCCCATCCCTGCTCCGAAGATGACGACGCGCCCCTTCTCCAGATGCCTTCGGGCTCGCAACGGAATGTAGGGCTCGGCCACCTGGCCCATGGTGATGGCGGTCTGAACCCGGGTCTGGATGCCCTCTTTTTCCAAGAAATCCTGCAGCGCAAGGCTGTTCATCACGGTACCGAGCATGCCCATGTAGTCCGATCGGGTACGCTCCATCCCCCGCTGCTGGAGTTGCTCGCCGCGGAAGAAGTTGCCACCGCCGATGACGACGGCCACTTGGGCGCCGCTGCGCACCACCTCGCCGATCTGGCGAGCGACCAATGCGACCACGTCGGGATCGAGGCCAACCTGTCCGCCACCGAACATCTCGCCGCCCAGCTTGAGCAACACCCGAGAGTAGGCCGGTCTGATCGGGGACGACGAGCCTGCACCGTTCGGGCTCGTGGATTCTGCCATCCGACTCCTTCACGGTCCTCGCATGCGATCGCCGCCCATGGAGTTCTTCTGAACAGCTGTGCGGCTCTGCTAATCCTGCCTCATCGCGGCCACCGGACCACCTCGGGGTGCCGGTTGACCCGCCGTCGCTACCCGAGGCTGCCGGATTCAGCCCTGGATTCGCCGCCAGGGTCGGGCTTCCTCGAGCTCGTAAGCCAACTGCAACAGCCGGGCATCCTGTCCCACGGCAGCTGACAACATCATCCCGACCGGTAACCCGGAGGCGGAATGGGCCAGCGGCAACGATATGGACGGCTCGCCAGTCGCGTTCTGCAGCGGAGTGAACGCCACCCATTCGACGAGCCGGTCGATGATCTGCTGATAGTCCTCCGTCGGATCGAGATGACCGATGCGCGGAGTGACCTCGGCCAGCGTCGGCGTCAGCAGGACGTCGTAATCCGACGCCGTCTGCGATGTGATGTGTCGCGCGCGGGCCAGCCGCGCGATCGCCAGGGGCAGCCGGTGCCCGTTGCGTGCCGCGTGCCGCTCGAGTCCCAGCGTGAGGTTGTCGAGCTTGTTACGGTCGAAACTCTCCCCGAAGGTGCGGCGACCACCCCGCACCACAGCGAACGCCAGAAACGACCAGTACAGCAGGAAGTCCTCCATGAACCGGTGCGGCACCGGGTTGTCGATCACGCTCACCCGATGACCGAGCTCCTCGAGCAGGGCTGACGTCTCCAACGTCAGCTCGCACACCTCGCGGCTGGCCTCGCGGGCAACCGAGTGGGTGCATACCGCGATACGCAGGCGCTGCTTGCCGGCTCCGGTGACATCGCCGACAGGCGCCAACTTCGGGTTGGCGGACACCCGTTCCATCTCGCGGTAGAAAGCGGCGGTGTCGCGGACCGAGCGGGTGAGGACCCCGTTGTGGACGATGCGCAGGGGCATCAGGCGCATGTCCCTATCGAGCGGAAGCCGTCCCCGGGACGGTTTGAGGCCGACCAAACCGTTACAGGACGCGGGGATCCGAATCGATCCGCCACCGTCGTTGGCGTGCGCGATCGGCACCACTCCGGCGGCCACGAACGCACCCGACCCCGACGACGACGCGCCGGCGGTGTGTTCGATGTGCCACGGATTGCGCACCGGCCCCAGCCGCGGATGCTCGGCCGAGGCGCTGAAGCCGAACTCCGAGAGACGGCTCTTACCCAGTGGTACCAGGCCGGTGCTCAGGTACGCGCGGGCGAAGTCGCCATCGGCCTCCGCGGGTCGCGGGTCCCAGGCGTCCGTGCCGCTCATCGTCGGCATTCCGGCGACGGCGACGTTGTCCTTGATGAACGTCGGCACCCCGTCGAAGTAGCCGCCATAGGGTCGACGCAACTCGGCGCGCGCCCTGGCGCTGTCGAACGCCTCGTAGGCCAGACCGTTGAGTTCGGGGTTGACCACCTCGGCGCGCGTGATCGCCGCCTCGATGATCTCACTGGCCGACACCGTGCCGGCCCGCAACGCATTCACCACGCCGACGGCGTCGAGGTCTCCCAGGGCATCCCCGGAAAAATCTTCACCGAAGGCATGGACCCTGTTCATGGCCCGACGGTACCAGAGCGTACCGCTGGGCCTCCGCGGGTAGGCCGGGCTAGGCCTGGCCGACCTCGAAACGGACGAACCGCGTCAGGGTCACGCCGGCCTCGTCGAGCAATGCCTTGACAGACTTCTTGTTGTCCGACACCGCAGGCTGATCGAGCAGCACAACGTCCTTGTAGAAGCCGGTCACCCGGCCTTCGACGATCTTGGACAGCGCCTGCTCCGGCTTGCCCTCGTTGCGGGCGGTCTCCTCGGCGATGCGCCGCTCGTTGGCCACGACGTCCTCCGGCACGTCCTCACGCGTGAGGTAGCGGGCCTTCAGCGCAGCGATCTGCAGGGCGACGGCATGGGCAGCCGCCTTGGCCTGATCCGCGTCGGTGCCGACGTACTCAACCAACACACCCACCGCAGGCGGCAAGTCGGCCGCCCGTTTGTGCAGATAGGTCTCGGTGGCGCCGTCGAAATAGGCGGCACGGCGCAACGCCAGCTTCTCGCCGATCTTCGCCGAAAGGTCGGCGATGGTCTGCTCGACGGTGCTATCCCCGACTTTGGCCGCCTTGAGCGCGTCGACATCGGTCGCCTTCGCGGCGGCCGCGGCGGCCACGATCTGGTCGGCGACCGCCTGGAACTCGGCGTTCTTGGCGACGAAATCGGTCTCGGAGTTGAGCTCGATGAGCGCACCGTCTTTTGCCGCCACCAGACCCTCGGCAGTGGCGCGCTCGGCACGCTTGCCAACGTCTTTGGCGCCCTTGATGCGCAGCAATTCGACGGCCTTGTCGAAGTCGCCGCCGGAGTCGACGAGCGCGTTCTTCGAGTCCAGCATGCCGGCTCCGGTCAGCTCGCGGAGCCGCTTGACGTCGGCAGCGGTGTAGTTAGCCATGGAAGCCCTTCCTTGGGAAGACGAAGCGATTCAGGAGGTCGGTTCCGCTGCAGCCTCTACCGGGGCGGCATCGGGGGTGGCGGCAGCCTCGGGCGTGGCGGTGGCGGTGGTGGCACCGGCCAGCAGCTCCTGCTCCCACTCGGCGAGCGGCTCGGCAGCCACCCCATCTTCGCCGGCCGCCGGCTTATCGGCGCCGGCACCCGAGCGGGCCTGCAGGCCCTCGGCGACCGCGGACGCCACCACCTTCGTCAACAGCGCAGCCGAGCGGATGGCGTCGTCGTTGCCCGGAATCGGGTAGTCGACGAAATCGGGATCGCAGTTGGTGTCCAGGATCGCGATGATCGGGATGTTCAGCTTGCGAGCCTCGGCGACGGCGAGGTGCTCCTTGTTCGTGTCGACGACCCAGATGGCCGAAGGCACCTTCTGCATGTCCCGGATACCACCCAGGCTGCGCTCGAGCTTGTTCTTC
>JAHZJB010000088.1 GCA_022601135.1 Actinomycetes bacterium | reverse complement strand
CATAGGCATACCAGGGCACACCGAGTCGCAGACCGATCGACTTGATGACGGCGGTGGGGCCCGCCCAGTCCGTGATGAAGCGCTGCACCAGGCCGGTATCGGTGAGGATATTGACGAAGATGTCCCGGGATCCCTTGGCCTGCGCCTTGTCCCGGTCGTGGTGCACGTCCTGGTAGTCACGAGTTGCGATGGCCGTCGACACTATGAACGTCGGATCAGCATAGAGCTTGAGTTCGGGCAGCTTGGTACCCACCGCCACGACGGGAGCGCTCACCTGGCCGGCTCCCATGCGTACAGCGTCCAGGCTGGTCCTGCAGCCCCTTCGGGAAAGTCGATATAGGTGGCATGGACGGGCATTCCGATCTCCAGTCGTTCCAGGTCGGCGTTACGGAGTTCGCCGAGCATCCGCACACCCTCCTCCAACTCGACAAGTGCGATCACGAACGGCAGCGTACGGCCCGGCACTTTCGGGGCATGGTGCACGACGAAGCTGAACACGCTGCCCTTTCCGCTGGCAACGACGTAGTCGGTCCCGGCGACCGGCACATGCTCGGCGGACTGCCACAGCGCGGGCACCGGCGGATGCTGCAAGCTGCCGTTTGGTCGTCGCTGGATTCGCAATTCATGCGCTCTTACCCCGTCCCAGAAGAACTTCGTGTCCTTCGACGAGGCGGGACGCATCATGGAATCGGCGTCGAGGTCTTCGGGCACCGGGCGCGGGCCGGAATCCTGATCGGACCCCTTTCCGGAGTCCTCCGGTACGGGCATGAACTTCATCATTCGCCACATCATCTCGGCGACGGGTTCATCGCCGACAGACCAGGTGATTTGCTGGGTGATGAAGAAACCCTCGCCAAGCGCGGTCTGTTTGGGGCCGACGACATCGGTCAGCTCAGCGGCGACGCTAACCTCCTCGCCCGGCCGCAGATAACGCAGATACGTTTGTTCGCAGTTTGTGGCGACGACTCCGACATATCCTGCCTCGTCGAATAATTCCAGAATCCGACCGAGTGGATCGTCCTCGGCGCGGACACCTCCGAGCCCCATCATCGTCCACACCTGGATCATCGCGGGAGGGGCGACGATTCCCGGGTGACCTGCTGCCTTCGCGGCAGCGTCGTCGACGTAGATCGGGTTCTTGTCCCCCATGGCGTCCAGCCAGTGGTCCACCATCGGCTGGTTCACCGGGTGCCGTGCGGTCCGCGCCCTGCTCTTCCCTTCGGCCTTTACCCGTTCGGCGGCGGCCTTGATGTCCTCGACAGCACTCACCGCGGCACCCTCGGAACCTTCAACCCGGCCGCGGCGATCATCTCGCGCATCACCTCGTTGACGCCTCCGCCGAACGTGATCACCAGATTGCGCTTGGTCATCTTGTCCAGCCAGTCGAGCAGTTCGCCGGTGTCCGGATCCGCCGGGTTTCCGTATTTGCCCACGATCTCCTCGGCCAACCGGCCGACCTCCTGAACGCGTTCAGTGGAAAAGACTTTCGTGGCTGCGGCGTCGGCGACAGCGATGGTCTCCCCCGAGGCCGCCACCTGCCAGTTGAGCAATTCGTTGACCCGCCAAATCGCCCTGATCTGACCTAGTAGTCGCCGGACGTCTGGGTGCTCGATCGGTGTGACGCCGTCCGAACCCGGTTTGGCCGCCCACGCGCTGACTCGATCGTAAATGCCGGCGACGCGTCCGGCCGGGCCCAGGCCGACCCGCTCGTGGTTGAGTTGGGTCGTGATGAGCTTCCAGCCGCCATTCTCCTCACCGACAAGCATGTCGGCAGGCACCCGAACGTCGTTGTAGTAGGACGCATTGGTGTGGTGCGCGCCGTCGGACAGGATGATCGGAGTCCAGGAAAAACCAGGGTCCTTGGTGTCGACGATCAGGATCGAGATGCCCATGTGTTTGGGGGCATCCGGATCTGTCCGGCAGGCGAGCCAGATGTAGTCGGCGTCGTGGGCACCAGTCGTCCACATCTTCTGGCCGTTGACTTGAAAATATTCGCCGGACTCATCGCTGCGCCGCACCGCCTTGGTTCGCAGCGAAGCCAGATCGGTGCCAGCGTCAGGCTCAGAGTATCCGATGGCGAAATGCAGTTCCCCCGAAAGGATCCCCGGCAAGAACTTCTGCTTCTGTTCTTCGGTGCCGTACACCTGCAAGGTGGGTCCTACGGTCTGCAGGGTCACCAGAGGCAGCGGAACATCGGCGCGGTTGGCCTCGTTGACGAAGATCTGCTGTTCGATGGGCCCGAACCCCAACCCGCCGTATTCCTTGGGCCACCCGACCCCGAGTTTTCCGTCGGAGCCCATCCGCTTGATCACTGCCCGGTAGGCCTCGTTGTGCCGGTCGGACTCCATCGCATCCGCCTCTTCGGCGGTGATCAGGGTCGAAAAATACTGCCGCAGTTCGGCTTGCAGCTGCCGTTGTTCGGGTGTGAGTTCGATGTACATCAGGCTCCCACCAATTCCAGACGGTGTGAGGGGCCGCCCAGCATTCGGGTCAGATCCTTCATTGCCGAGTAGTAGCGGTTCATCGGGTAGGTGATGTCCATTCCCATTCCGCCATGCAGGTGATGGCACGTCCGCATCGCGGGCGGGCCCTGCGAAGTGAGCCAATAGCCGAGTATCGCCAGTTCGCCATCGACGTCCGAGCCGGCATCACGACCGTCCGACAGCAGCCAAACCACCGAGTCAGCCACCAAAGAGATCGTGCGAGAGGCAATGTAGACCTCTGAGAGTTGTGCTGCCACGGTCTGAAAGGTTGACAGTGGCCGGCCGAACTGCTCCCTGGTGGCAACGTAATCTGCCGTGAGCCGCAAGGCGCCGGCCATGAGTCCGGCGGCCAGCGCGCCTACGGCGGCCAGCACCAGCTGGTTCACGCGGCCCGGCGTCGCACCCTCGAGCACGTCGGCCGCCTCGACAGCGACGTCAACGAACGACACCACGAATTCCTCGGAGCCGTTCGAGGTCGGCGTCTTGGTGACCGTCAGTCCGTCAGCGCTGCCGGAGACCACCACTACGCCATTGTCAGTGCTGACGATCATCCAATCTGCTTGTGCGGCATAGCCCACGGCGACCTTGGTGCCGTTGAGCTTGTCTCCGACCAGCGTCGTTACCGGACGATCGGGCAGCGACCTGCCCGGCTCGCTCAGCGCGAAAGTCAACAGCGAGCCCTGCGAAAGGCCGGCTAGATAGCGATCCTGTTGGACCTCGGAAGCCAGATCGAGCAACACCGCAGCTGAACCGAGGGTGGCCAGCGCCGGGCTGACCGTGCCATGCCGACCGATCTCTGTCAGGGCGGTGGCGATCTCAATAAGACCCACACCGTCACCGCCGACTCGTTCCGGCGCCGCCAGTGCCGGCACGCCGCCGGCGACCAGCGCCGCCCAGCTGTTGTCGCGGTCCAGCACCGAGCTCACCACATCGGCGACAGCCTGCTGACCTTCATCGAGACTGAAATCCACCGGAATCCTCCTTGATCCGATCGCACTCAGCTACTGCCGCGGCCCGTGTAGTCCACCTGCCAGTGCTTGATTCCGTTGAGCCAGCCCGACCGTAGTCGTTCCGGCTCCCCGACCGGCTTGAGATCAGGCATGTAGTCGGCGACCGCGTTGAATATCAGATTGATGGTCATCCGGGCCAGGTTGGCCCCGATGCAATAGTGTGCGCCGGTGCCGCCGAACCCGACGTGCGGATTCGGGTCGCGCAGGATGTCGAAAACGTAGGGGTTTTCGAATACGTCCTCATCGAAGTTGGCCGACCGGTAGGACAGCACCAGCCGATCGCCCTTCTTGATCTGAACGCCAGACAGTTCGGTGTCCTCGGTAGCGGTGCGCTGGAACGACGTCACCGGGGTCGCCCAGCGCACGATCTCGTCGGCCGCGGTGGCGGGGCGATCCTTCTTGAACAGCTCCCACTGGTCCGGGTTCTCCGAGAAGGCGATCATGCCGTGGGTGATGGAGTTGCGGGTCGTCTCGTTTCCAGCCACCGCGAGCATGATGACGAAGAAACCGAATTCGTCGTCCGAGAGCTTTTCGCCGTCGATATCGGCCTGGACCAGCGCGGTGACGATATCGTCGGTCGGATTCTTGCCGCGTTCATCGGCCATCGCCATGGCGTAGACGATCAGGTCCATCGACGACTGGGCGGGATCGATGTGCGCGTACTCGGGATCCTCGGCCCCGGTCATCTCGTTGGACCACCGGAACAGCTTGTCCCGGTCTTCCTGGGGGACGCCGAGCAGACCGGCGATAGCCTGCAGTGGCAGTTCGCACGAAACCTGCTCGACGAAATCTCCGCTGCCCTCGGCGGCCGCGCTCTTGGCGATGTTCTGGGCGCGTAGCGCGAGCTCCTGTTCGAGCCGGCCGATGGCCCGCGGCGTGAACCCGCGCGAAATGATCTTGCGCAGCCGGGTGTGGTGCGGCGCATCCATGTTGAGCATGACGCTTCGCTGCATCTCGATCTTCTCGAACGTCATGTCCTGCGGCCAGACGGGGATCACGCCGTTCTGCCAGCTGGAGAAGAGGTCGCTGCGCCTCGATACCTCTTTGACGTCGGCGTGCTTGGTCACCAGCCAGTAACCCTTGTCACCGAAGCCGCCGGTGCCTTCGGGCACGTCGACCCAGTGGATCGGCTCGCACCTGCGCAGCTCGGCGAGTTCGGCCACCGGCAGCCCGAGGAGGTTGACGTCGGGATCGCAAAAATCGAAGCCAGCCGGAATGTTCGGGGATTGCCCCTTCGTGGAAGTCACAGTGCGCACTCCTCAATTGCAACGTGTTCTAGTGTCAGTAAAACATGCCTTCTCCGCAGATCAAAGGCATGCTGATATCGCAGCTTGGCAAGCCGATGAAACGTGTTCTAGCCTGACGGAATGGGCAACCCTGTGATCGTTGAAGCTACCCGCAGCCCGATCGGCAAGCGCAAGGGATGGCTTTCCGGCTTGCACGCTACCGAGTTACTCGGGGCCACTCAGCGGGCGTTGGTTGAGAAGGCAAGCATCGACTCGGGCTTCGAAGCACGCCATGTCGAACAGGTGATCGGCGGCTGTGTGACACAGTTCGGCGAGCAGTCCAACAACATCACCCGGGTGGGCTGGCTGGTAGCCGGCCTGCCCGAGCAGGTGGGCGCGATGACGGTCGACTGCCAGTGCGGCAGCGGTCAGCAGGCTAACGGGTTGATCGCGGGCCTGATAGCGGCCGACGCCATCGACGTCGGTATCGCCTGCGGCATCGAGGCAATGAGCCGCGTGGGACTCGGTGCCAACGCGGGCCCCGATCGCAGCATCATTCGTCCCAAGTCGTGGGACATCGACCTACCCGACCAGTTCACCGCCGCCGAGCGGATCGCCAAGCGCCGCGGCATCACCCGCGAAGACATCGACCGATTCGGCTTCGACTCGCAGCGCAAGGCCAAACAGGCTTGGGCCGAGGGTCGGTTCGACCGCGAGATCAGCCCCATCGAGGCGCCGGTACTCGACGAGAACAAACAGCCGACTTCCGAGCGCGCTTTCGTGAGCCGCGATCAGGGTCTACGCGACACCACGCTGGAGGGTCTGTCGTCACTGAAGCCGGTGATGGACGGTGGAATTCACACCGCGGGGACGTCATCGCAGATCTCCGACGGCGCCGCGGCGGTGTTGTGGATGGATGAATCCTTGGCCCGAGCACAGGGCATGAAGCCGCGAGCTCGCATCGTCAGCCAGGCACTCGTCGGCGCCGAACCGTACTACCATCTCGACGGCCCCGTCCAGTCGACCGCCAAGGTGCTCGAGAAGGCCGGGATGAAGATCGGCGACATCGACATCACCGAGATCAACGAGGCCTTCGCGTCCGTCGTGTTGTCCTGGGCCAGGGTGCACGAGCCGGATATGGATACCGTCAATGTCAACGGCGGCGCCATCGCGCTCGGCCATCCGGTGGGCAGCACCGGCAGTCGGCTCATCACCACCGCACTGCACGAGTTGGAACGTACCGACAAGACCACCGCCTTGATCACGATGTGCGCCGGTGGAGCGCTGTCCACCGGCACGATCATCGAGCGAATCTAGATGAGCACCTCCGCGATATCAGCAGCTGACCGCATCGCCGCGGCTCAGGCCTACATCGACGCGCTGGCCAGCCACGACGCCGCCGCGGTGCCGTTCGCGCCCGGCTGCACCCGAATCGAGGTCGGCCTCAAGACCGGATTTTCCGGAAACCATCTGCGCCGCAGTCTCAATCGCGGATTGCAGTACCGCGTCATCAAGTCGGTGACGGCGCCCGAGTTCACCATCGACGGTGACACGGTACGGGCCCGGTTCGATCTGTCGACCAAGCCGACACTGGCTGGACGCCGGGTCGGCGCGCACATCGACGAGACGTTTGTGATCCCCGCCGACGACCCCACCGGACAGGCCCGGATCCACCACATCCGGGCTGACATCCGCCCGTTTCTGACTCGATAGGATCCTCCCGTGGCCAAACCACCGCGCCCCCTGAGCCCCAAACAGGTAGACGGACTCAATTCGAAGGCTGTCGGAATCGGCATCAAGTGGATGTCCCGGTTCAACACCTGGGCGTTCAAGGCCACCGGCGGCCGCCTCGGATCCAAGTGGCGTGGCGGGTCCAACCGCTTTAGCGCTCCCCCTCCGGTCGGGATCCTCACCACCATCGGCCGCAAGTCCGGCGCGTCCCGGGAGAGCCCGCTGCTGTACCTGCGTGAGGGCGACCGCGTCATCCTGGTTGCCTCGCAGGGGGGCCGCGCCGCCAACCCCATGTGGTACCTGAATATTCAAGCCAATCCCCGGGTCTCGTTTCGAATCAAGAACGAGGTACTGCAGTTGGTCGCCCGCGACGCCACTGACGATGAACGTGAGCAGTACTGGCCCAAGCTCGACGGCATGTATCCGGATTTCGCCAACTACCGGTCCTATACCGATCGCAAGATCCCGATCCTGATCTGCGACCCGGTCTGATAGGGCCTCAGACGGGCTCAGGCGCCGTAGACGGGTACCGGCGTGCGCGCGTTTGCCAGCAGTTCGGTCACCACGGGGCCCAGTTCGGCGGGATCCCACTTGGCCCCCTTGTCGACCTCCGGGCCGTGTCGCCATCCCTCGGCTACGCCGATCTTGCCACCTTCGACCTCGAACACCCGGCCGGTGACGTCCAAGGAGTGCACGCTACCCAGCCACACCACGAGCGGCGAGATGTTCTCTGGCGCCATCGCATCGAAATCGGCACCCTGGGTCGACATCATCTCGGCAAAGACCGTTTCGGTCATCCGCGTGCGGGCCGCCGGCGCGATCGCGTTGACGGTCACGCCGTAGCGGCCCATCTCGGCAGCGGCGACCAGCGTCAAGGCGGCGATCCCGGCCTTGGATGCACTGTAGTTCGCCTGTCCCACACTGCCTTGTAGTCCAGCCCCCGAGCTGGTGTTGATGATGCGAGCGTTCAGCCTGTCAGGAGCCACTTCGCCGCTTTTCACTTTCGCCCGCCAATATGCGCCGGCGTGCTTCATCGTGGCGAAATGCCCCTTGAGATGAACGGCGGTGACGGCGTCGAACTCCTCTTCGGTGGCGTTGGCGAACATCCGGTCGCGGACAATGCCGGCGTTGTTTACCAGCACATCAAGGCCGCCGAAACTATCGATGGCGGTCTGGATGAGACCCTCTGCCTGGGACCAATCCGCGACGTTTGCCCCGCTGGTGACGGCTTCGCCTCCCGCGGCAACGATTTCGTCGACGACTCCCTGCGCGGCGCTGCCGCCACCGGCCGGCGAACCGTCCAGACCTACTCCGATGTCGTTAACCACCACACGAGCGCCCGCTGCGGCGAACGCCAACGCATGGGCTCGGCCGATCCCGCCACCCGAACCCGTCACGATGACCACACGGCCGTCGAGCAGTCCCATTTGCCCAGCCCCTCCCAGGTTATTTGATGTCGGCGGTTGTACTCGACAAGTAGGGCGGCGGCTCCCCGCCCCCATGCACCTCCAGTGACGCCGCACGGGTGTAGGACGCCGCGTCAGAAGCCCAGAATGCCGCGGCCCAACCGATATCGACTGGTCTGGCCAGCCGGCCGAGGGGCACGTTGCGCGAAATCGCGGCGATCGAGTCGGCGTCGCCGTAGAACAGTTCGGCCTGCTCGGTTTCAACCATGCCCACCACCACCGAGTTCACCCGAACCTTAGGGGCCCACTCGACCGCCAGGGTCCCGGTCATGTTCTCCATCCCCGCCTTGGCCGCGCCATAGGCCGCCGTGCCCGGAGTGGGCCGCCGTCCACTCACGCTGGTGATGTTGACGATCGAACCACCTGACTCTTGGCTTTGCATGACCGCATTAGCGTGCGTCGAGACCGACAACGCACCAAGCAGATTGAGTTCTACGATCTTTCTGTTGAACCTGGCCGAGGCGTCGGCGGCAAGCACGTGGGGCGAACCACCCGCGTTGTTGACCACCACGTCGAGACGCCCATGGTCAGCCGTGATCGTTTCGATCAACGTCTTGACCGAGTCATCGTCGCGGATGTCGCAGGAATGGAACTCATAGGGCAGACCTGCGACGGGTCTACGCGCGCAGGTCACCACGGTGGCGCCCTGATCGTTGAAGACATTGCTGATACCGGCGCCAACACCGCGCACACCGCCGGTGACCAGCACGACCCGGCCGGCCAACGCCAGTCGGATGGATTGCGGGTCGACGCAAACGGGCTCAGTCACTGTGCTAGCGTACCAAGCAAGTGCTTGCTTAGGCAGCTGCCCCAATGTCGGAGTCAACGGGAGCCCTCTTGTCCATCGCCTCAAACACCGTGGAGCCGGGTATCGCCGCGGTCACCGTCGACTACCCCCCTGTCAACGCGATCCCGTCGGACGGCTGGTTCGAACTCGGCGACGCCATCACCGCGGCGGGCCGTGACATGAGCACCCACGTGGTGATCCTTCGTGCCGAAGGGCGCGGATTCAACGCCGGCGTCGACATCAAGGAGATGCAGCGGACCGAAGGATTCACCGCGCTCCTCGATGCAAACCGCGGCTGCTTCCACGCTTTCCGCTCGGTTTACGAGTGCGAGGTACCAGTCGTGGCCGCAGTCAACGGCTTTTGCGTGGGCGGCGGCATCGGATTGGTCGGCAATGCGGACGTCATCGTCGCCTCAGACGACGCGACATTCGGCCTTCCCGAAGTCGAGCGAGGTGCGTTGGGGGCGGCCACCCACCTGTCCCGCCTGGTCCCCCAACACATGATGCGCCGACTCTTCTACACCGCGGCCACCGTGGACGCCGAGACGCTGCATCGGTTCGGATCGGTGCACGAGGTGGTCGACCGCGCAGATCTGGACGAAGCCGCGCTGCGCGTCGCCCGGGACATCGCCGCCAAAGACACCCGGGTGATCCGTGCGGCGAAGGAGGCGCTGAACCTCATCGACGTGCAGAAGGTGAACTCCAGCTACCGCATGGAACAGGGGTTCACCTTCGAACTCAATCTCGCCGGGGTGGCCGACAAACATCGCGACGCCTTCGCCGGCACCGACAAGGGGTCCAAATGACCTCCAAGCAAACAACTCTCGACGACGCCGTCGCGTCCGTCCGGAGCGGGATGACGATCGGAATCGGCGGATGGGGTTCCCGGCGCAAGCCGATGGCCTTCGTACGAGCCCTGCTTCGCACGGACGTCACCGACCTCACCGTTGTCACCTACGGTGGTCCCGACCTCGGGCTGCTCTGCTCGGCGGGCAAGGTCAGGCGGGCGTACTACGGCTTCGTCTCACTGGACTCACCGCCGTTCTACGACCCGTGGTTCGCCACATCGCGTACCACCGGAAGAATCGAAGCGCGTGAGATGGACGAGGGCATGCTGCGATGTGGGCTGCAGGCCGCTGCGCAGCGACTGCCTTTCCTGCCGATTCGTGCCGGGCTCGGCAGTGACGTCCGTGCGTTCTGGGGTGACGAACTCAAAACGGTGCGATCGCCCTACCCCACCGGCGGCGGCTATGAGGAACTTGTCGCGATGCCGGCCCTGGCGTTGGACGCGGCCTTCGTGCACATGAATCTCGGTGATGCACAGGGCAATGCTGCCTATACCGGAATAGATCCCTATTTCGACGACCTCTTCCTGATGGCCGCGCAGCACCGTTTCCTCTCGGTTGAGCGGATTGTATCCACTGACGAACTGGTGAAGTCGGTTCCCCCTCAGGCGCTGCTCGTCAACCGCATGATGGTCGACACTGTTGTGGAGGCTCCGGGCGGCGCACACTTCACCACAGCTGAGCCGGACTATCGGCGCGACGAGAGATTCCAGCGGCATTACGCGGAAGCGGCCTCCTCCGACGCGGGGTGGGCGGCATTCGTGGATACGTATCTGAGCGGCAACGAGGCCGAGTACCAGCGGGCTGTTCAGAGGTTTCAGGCAGATTCCCGGGCAGATCGGAAGGCCGCCAGGTGATCTCCGTGACTCGCGCCGAGGTATGTGCCGTCGCCTGCGCCGAACTCTTTCGCGATGCGGGCGAGATCATGGTCAGCCCGATGACCACCATGGTATCGGTCGGCGCTCGACTGGCTCGACTGACCTTTTCCCCAGACATCCTGCTGACCGACGGCGAAGCCAGGCTCATCGCCGACACCCCGGCCCTCGGCGCAAGCGCCGCGATCGAGGGCTGGATGCCCTTCGGTCGTGTCTTCGAGACGCTGGCGTGGGGCCGGCGCCATGTGGTGATGGGCGCCAATCAGATCGACCGGTACGGCAACCAGAACCTCTCGGCGTTGGGACCGCTGCAGCACCCCACCCGGCAGATGTTCGGGGTGCGGGGCGCACCCGGTAACACCATCAACCACGCCACGAGCTACTGGGTGGGCAATCATTCCAAGCGGGTGTTCGCTGAATCCGTGGACGTGGTGTCCGGGATCGGTTGGGACAAGATCGATCCGGACAATCCCGCGTATAGGTTCGTCAACGTGTACCGCGTCGTGACCAACTTGGGTGTCTTCGACTTCAACGGCCCCGGCCACCAGATGCGGGCCGTGTCACTGCACCCCGGCGTGGAGCCCGCCCAGGTAGCCGAGAACACCTCGTTCGAGGTGCATGGGCTGGACAGCGCGTCCACCTCCCGGCTGCCATCGGACGACGAGCAGCAGCTCATCCGCGGTGTCATAGACCCAAATTCGCTCCGAGACCGAGAAGTAAAGGCCGTCAGGACATGACCGCGCCGCTTCCCCGCCTCAAGACCGCGCTGACCGCACTAGTCGGCATCGAGCACCCCGTGGTGCAGACCGGTATGGGCTGGGTGGCCGGCGCCCGACTGGTGTCCGCGACATCCAACGCCGGCGGCCTTGGCATCCTCGCGTCGGCGACCATGACACTCGACGAGCTCAAGACGGCGGTCGGCAAGGTCAAGGCCGCCACGGACAAACCGTTCGGCATCAACATCCGCGCCGACGCAGGCGATGCGATACAGCGTGTCGAGCTTCTGATCAGCGAAGGGGTCAGAGTCGCCTCTTTCGCCCTGGCGCCGAAACCGGATCTCATCGCCAAGCTGAAAGATGCCGGCGTTGTGGTCATCCCGTCGGTCGGGTTGGCCAAACACGCGAAGAAGGTGGCGGGCTGGGGCGCCGATGCCGTCATCGTTCAGGGTGGTGAAGGCGGCGGGCACACCGGGCCAATTGCTACCACACTGTTGCTACCGTCGGGTCTGGACGCCGTCGCCGACACCGGCATGCCGGTCATCGCCGCGGGCGGTTTCTTCGATGGCCGGGGCCTGGCCGCGGCGCTGTCCTACGGCGCCGCCGGGGTCGCCATGGGGACACGATTCCTGTTGACCGCCGACTCGACAGTTCCTGACGCTGTCAAGCAGCGCTATCTGCAGGCGGCCTTAGACGGAACCGTCGTTTCCACCCGGGTGGACGGAATGCCGCACCGGGTGCTGCGCACCGGCCTGGTCGAGAAATTGGAGAGCGGATCCCGGCTTCGTGGCTTCTCCGCTGCGGTGCGCAACGCGCAGCGCTTCAAGAAGATGTCGCATATGTCATGGCGTTCGATCATCGGGGACGGCCTGGCGATGCGCCGGGGCAAGGAGCTCACCTGGTCGCAGGTCGTGATGGCGGCCAACACCCCCATGTTGCTCAAAGCTGGTCTGGTCGAAGGCAACACCGATGCCGGTGTGCTGGCTTCGGGACAGGTGACCGGCATCATCGACGACTTACCGACATGTGACGATCTCATCGACTCGATCGTCACCGAGGCAATCGAACATCTCAGGTCGGCCGCCGGACTGATCCAAGGCCCCTGACACTCCCGCGAGCAGACGCAAATTGCCCCGATTTCACGGCGAGCAGGGGCAATTTGTGTCT
>JAHZJB010000009.1 GCA_022601135.1 Actinomycetes bacterium | reverse complement strand
CGGGCCAGCCTCATCGTCACCTCCAACAAGCCGTTCGGCCGCTGGGGCGAAGTGTTCGGCGACGACGTCGTCGCCGCAGCCATGATCGACCGCCTCGTCCATCACGCCGAAGTCATCGCCCTCAAAGGAGACAGCTACCGCATCAAAGACCGAGACCTCGGCCGCGTCCCCACCGTCACGGCCGACGACCAATGAAACCAAGCTGGTCAATTTTCAATTGCCGACAACTGATCAAATTTCAGTTGCCGTTGACAGCATTTATTTCAAGTTTGCCGAGCAGCCGATTCGAGAGGAGTCGCTGCTGACCGGCCATCTCGAACCAACCAACGATGCCTACGCGATCGCCAAGATCGCCGGAATCCTGCACGTGCAGGCCGTGCGCAGACAGTACGGGTTGCCATGGATCTCGGCGATGCCTACGAACCTCTACGGACCCAACGACAACTTCTCCCCAACAGGCTCACACGTGCTGCCCGCGCTGATCCGGCGGTATGACGAGGCGGCCGCGTCGGGCGCATCGTCGGTGACCAACTGGGGCACCGGTACGCCGCGGCGGGAGTTCCTTCACGCTGACGACATGGCTGATGCATGCCTGTACCTCTTGGAACATTACGACGGTCCGGAGCAAGTCAACGTCGGAACCGGCACCGATGTCACCATCCAAGAGATCGCCGAGACCATCGCGTCGGTGGTGGGTTATCGCGGAGAAACGTGTTGGGATACAACAAAACCTGACGGCACCCCACAGAAACTTCTCGACGTCTCCAAGCTCGCACGGTCCGGCTGGACGTCGAAAATCGATCTTCAGGAAGGTATCGAGCGCACGGTGGCGTGGTACCGGGATCACATCGCCGCGCTGCGTGCATCGCTGCGGAACCCTGCGCCATCAGGCTTAACAGGTCAGATCCTGCTCGCCGGAGCTCACCTCACTACCGTTTGTACATGAAGCCCCACCCCATCAGATACCGTCATAGGGTGACCAGTTTGGTGCCGTCATTCAATGACTGGCTCAACCGCGCTCTCGAAAAGTACGCACAGGCCGTCGGCGAGGACGTCGGCACCTACGTGGCCCGCGTGGTGGCCGAACAAATGGTGGCCGACCAGAGGCGGATGGACAGCGCCTCGGTCGAAGAGTTGGTCGCTCACCTGGCTGAGGTCGGGGTGATCGTCGAGCTCCCGATGCCGGATCTGTCGAAGGTGATCAACGACCCCGAGCGGCTGCGGGCTCTTCGCGCCACTGGGCTGTTGGACACCCCGCGCGAGCCGGTCTATGACCGGATCACCCGGGCTGCCGCCGACGCGCTGGATACCCCGCGTGCGGCGCTATCCCTGGTGGATGTCGACCGGCAGTTCTTCAAGAGCACCTCCGGAAAGGGCATGCGGGCCAACGACGAGAGGGAGATGCCGCTGGAGTGGTCCGTTTGCCAGTACACAGTGGCCAACGGAACCTCACTGGTGCTCGAGGATGCGCGAGTGGATCCGACTTTCAAGGACCATCCGGCGGTACTCGACGGCACCGTCGTTGCCTATCTCGGCATTCCCCTGGTGGATCGGCACGGCAACGCGATCGGCACGCTCTGCGTGTACGACAGCAAACCGCGCATGTGGAGCACGGGTCACGTGCAGATCCTCAGCGACCTTGCTGAGATCGCCGCTGACCGGATCTTTGGTTCCGATTCAGGTGCGCGCCGCTGAGCATTGCGGCTATTTGTTCAATAGTCGATGAGTGGACCAGCGCTGATCTATTTTTATCCATAGCGTTCGTCATCAGGGGGTTCGCCCATGCCGCGTGAACCAAGTCATGTGGGACTGATTCCGGACGGATTGCGCCGGTGGGCGAGCAGCCACTCCACGACGTTGACCGATGCCTACCTTCGCGGTGCGCAGAAGGTCACTGAAATTCTGTTGACATTGCAACGTAACGATGTTCAAACCGTCTCGGTGTACAACTTGAGTCGGGCCAACCTGGGGCGGCGTGACGATGAGCTGGAAGCGGTTTTCACCGCGTCGCTGCATTTCCTCACCACGCTCATTCCCGAGCACTTCGATCCTGCCGTCTGCAGTGTGCGGATTCATGGCCGCAGGGACCTGCTCCCGGAGTCCTACGTCGCCGCCGCGCGGGAGCTGGAAGCCACGATGACCGGTGGCGACTTTCGGATAAACCTGCTCGTGGCGTATGACGCGGGTGACGAGTTGCGTGCCGCCCACGAGCGGGCGCAGCGAGAAGGATGCGACATCCTCGCCGCCTTCGACATCGGGGAGGTGGACATGGTGATTCGAACCACCCCCGAACCACTGCTGAGTGGGTTTCTGCCGTTGCAGTCCCAGTACGCCCGGCTGCTCTTTCTGATGACACCGCTCAACGATGTGGAGAGCCCGCTGATCGACGAACTCATCGCCGATTACCGATGCCTTCCCCAACTTCACGGCCGGTAGAGCATGGACGCGACCAAGAATCCGTTGATCGTCGGCGCAGGACCCGCCGGCCTCACGGCGGCGCTCGTCCTCGCCAAGAACGGGGTGACGCCGCGGCTGTACGAGGCGTCGGGAACCGTCGGCGGTCTGGCGAGCACGCCGACCGACGGCGATTGGCGCATCGACGCCGGCGGTCATCGCTTCTTCACCAAAATCGAAGCGGTCTCTGATCTGTGGAGATCGCTGCTACCTGCCGACCAATGGATCTCGGTACCCAGGAGCTCGGCCATGCTGGTCGACGATCACTTGGTGCGGTACCCGCTCGTCGGGCGCGATCTGGTGACCCAAATGGGTTTGGGGCGCGGCATCCACGGACTTGGCAGTCTGTTGTGGTCCCGGCTGCGACGCGGGACTCCTGTCGACAGTTCGGCGAGTTTCCGGGATTGGGGCACCTTCGAATTCGGCCGCTACTGGTACCAGCTGTTCTTCGACGGCTACGTGCGCAAAACGTGGGTCGCCGACCCCAAAGACCTGGCAAGCGACTGGGCCAACCAGCGAATAAAACCGATCATCTGGCGCCGCGAGCCCGAGGCCCAAGGCGAGGATGTTTTCCAGTACCCCCGGCTCGGACCCGGCCAGGTCTGGGAAGCGGCAGCGGCGGCCCTGGCGCAGATGAATGTCGTCCCATCGATGAACTCGCCGATCGTCAAGGTGCGATCCGACGGCGCCGCCTGCACAGTGCAGCTGCAAAACGGGGATACCGCAACCGGCGACGCCCTGTTTTCCAGCATGCCGCTGCGGTTGCTGGTGGACGCTCTGGATCCGCAGCCGCCGCAGTATATTCGGGCGTTCGCCGCGGCTCTCAAGCATCGCGCGATGATCACGGTGGCTGTTGCCCTTCGCGAGCGCCACGAGATTCCCTACAACTGGGTGTACACACCCGGCATGAACTTTGCTGCCGGCCGGATTCAGAACTACCGCCGTTGGTCGCCCGACCTCGCTCCGCGGAACTGGGATGGCACGTACCTGGGATTCGAGTACTACATCGGGCCGGAAGGTGAACTGTGGACGGCCAGCGACAAGCGATTGACCGGGATGGTGGAGAAGGATCTTCGAACGCTCGGGATGGGCGATTCCCACGTCGAGCGAATCATGGTCGCCCGTTCACAGTTCGCTTACCCCGTGCATGACCCGACGCGGGATAGAAATGTGGCGCGCATTCGGGACTACTTACGTGAGCACCACCCAACGATTTATCCGATCGGCCGCAACGGCATGCACCATTACGACAACCAGGATCACGCGATGTTGAGCGCGGTGCGCAGCGTCGCCCGATACTTCGGCAAGAACGCCGACCCCTGGCAGGTGAACACCGCGCGGGTCTACCACGAAACCGGCTTGCTGAAGATGTGACGACGCCGGCGGCCGTCCCGGCCGCAGTAGAGTGCTGCGAGTGGGATATCCGGACAATGTGCTAGCCAAAGACGAACATATGGTCCTGCATCGCCACCCGCACTGGGGGCGGCTGACGGTACCCGCCCTGGTCCTGATCGTCGCGACAGCGGCCGCCGCGTTCATCGCCGGCTACGTCAACACCCTGAACTGGGAGTCGTCGGCAAAGAACATCGTCTTCCTGGTAATCGCCGCCATTTGGCTCATTCTGATCGGCTGGCTGTCGGTGTGGCCGTTCCTGAACTGGTGGACCACCCACTTCGTCATCACCGACCGTCGGGTGATGTTCCGGCACGGCGTGCTCACCCGGGCCGGCATCGACATTCCCATGGCCCGGATCAACAGCGTGGAGTTCCAGCACGGCCTCATCGATCGCATGCTGCGCAGGGGCACGCTGATCATTGAATCCGCGTCTCAGGATCCGCTTGAGTTCAACGACATCCCGAATGTGGAACGCGTGCACTCATTGCTGTATCACGAAGTCTTCGACACGCTGGGCTCCGAGGAATCGCCCAGCTGACGGTAAGCACGGCGGCGTGAAAGCCGCATCGGGGTGACATTGCCGCCTCCGTGCGAGTGCCGCGCCTCGTAGCCGTCCTCGAACACCTCGGCGAAGCCACCGCCGGTGAGAGTGGACTCCAGAGCCTTCTCGGGATTGCGGGCGAATTCGTCGGGGAACACGAACCGCCGGAACGCCCAAAACCGGAACGCCATCTGCAGCAGGTTGCCGATGATGTAGGCCGACACGAAGTCGGCGATGTTCTCGGTGGTCAGTGACACCATGGGGACCCGCAGCATCAGCACGTAACTGGATACCCACAGCGGAGCCATGCTCAGGATCACACCCACTCCGCTGACCCCGAAGAACAGCAGGGCCTCGTGGTGGCGCTCGCGGCCGCCACGGTCGCG
>JAHZJB010000087.1 GCA_022601135.1 Actinomycetes bacterium | reverse complement strand
GACTCGTCGATGGTGCCCTTGTCATTGGGTAGGAGGGCCACTGGGAGGTCGATCTTCCGTACGAACTCGGTGGCCTCGGCCCGAAGTCCGTAGCGCGCAACGGTGGCGGTCACGAATGCAACCGGGTTGGTCGCCGCGGCCAGAGCCGCGAGCACCGCGGTCACCGCGGCCTCGAGCTCACGCGGCTCGCTTCGCTGGCGCTTCACCTCTGTCAGTGGGCGGCCCTGGATCGGCTCACCGATGACCGGCATGAGTCCGTTGGCCTCGGAAATGACGATGTAGGCCGGCATGCTCTGCCGCAGAGCCTCCCGGATGACCCGTTCCAGCTCGTCGATGCAGTTGTCCGGCGTCAACACCGCCGACACACAGCAGGCTGTCGCTGAGATCGGCTGGAATCGATCGTAGACCGCGTCCCCGAGGTTGTGATGGGTCACCAGACCCAGCCGTTGAATGCGCTCGCTGGGCATGCCGACCAGGTGAAATACGGGCAGTCGGTGTGCCTTGCTGCCCATCACCCCGTTGAGAGCGGACAGCTCGCCCACGCCGTAGGTCGTGGTGAGGATTGCTGCGCCACGGATGCGTGCGTAGCCGTCAGCCGCGTACGCGGCATTGAGCTCGTTGGCACAACCGACCCAGTCCAGACCAGGCACATCCTCGACCGCGTCATCGATGGAGAAGGCGTAGTCACCGGGCACACCGAAGACCCGGTCGATGCCCAACTGGCCAAGCCTGGCAAGGACGTACTCGGCGACCGTGGGCTGATTCATCCTCATCGTCTCCTATGACTGCGCCGCCGAGATGGCATCGATGCAGACGCCTACTCGAACTTTTTCTGCCGTTGTGCCATTTCGGCTGACGGTAATCAATCCTGCTTGCTGATCAACCGGCCCAGTGCAACGCGGTCAGGTGCCAGCAGCTCCTCGATTCGCGCCTTGTTGACATCGCCGACGATGATTTCGCCGACCTCCTGGTAGACGTCACTGAAGATGCCGTGGGACTTCATCTTCTCGGTCTGATAGATGTTGTCCTCGGTGGGGGTGACGTAGTACACGATCTCGGCTTTGAACCGATGGATCAGCCACAGATGGATCAGATCCATGAGCCGCTTCTGCCGCAACTGCTCGGCGAAGGTGTTCTGATCGCGCACCGTGAGGATGCTGCGGCCGTGCCGATCCTTGATGGGATCGACCACCACGTTGGCCAGCGGCTCATCACCGTCGCCGAAGATTCCCAGGTCGAGCACATCGGAGCCGGCACGCCTGGGTCGCAACCGCACGCTGAGCTTTTCCGGAAGCTGATAGTGCTCGCTCCACAGCGCCAGCCATTCCTCCAGCAGCTTCTTGGGCACCTCGGTCTGGACGAGATGCTGATGCTGGGTGGATCCCTTGCCCATGGATTTCGTCGTCGCCGTCCGTCCTGACGAGGCGGCCAGCGCGGCGTCGCTGCGTGGGCCACCGACAAGCGTTTGCGGTGTGCGGTAGGGCGATTCGACGAGCCGCATCTTGCGCTGCAGCCGCGCGAGCGCCAGCATGCCCTCTTGGCGCAGGGAAGTGGCGAACTCCTCGGAGGCGACACCGTCGACTTGGTGACCGCCGTAGGTGATGAAGTTGAAGACGAACCCCATCTTGCCCAGTTCCTCCGGGAACGCCCGCATCTCCTCGTCGGTCATCCCGGTGGTGTCCCAGTTGAAGGATGGCGACAGGTTGTAGGCGAGCATCTGTTCGGGATAGACCGCGTGGACTGCATCGGCGAACTGCTTGGCGTCGGCCAGGTCGGCGGTCTTGGTCTCCATCCAGAGGATGTCGGCGAACGGGGCGGCGGCCAGAGACTTGGCGATCGCATACGGGATACCGCCACGCACAAGGTAGTAGCCCTCGGGTGTCTTGACCCGCTCGCAATCCCAGGCGACGTCGGCACCCAACTTGTCGGCCATTTCCTGTGCCGAGTACAGCGATGCCCGCTCGGCGAACTCCCGCCAGTCGGCGACGCTCATATCGGCGGGCTCACCTTCGGCCTCCCGGTATTCCAGAAGCTCGGCCACCGCGCCGCCGTAGGTGTTCAGTCCGGCATCTTCCTGCCAGGCGTCGACAAAGCGGGACTCCACGGCGTCGAACGCCGCATCGACCGAGGAGACGGACGCTTCGGCTCCGTCCTGCCGCGCGGCGACGGTCTCGTCGATCAGGGCGAGTAGGCCCTGACGCTCCAGCCAGGCTTCGGCGGTGGCGTACTCGCCCTCGGGCAGGGCGTAGAGCAAGTGCCCGTTGAGTTCCGTCATGCCCTTGTCATGGAAGCGCCGCACCATGGCCAGGAAGCACGACTTGTACGACGGGACCTGCAGATTGGTGGCCCCGAGCAGGAAGGGCTGGTCGCGTTCGTCGGCCCGGCTGTCGATGAGGTTGGCCGCCTCGGCATCCGTGCGCGCGACGATGATCCCGGGCACCCGCATGATGTCCAGCTGAAACCGGGCGGTGTTGAGCCGCTTGATCTGCTCATCGGAAGGCACCAGCACCTTGCCGCCCTGATGGCCGCATTTCTTCGTCCCGGGGCGCTGGTCCTCGATGTGGTACCCGGGCACTCCTGCTTCGACGAACCGGCGGATCAGGTTGCGTACGTGCGGGTCACCACCGTGGCCGGTGTCGGCATCGGCGATGATGAACGGCCGGTAGTCGTAGGCGGGCGTTGCGCTGCGTTGTTCCGGGGTCATCCGCAACCGCAGATACTGCTGGTTACGATCGGCGGTCAGCAACGCCCGCACCAGGCCCGCCGCCTCTTCCGGCACTTGGCTGAGCGGATAACTCGCGAGGTCGGGGCCCGGATCCTCGCTGATGGAACCCTTGGCCGACGTGGCCCAGCCGCCGAGGTAGATCCCTTCGATGCCCATCCGCTTCATCACCACGGCCTGGCCGGGGGAGTAGGGGCCAAAAGTGGTGATGCTCTTTCCGCGGGCGAACAGGTCGCGCAGGTGCGGGTAGAACTCGGTGGCCGCCTCTCGGGCAACGGCGTAATCGGCCGGAATCGTTCCGCGCTGCTCGGCGACCTGGCGGGCGGTATAGAGGCGGACGATCCCGTCGAACCGGGGACTGTCGAAGTAGCTCTGCGTTTCGGCGATGTCCCGTTCGAACGGCGTCTGTGCTTGGCGGTCAGCTTCGATGTTGGCCATAACTCACAGTACGTCCGGGCTGAGCCGGTGGGAGTTATTTTGTGCCGAAGATACGGTCACCGACGTCGCCGAGTCCGGGCCGAATGTAGCCCCGCTCGTCGAGCTGTCGATCGATCGCCGCGGTGTAGATCGGCACCAGGGGATGGGCCGCGGTCATGGCGGCGATACCCTCGGGGCAGGTCAGCAGACACACGAACTTGATGGACTTCGGATGCTGCTCAGCCAGCCGATCTACCGCGGCCACCGCAGAGTGCCCGGTCGCCAGCATCGGATCGACCACGACGACATCCCGCTCGTACAGGTCGCTGGGCATCTTGAAGTAGTACTCCACGGCGACCAGGGTTTTTGGGTCGCGGTAGAGGCCGATATGGCCCACCCGCGCCGAGGGTACGACCTCGAGCATGCCGTCCAGGATGCCGGCACCCGCCCGCAGAATCGAGACGAAGACCAGCTTCTTGCCGTCGACCACCCGACCCGTGGTGCGTTCCAGCGGAGTCTGGACCTCGATCTCGTGCGTCGCGATCTCGCGTAGTACCTCATAGGCCATCAGCACTGACACCTCGCGCACAAGATGACGAAAGCCGTTGGTGGAAACGGTTTTTTGACGCATCAGGGTGATCTTGTGCTGAATAAGGGGGTGCTCGATGAGGTGCACTCCACCGACACCGATATCCACGTCGCCTCCCGACCTCGTCCTAGAAAACCGTGCCATCACTGGAAATTGCCAGCGGCGGCAGACCGTCGCGGAGTCGCCGCGCCGATGCCCGACCCGCCGCCCACGTGCCGCCCTCCAACACACGGGCCAGGGGTAGCTGATCGGCGTCCAATCCCAATCGGGTGCGCACCAGCGGCGCGAGTTCATCGAGCAGGGCCACCGTCAACGCGCGCCACTCGACCACCAGCTCGTCGGCCGGACTCCAGGTCCGCGCGGACTGCCGGGGGTCCCGCAGACTCAGCGCCCCGCTGTCCAGCAGAAGCCCTCCGTTGCGGTACTCGGGCAAGCCGGTCAGAGCAGCGACTCCGGTCACCGCGACCCCGGCCCACATGAATGGCTCGATCAGCGAGTAGGTCAGCCATTGAGAGAGTTTGTGTAGCGGCATCCATCCCGCCGTCACACCGGGACCCGCGACCGCGTCGTGACGCCAGCAGTCTCCCAGGCGGTGGCTGCCGATGACGTTGGCCGACGGCCATATCGGAGCCAACGACGTCAAGAGGTGCGTCAGGATATCGTGGGCATCCACCGAAGCCGTCGGTGTGGCGAGCACGTCGAACAGCCGGCCGGGCCGGCCCTGGGCGCCGAACACCCCGGGTTGCGTGGCCAGCGCTTCGCCAAGCCGGCGCAGCAACTGCACGCGTCCGGTAAGGCCCACCAGAGGGTTGTCCGACCTCACCTGCAGCACCTCTGCCAGCCGCTCCTCGGTCAGTGCACTCAGCGCCGCGGCGTCGACCTGCAGCGGTCGCGCCGGGTCGCTGGAGAACGCCCCCGCGAGAAACCCGTGCCAGCTGGCGACCGCCAGACCCTCTGATCGGCTGAACCGCTGTACGGCAGCGCCCGCTCGGTTCTCCGCAAAGCTCCATCCGGCGCCGGCACCGGCGTCGAGAAGCACGCTGACCACCGCCAGGTCGATCATGGCTCGCGCCCGCTCCCGGTCACCACAGGCCCCCAGCGAGCGGTCGAGATCGGTCCGCCGATCCACCCCGCCTGCCTCGAAATGACGCCATCGGCTGTGGAAGGGGATCGACAGGTCCGGGTAGCGGGCGCGGGTGATCGCAGCGACCACGTCGGCAGCGTCGTGTAACCCGGTTTCCTGCACAGTGAACCAACGCGACTCGCCCGAGCGGGCGCGTTCGAGCAGCTGCGCCGAGCGCGTCCGGACCGCACCGGTCGTGCGCAACATCGCCACAGCATCGGCGGGGCCTGTCGCGCGCAGATCCATCCCGGTGCCGGCGGAGCCGGGGGGCAGGGTCACGGGTCCAGCCGCCTGCCCTTGGCCCTCCTGAGTTCTTCGGCGTCGGGTGCGGCGCCCGGCGTGTAGTAGCCGGCCGCTGTCTTCGCGTCCATCTCCACCCGCGCGTCGGCCGGGATCAGCTCATCCGGGATCGACACCCGCTCACCGACCTCGATACCGGAGCCGGTGATCGCGTCGTACTTCATGTTGCTCATCGACACCAGGCGGTCGATCTTGCTGATGCCGAGCCAGTGCAGTACGTCTGGCATGAGTTCCTGGAACCGCATGTCCTGCACCCCTGCAACGCATTCGGTGCGAGCAAAATACTGGTCGGCGGTGTCGCCACCGGCTTGGCGCTTGCGCGCGTTGTAGACGAGGAATTTCGTCACCTCACCGAGTGCACGACCCTCTTTGCGCGAGTACGCCACCAGGCCGACCCCGCCGCGCTGGGCGCCCTGTATGCACTCTTCGATCGCGTGGGTCAGGTAGGGCCGGCAGGTACAGATATCCGAACCGAAGACGTCCGACCCGTTGCACTCGTCGTGTACCCGGGCGGTCAACTCCACTGACGGGTCGGCCAGGGCGCGAGGGGTCCCGAAAATGTAGATGGTCTGCCCCCCGATGGGCGGCAGGAAAACTTCGAGATCCGGGCGTGTCACCAACTCGGGATACATCCCGCCGGTCTCCTCGAAAAGCGCCCGGCGCAAATCGGTTTCACTGCAGCCGAAGCGCCGGGCGACCCCGGGTAGATGCCACACCGGTTCGATGGCGGCTTTGGTCACCTGCGCTGCTCCGGTGGACAGCAGCACCCGTTCGTCAGGCAGGAGGCGACCCCGGGCAATGGCTGCCCTGATCTCTGGCAGGATCACCTGGGCCTTGGTGACCGCGATGGTGGGGCGGATGTCGATGCCGCTGGCCAGTTCGTCGGCGAAGGCCTCGGCGACCATCGCGCCCCAGGGATCCATGCTGACGATCGACGCGGGTTCCCCCCACTGCGGATTCGGTCCGATGACGTCGGTCGGCGCAGTGTCGGTCAGATCCGCGCGGTGCTCACGGGACAGGGCGCCCGCGGCGACCGCCAGCGCTCGATAGATGCCGTAGGCGCCGCTGTGGGTTCCGATCACGTTGCGACGGGCCCGGTTGGCGGTGGTCCCCACGACCGGTCCGCGCTGCGCCGCGGTGGGCGCACCCCAACGGATCGCCGGGGCGTGGGCGCCGCCGGTGTGCGATGTCAGTCGGATATGCCCGGCCGAAGACGTGGTGGGTGGCGACCCTGGGTTGACCCGGGAGGCATCAGCGGACATGTGTCTTTCGGCCCCCTCGGCTGATGGTCCTCGTCAGAGGGAAACTGCAAGCATAGCGATTCGGGGAGTCCCCGCATGCCGCAGCCGACACCCGCACACCGGCCACCCCAGCGCGACGGCGCCGGTCGCGGTTGTCACACTGAGCCCATGGCACAGATCACCCTGCGCGGAGACGCAATCAACACGGTCGGAGAACTGCCCGCGGTCGGATCGCCGGCGCCCGACTTCACCCTCACCGGCACCGATCTCAGCCCGGTCAACTCGTCGCAATTCCGCGACGCACCCCTGCTGCTGAACATTTTCCCGTCGGTTGACACCCCCGTTTGCGCGGATAGCGTGCGGACATTCAATGAACGCGCGGCCAGCGGTGCGGGCTCCGTGCTGTGTGTCTCCAAGGATCTGCCCTTCGCGCTGAAGCGGTTCTGCGGTGCCCAGGACATCGAGAATGTGCAGACCGCATCGGCGTTCCGCGACACCTTCGGCGAGGACTACGGCATCACGATCGCCGATGGCCCGATGGCCGGGTTGCTCGGTCGCGCGGTGGTCGTCATCGGTGCGGACGGCGCCGTGGCTTACACCGAATTGGTACCCGAGATCGGGCAGGAACCCGACTATGCCGCGGCACTGGCAGCGCTGGGTCTGTGAGCCGGCACACACCTTAGAGGGCTGCGCACCTTCATAGGTCACCGTTCGATTCCGGTACCGCATCCCATTGATCGACAGTCCTGCGGCGACACTGATGCGCGCGCAGATGTGGTGTAGAAGTGGTCATAGTGACTGTTGTGAATCATGAGTCCAGTGCCATCGGGGTGCTGGCATCTGGGAAACGGTGGAAGTGCCATGCGACGCGTTCTTGTCCTCGTAATCGGTCTCGCTCTCTTGCTGGCGACGCCGGGCCTCGCGACCGCTGACACGACGCGGTCGGCAGCCAACCAGAAGGCCGTAGAGGTCGTGATCGCCCGAGCGGTCTCCCAGGTCGGCGTCCCATTCGCCTACGGGGGCGGCAACGCATCAGGTCCGAGCCTGGGTACCGTCGAGGTACCCGAATCGGGTGATACGGCGACGGTGGATAAATCTGCTGCCGATGCTACCGGTTTCGAGCTGGCGCCGGGGCTGATCGTGCCCGACCTCAACCCGCGCCCCAGCACCCCTGCACCTGAGCCGAAAAAGGTCGAGGTTGTCGGCTTCGACGCCTCGGGCCTCACGGTGTACGCCTACGCCGGCGCAGGAGTGAAGTTGCCGCGCTCATCAGGTGAGCAGTACAAGGTCGGGCAGAAAGTGATGCCGAGCCTCGCGCTGCCCGGCGATCTGCTGTTCTACGGCCCTGAGGGAACTCAAAGTGTCGCGCTGTTCATCGGCAATGGGGAGATGGTCGAGACAACCAACGAGGGTGTGGCCGTCTCGCCGGTCCGCACCAAGGACATGGCTCCGTATCTGGTCCGGATCATCGCCTGATCCCCGACACCTCACCGGGCGGCACGGCTCCGTGCTGTCTGGACTGGGCTGCGCTGCCACCCCGGCGGCTCCGACACGGCACCGTCGAATGTCGGCAGCAAACTGAACGACGGTGCGATCGATTTTTTCCCACATTCTCGCCCGGTGCGCTATCGGATCATGATAGGACAAGGATCACGCGTCCACGCTGATGTCAGCGGCTGCTTTGCAGAGCCGATGCCACTGCGGGCGCGACCAAACCCCCCGATCGCCCCGGAGGCCTGATACACCACAAGTTATTTCGGAGTTGACGGTTAGCACCGAGTCGTCATTCGCCGAAACCTAAGGTAACCAGACCTGCTGGACCGCCTACCACGAGGATCCTAAGTGCGCGGAATACTCGCAGCTGTCGCAGCCGTAGCGGTATCGGCTTTGAGTGCAACTCCGGCGCCCGAAGCAGCTTTAGCAGCAAATGTCCGCACGATTACGGGATACACCGCGGGCGGCAAGTTGCATTGGGAGATGAGTGAAATCTTCCAGGGCGGCTACTGCTCGGCATCCTCAGGAAATACCTGCACGCCAATTGATTACCTTTCCGGTGTGCCACTGGTCGGCGAATTCAGCGGTCTCACCATGCTCACGGTGGCACTCTGGACGGCGCCCGCACCGACGACGGTGCTCGGCTTCTCCCAGGGATCGCTCATCGCGACTGAGTGGCTCCGGGGCAACGACGGCAAGTGGAACGCGCCTTCGCCCGAGGATCTGTCCTTCGTTCTCGTCGCGAACCCACTCCGCAAGTACGGCGGCGTGCGCCCGGTTTACGACATCGACGATCCCACGCCCGATACCAGCTACGACGTCCTCGACATCGCCATCGAGTACGACGGTGTCGCGGATCTCCCGGACAATCTTTTCAATTTGCTCGCGTTTGCCAACGCTCTCGCCGGTTCCACTTACGTACACATCGACGGATACGACGACGTCGACCTCGAGACCGCCGAAAAGCTGGTCTGGAAGGAGGGGAACACCACCTACGTCCTGATCCGTAACAAGAACATACCCCTCCTGGAACCACTGCGAGAAATGGGACTCGGCGCGGTGGCCGACTTCCTCAACGGACCGCTCAAAACGATTATCGACTCCGGCTATGACCGCAACTACGCCGGATTGATCGACCCGGATGAGCACGCCGCGGCTCTGGAACAGTTCGCATCGTTCGACGCAACGACGGCACCGACTGCGGCACGAAACGTGCCCAACCGGTCCGCGGCCGAGACCGAGTCGCCCGAAAACGTTTCACCCCAACAAGAGTCGACCCTAGAGTCGACCCTGGAGTCGCCCCAACAGGGTTCGCCCGACCCATCTGGTGCGAACCCGCCGGACCAGAAGGACCCTGAGATCTCCACGACATCCGAGGCCGGCGATGCGGCAGCGGAAGATCCGGGAGCGACCAGCGAACCTGACGAACAAGCAGATGGCGCCGACATTGATTCGGCGCGAACCGAAACCGACGAAGTTGCCGAAGAGGACATGGTCGCGGTCCCCAGCGATCCGGTGGGCGCAGAGGACGGCATCGCCGCGGACGCTGAGAGCCTGGGCAGCGATGCCGATGCCGCGTCAGAGACCGGATCGGGCTCCGAGGCGACGGAGTCGCCGCGCGGGGGAGAGTCGGGCGGACCGGACAGCGGGTCGGCGGCACCAAGCGGTGGGTCAGGTTCGACATCAGGGTCGTCAACCGAGTAAGCCACCGGAAACCATGCTGCGCAGGGCAATTAATCGTACTGGCGCGGATAGGAAGGCCTGCGTAATCGCCAAGGGGCCCGGCCCCCCCGGGACCAGCGGGCCTAAACTGCACGCATGACGCACGGTTCGGACAACGTCGCGGTCGAAGGCCTGCTCAAGGTCGAGGACTGCCTGGACGCCAGCGGCGAAATAGTGCTTCCCCCCGGCGTCAACCTGATCTCGTTGATCGATCGCAATATCGTCAACGTCGGCAACTCGATCGCCTACCGCTACCTGGATTTCACCGGGCCCACCGGCGGGCACGCCCTGGAGATGACATGGAACGAACTCGGCGTGCGGATGCGGGCCATTGGTGCGCGCATTCAATGCGCGGCCTCTCGCGGAGATCGGGTCGCTATTCTGGCGCCGCAGGGTCTTGACTATGTCGCGGGCTTCTTCGCCGCAATCAAGGCCGGGGCCATTGCAGTGCCATTGTTCGCTCCCGAACTGCCCGGCCACGCCGAACGCCTTGATACCGCACTTCGGGACGCACAACCCGCTGTCGTGTTGACCACGGCCGCAGTACGCGGTGATGTTCAGGATTTTCTGGAGAGCAGGCTGACTCAGTCGAGCCGGCCGAATGTTGTGGTGATCGATGACATTCCCGACGCAGCGGCCGGTGAATTCGTCGGGGCCGCCATCGAGGTCGACGATGTCTCCCACCTGCAATACACCGGCGGCGCGACGCGTCCACCCGTCGGTGTGGAGATCACCCACCGCGCTGTGGGCACCAACCTGCTGCAGATGATCCTGTCGATCGATCTGCTGGATCGAGACAACCACGGTGTCAGCTGGTTACCGCTCTACCACGACATGGGGTTGTCCATGATCGGATTCCCCGCGGTCTATGGCGGCCATTCCACACTGATGTCACCCACGGCGTTCGTTCGCAGGCCGTTGCGGTGGATCGAGGCGCTGTCCGCAACTTCGAAGATCGGTCGGGCAGTGACAGCCGCCCCGAACTTCGCCTACGAGTGGGCCGCCCAACGCGGAGTGCCCGCTGCGGGATCCGGGATCGACCTGTCGAATGTCGCCATGATCATCGGCTCCGAACCGGTCAGCGTCGATTCGATGCGCGCATTCAACGACGCATTCACACCGTTCGGCCTGCCCCGCACCGCCTTCAAGCCGTCCTACGGTCTTGCCGAGGCCACCTTGTTCGTCGCTACGATCGCGCCGGCAGCGGAGCCGAAGGTTGTCCATTTCGACCGACGGCGGCTCACCGGCGGCCCTGCCGTCCCGGTATCCCGCGATGATCCGCATGCCACGGCGCAGGTGTCGTGTGGCCGCATCGCCCGCAGCCTGCGGTGTGCGATCGTGGACCCGGCCACTTCGGGCGAGCTACCCGACGGCCACGTCGGTGAAATCTGGCTGCAGGGCGACAACGTTGGCCGTGGTTACTGGGGCAGACCACAGGACACCCACCGCACGTTCGGTGCCCACGTGAGCTCGACCGTACCCACGGGTAGCCGGGCCGCCGAGGGTATCACCGAAACATGGTTGCGCACCGGGGATCTAGGGCTCTATCTCGACGGTGAACTCTTCGTCACCGGCCGAATCGCCGACGTCGTGGCCGTCGATTCCGCCAGCCATTATCCACAGGACATCGAATCCACCGTAGCCCAGGTATCACCGATCGTCCGCCGCGGCTACACCGCGGCTTTCACCGTGGATGGAATTGATGGCGAAGGCCTCGTCGTCGTCGCCGAGCGCGCCGCCGGCACCGCGCGCATCGACCCATCGTCGGCGATCGATTCGATCAAACGCACTGTGCTACAACACTACGGCGTTCCGGTCCTCGATGTCCGCATCGTGCCTGCCGGCTCGATTCCACGAACGACCAGCGGCAAGCTGGCCCGGCGCGCCTGCCGCGCCGCCTATCTCGATGGTGGCTTCGACTGACGCCCGCAGACTGTGGGCGGGGCAGCAACGATGCTGAGCGCGGCGACGGGCCAGCGAGGATTCATCACGGTCCGGTCTCGAACCATCAACGATGCGGCGATCGTCGGCACGGCGATCTACGCAACCGGTCAGGACATGCTCTGGTGGTAGGTGATGCCTTCCGACCGAAAGTTCGCCCGCCGCGCGGCTGTCACCTCCGCCGCGTGCTCGGCCCTACTCATCGTCGCGTCGCCGGTGGCGTCTGCGGCGCCCCCCTTCGACAGTCAAGGCTACGTCGACTCCACCGCGCGCTGCACCGCACCGAGCACGGCTGTCGTTTTCGGGAGTACGGCTAGTTCGCGCGTGGCGATCTGCAGGAACTCCGATGGCGATTACCAGTACCGGGGCGTGCGGGTTCGTGACGGCGCGAAACTGATCACCTCTGCCTCACGATCCTCGGATGGTGCGTTCACCGCCGACAACGACGGCATCGAGTACACGGTGACCTCGAACGCTCTGATCATCAGCACCGGGGCCCGCGTGATTCGCGACGAGAAGATGCTGGACTTCCATCGGCCCGGTGCCACCAGGCAAACCACGGCGCCCACCGCACCGACGACATCCACCGCCCCTACGCCGTCCCCAGCACCCCGAACCACGCCCACGGCCACGGCCACGCCGACCACGCCGCTGCCGCCACCACTGCCGGCCGAAGTGGGCGGAAGCTGACCCGGTCTCAGAGGTAGGGGTCGGCCCAGGCACTGATGATGCGGGCCGCCCGTGCGGCCTGGTTCTTTCCGGTCAGTAGGTGGTCGGCACCTTCGAGCGAGACGAAGCTGCGAGGGTGCCTCGCCGCACGGAAGATCTCGCTGGCGTTGGCGATTCCGACGGTGTTGTCGGTGGGCGAGTGCATGACCAGCAGTGCCCGGCGCAGGCTTCGGATACATTCGCGCAATTCGGCCGCTCGGACGTCCTCGATGAAATGCCTTCTGAGCGTGAGGGCTTTACCGCCGATCAGGAAGGTTGCCTCGCCGTCGGCCTCAATCCGCTGGACGAGTGCGTCGTAGCTGTGCTCGACGTGGGCTGGCTCGTAGGGTGCACCGATACTCACCACGGCGGCGACGGTCGGGCAGTCATGTGCGGCCGCGATCACCGCGGCGCCGCCGAAGGAGTGACCGACGAGCAGACGAGCCGGGCGGCCCGAGTCGTTCATGAACTCGACCGCGCGAACGGTGTCGGCAACCTTGTGCGAGAAGGAACCATCGCCCCAGTCACCGGCGGAGTCGCCGAGCCCGAGGTTGTCGAACCGCAGCATGCCGATGCCTTCGCCGGCGAGTTGTTTGCAGATGCGGCTGGCCGCCGGGCTGTCCTTGCCGAGGGTGAAGCCGTGGGCGAACACACCCCATCCCCGGACGGCCCCGGCGGGCGTATCGATCAGGCCAGCCAGCTCCGGACCGCTGCTGCTGGGAAACGTGATGCGTTCTGCCACGGGGACATCCTTTCACCGCCGCCCGGTCAACGGACGGTAACGATCAACGGCGCCGGGCCAGCAGCCAGGCAACACCGCGCGATTCCGCTGCCGCGATCACATCCAATCCGTCGAACGCCAATTGCAATTCACCTGCTCTCGCCCGAAACGGCCCGGGGTTGCTCCCGACTTCGCTGAGCGCACTGATCGCAAGGAGTCCGCCGCCCGCAAGGCGCTCAACCATGGGCCGATGGAGACGCCGATCACGAAACCTGTTGCAGATCAGTACATCTACCGGCGGCCCCGCAGGCAACCCACCGTCGAGGTCCACGATATCGAACTGGCACCGGTCGGCCACGCCGCTGAGTACGGCCAGCTCCCGGGCCTGGGCGACCGCCACCGAGGACACGTCGCACCCCCAGACGCGCATCCCGCGCCGGGCCAGCCACACTGCGACTCCGCCAGGTCCACACGCCAGATCAAGCGCGCATCCGGCGGTCGGAAAGGTATCGGCGAAAGGCCGAAACACCGCAGGCAGGCAGACATCCTCGTCGGGCTGCACGTGGCGGTCGGCGTACCGTCGGTCCCAGCGCAGGCGATCTTCGTCGGACACCGGCCCATGCTAGGGCGTCCGCTGGCACTAGCGTCTTAGCCATGAACGAAGGCCGTACCAAGGTACTGATCATCGGAGGGGGTTTCGGCGGGCTGTTCTGCGCGCGCAGGTTGGGCGGCTCCGACGTTGACGTGACCCTGCTCGACCGCACCGCGGGACACTTGTTTCAGCCGCTGCTGTATCAGTGCGCCACAGGAACACTGAGCATCGGTCATATCAGCCGCCCACTGCGGGAGGAGTTCGTCCGACACCGCAACGTCACCACACTGCTCGGCGAAGCGATCGAACTGGATCCCCACTCGCGTCGAGTGACCGCCCGTCGCACCGATGAGACGACGTTCACCGTCGACTACGACGTGCTCGTTGTCGCGGTCGGCATGCAGCAGTGCTACTTCGGAAATTCGCGTTTCGCGCAGTGGGCTCCCGGGATGAAAACCCTGGACGACGCGCTGAGCATTCGCCAACGTGTGTTCACCGCCTTCGAGATCGCCGAGACGCTGCCTGCCGGGCCGGAACGGGACAGCTGGCTCACCTTCGCCGTGACCGGCGGCGGTCCCACAGGCGTGGAACTCGCCGGACAAATCCGGGAGTTGGCGACGCGGACGCTGGCCAATGAGTTCCACAGCATCGAACCCGAGGACGCCAGGGTGCTGCTGTTCGACGGCGGAGATCGGGTGTTGAAGAGTTTCGCGCCGCAGCTGACGGCCAAGGCCACCGAGACCCTGCGGCGGCTCGGAGTGGAACTGCGTTTGGGTGTGCACGTGAGCGACGTCAGCCGGGAGGGCGTGACCGTCACCCCTAGGGCAGGCGGCCCGGACCAGAGATTCGCGGCCCGGACCGTGCTCTGGACCGCCGGCGTGGAAGCCGTCCCCTTCGCCAGACACGTCGCCGACGTGCTGGGCGCCACGTCCGACCGCTGCGGTCGTATCCAGGTGGAGCCCGACCTCTCGGTACCGGCACATCCGGAGATTTTCGTCATCGGCGATCTCGTCGGCCGCGACGATCTCCCAGGAGTGGCCGAGAACGCCATGCAGGGCGGTCTGCACGTGGCCAGCTGCATCCGCCGCGAGCTCGTCGGCAAGTCGCGCAGGTCGTACCGCTACCGCGACCTAGGTTCGGCCGCCTACATCAGCCGCGGAAATGCGCTGTTACAGATCGGGCCCGTCAGGCTGGCGGGGATTCCGGGTTGGCTGGCGTGGGGGCTCATCCACATCGCCGTGCTCACCGGGGTTCGCAACCGCCTCAGCACCGTCACCACCTGGCTCGCGACCATCGCTCGCGGCAGCCGCTACCACCGCGCCTTCATGCTCGGCGACAGTCAGCCCATGTCCGAGCAGCACTACACCTGGTCGGTGCGCAACGACTAGGCGGCCGGGTCGGCAACGACCGGTCCGAGTGTGCGCTGAGGCGACGTCCGCCCCGCGTGTCGCCACGCTGAGGTGCACTCGACGCCGTGGTGACCCGCGGAAACATGGTCACCGCTGATTTGCCCGCCACTTGTCCAACATCCGGCGGTCCCGTTTCGTCGGCCGACCGGAACCGCGATCGCGGGCCGCCACGGGAGTGGCCGGCGTGCGAGGCGGCGCAGGCGTCCGGTCGAGGTAGCAAGTCACCGCATCGGATGCCCCGACCCGCTTCTGGATCACCCGCAACACTTGGACGGTCCGCGTCGTCTCACCCAGTCGGGCACGCACTTCGTCGCCGGGAGCTACCGCCGTCGAGGGTTTCGCCGGCCGGTCGTTAACCCGCACGTGCCCACCTCGACAGGCCGCGGCCGCGTCGGGCCGGGTCTTCGTCAGCCGCACCGCCCACAACCACCGATCCACCCGCGTCGATTCCATACGTCCATGATGACTGGGCCACCCGTCCGTGGCCCGAGTCTCCTAAAGCGCGTCGTTGATCTCATTCTTGAGCGCCTCGGCCTGCGTGCCGAAGACTGCCTGGACACCGCTGCCGACCTCGATCACTCCTGCGGCGCCCAACGCCTTCAACCGCGCCCGGTCCACCCTGCCGGTGTCGGCGACCTCTATGCGCAGTCGGGTGATGCAGGCGTCCACACTGACCAGGTTGTCCCGTCCCCCGAACGCAGCGATGAGCTGCTCAGCCATGCTGTCGGTCCCAGCGTCGGCCGTGGAGTCGGACACGGCCCGCCCACCTGCCTCGACCGCGGTGAGCGAGTCGGCACCCTCGCCGAGGTTGGCCTGCTCCTCGGCTTCGAACTCCGCATCTGGCTCGCGCCCGGGGGTCCGCATGTTCCACCTGGTGATGGCAAACCGGAACAACACGTAGTAGACGACAAAGAACACCACACCCATGGCAATAAGCAGCGGAATGTTCTTGGCAGCGGGGGCCGTCGCGTAGAGCAACAGGTCGATCAGACCAGCCGAGAACGAAAATCCCAAATGGATGTCGAGCAGATAGGCGACGGCCAGCGAGAGTCCGGTCAGGCACGCATGAATAACGTACAGCGGGAAGGCAACGAACATGAACGCGAACTCCAGCGGTTCTGTCACGCCGGTGAGGAATGTGGTGAGAGCTGCCGCCGACAGAATGCCGATGGCGATCTTCTTCTGCCGCTTGTTGGCGACATGGATCATGGCCAGCGCGGCGGCCGGCAGACCGAACATCAGGATCGGGTAGAAGCCGGACGTCAGAATACCGGCGGTGGGATCGCCGCTGGCGAACCGGGCGAGTTCACCGGTGACGACGGTTCCGTCCGGGGTCTGGTAGTCGCCGTAGAGAAACCAGACGAAGGAGTTCACGATGTGATGCAGCCCCAGGGGGATCAGCATTCGATTGGCAAAGCCGTAGACGAACGCGCCGAGCGCGCCGGCGCCACCGATGAACTGACCGAGCGACGTGAGCCCGATCTCGAACAACGGGTAGAAATAGCTCATAACGAAGGCGATGAGCAGCGAGGCCAATGACACGACTATGGGCACGAACCGTCTGCCGCCGAAAAACCCTAGGTAAGAGGGCAACTGGATGGTGTGGTATCGATCGAACAGTACGGCAGTCACCAAGCCCACCACGATGCCGGCGAACACGCTGTAGTTGATCTGCGCCTGCTCACCGGCCCTGTCCAGTTCACCGGCAAGCACAATCGGCGACATGGTCTCGAAGACCGCATCCATCACCAGGTACCCGACAACTGCGGCCAGCGCGGTGGAACCATCTGCCTTCCTGGCGAATCCGATTGCCACACCGACCGCGAACAGCAACGGCAGGTTCGCGAACAGTGCACCGCCTGCGGCGCTCATCGAATCGAAGAAAGGCCCGATGACCGGGGTTTCGATGCGGCCGAGCAGGTCGTCCTGGCCGAGCCGCAGCAGGATGCCGGCGGCGGGCAGCACGGCGATGGGCAGCATCAGGCTCTTGCCCAGGCGCTGCAGCTGCGCGAAGCCCGGGAAGCGCAAACCCGACTTGTTTGATTTCCCTTGCGATTTCGTGGTGCCGCTCATATCGAGTGATCTTTCTCCTCGCAGTCTTGCGGAAGCTTAATCCAGGGCCGCGCGGTTGCGGCCAGCTTTCCGGCACCGAGGCCGGGCGTGGGTGCATATCCTGGGCACACCACAGGCGGGCGGTCGCACGAAGGAGTCGACGATGGGCGGGACGCGGGTACTGGCCGCCGTCACGGGTCGGGCCCTTCCGTTGAGCGAAGTTCCCGACCCGGTTTTCTCGCAGGGCATCGTCGGCTACGGAGCCGCGATCGACCCACCTCGAGAGGTAGTCGGCGCCGTCGCTCCGGTGAGCGGCACGCTGCTGACGCTGCTTGCCCACGCGTACGTCATCATGACCGCGGAGACCGTCGGCGTGTTGGTACACCTCGGTCTGGATACCGTCGGGCTCAACGGCGCTGGATTCACCGCCCACGTCAGCCAGGGCGACACCGTCGATGCGGGCCAGGTGATTATCACCTACGACGTTCCTGCGATCATCGCGGCCGGCTTGAGTCCCGTTGTGCCCGTGGTGGCGATGGATGAGAGGGACTCACAGAACATCGCCGTCTCTGATGCGGTGAGAGCGGGCGCGGACATCACCCCGCACGAGACCCTCTTCACCGTGGGTAGGTAGGGCCGAGCGATGGAGGTCGTGATACTGCCGGACACGACGAAGATCGGAACGCTGGTAGCCGACGCCGTCGCAGCACTGCTCACCTGCAACCCGCGAGCCGCGCTGGGCCTGGCTACCGGAACCTCGCCGCTGGCGATCTACGACGAACTCGCCCGCCGATGCGCGGCGGGTCAGATCAGCTTTGCCCAGGCCCGCGGATTCACCCTGGACGAGTACGTCGGCCTGCCGGCCGATCATCCGCAGAGCTACCGCAACGTCATCAATACCGTCCTGGTGTCGCGGGTCGATTTCGGTCCGGGTGCGGTGCGGGGTCCGGACGGGTTGGCCACCGACATCCCCGGGGCGTGCGCGGCCTACGAGGATGCGATCGCGGCAGCCGGGGGAGTGGATCTGCAGATTCTGGGTATCGGTACCGACGGACACATCGGGTTCAACGAACCGGGCTCCTCGCTGGCTTCCCGGACCCGCATCAAGACCCTGACTCGGCAGACACGGCTCGACAACGCGCGGTTCTTCGGCGGCGATGTCGACGCCGTACCCACCCACTGCCTGACCCAGGGCCTGGCCACGATCATGGCTGCCCGGCACGTCGTACTCGTGGCGACGGGCCAGGCTAAAGCCGAGGCCGTGCACCACCTGGTGGAGGGGCCCGTCAGCGCGCTCTGGCCCGCGACGATCCTGCAGCACCACCCGCACGTGACGGTGTTGTTGGACGACGCCGCGGCGCGACGGCTGCAGCTGGTCGACTACTACCGCGAAACGTACCGAAGCAAGCCCGCCTGGCAGGACATCTGAGGTGTTGATCGGCGCCGCCACTGTGGCAACCGGCTGGGAGTTGTTGCGGCCGGGCTGGATTGAAATATCCGGCGGGGTCGTGCGGGCAGTGGGCGAAGGACCGCCGTCTCGACCGGTCGATGTGAATCTCGGCGCGGCAACGGTGGTGCCCGGTTTTGTCGACACACACGTTCACGGCGGAGGCGGCGCGAGCTTCTCCACCGCGACCCCGGCCGAAACCGCCACGGCGGTGCGACTGCATCGGCGGCACGGCACCACCAAGCTGATCGCATCCCTGGTGACGGCCGATCCCAGCGAATTGCTGTGGCAGATCGCCGAACTGGCCGAGGCGACCCGGTCCGGTCTGATCGGCGGGATTCACCTGGAAGGGCCATGGCTCGCGGCAGAGCGCTGCGGCGCCCACGACGCCGCCAAGATGCGCGACCCGGACACTGAGGAACTGGCAACGGTGTTGTCGGCGGGGGGCGGGACCATCCGGATGATCACGCTGGCTCCGGAGCGGACCGGCGGGTTGGCGGCCATCGGCCGGATCGTCGATGCCGGTGCGGTGGCAGCCGTCGGCCATACCGATGCCACCTACGAGCAGACCCGGGCAGCGATCGAAGCCGGAGCCACCGTGGGAACCCATCTGTTCAACGCGATGCGATCGATCCATCACCGCGAGCCGGGGCCGGTGATCGCCCTGCTGGAGGACGAGCGCGTCAGCGTAGAACTCATTGCCGACGGGGTCCACGTGGCGCCGCCGCTCTACCGGCACGTCAGCGCCGCCGCAGGGCCGGATCGGATGTCCTTGGTGACCGACGCGATGGCCGCGGCCGGGATGGCCGACGGAGCGTATCGACTCGGCACACTCGAGGTGGATGTCACCCACGGCAGGGCACATATCGCCGGGACCAATACCATCGCGGGGAGCACAGCCACGATGGACCGGCTGTTCAGGTTCGCGGTCACGCACTGCGGCCTGCCCGCTGACGAAGCACTATTGCTGGCCGTCCGACAGTCGTCGATCAACCCGGCAAAGGCATTGGATCTGCCCGGGGTGGGGCTGATAGCCGGCGCCGACGCCGATCTCGTGGTGCTGGACGCCGACCTCATGGTGGCGGGAGTGCTGAACCGAGGGGTGTGGGCGGTCGACGCGAGACCTGCCTAAAGTTCACGCGGGATGCTGCGTAACGCGGTGGCGGGAATGCGGCTCTGATGTCGCCCTGGCGTTACGCAGTTCCGTCGCCGGGCCCACCGGTCGGGGCCTGCGGCGCTGCGGAAGCTCAGCTCGACGCGCCGAGGATCTTGATCGCGAAGATGAGGGTGTCGCCGGGTTGGATCCCAGCAGCAGGCTGACCGTCGGGGTAACCGTCGGCCGAAGTCATTGCCACCGCCACCGTGGATCCGACCTTTTGGCCGGCGATGGCCTTCTGGAATCCGGGGACGACTCCGTCGAGCGGGAATTCCACCGGCGCGCCGCGTTGGTAGCTGCTGTCGAACACCGACCCGTCCCGCCCATTGACCCCCATGTAGCACACCGAGGCCAACGCCGTGTCTGCGACGACCGGCCCGTCACCGGCCTGAAGTGTGTGGACCTGCGTCTCGGCGACGCTGAAGGGGGCTTCTACGGTGATACTGGGCGCCGCTGCATCTGTTGATCCGGTGACCTCGACGCTGCCGGTGCTCCCGGGCAGCGTCCATTCGGGGGTGCCACCGCTGTCCGGGGCGGCCGTCGGGCACACGGTTGCTGCGACTGCCGTTTCGGACACGGAGCCACACGCCGCGAGCGTCACGGCGAGGGAGGTAACACAGGCCAGCAACGCGACGGATGAAGATGCACGGGAGGAGTTCACGGCCCTCACGCTACAGCCGCGTGGTGAAGTACTGGCCGGTAGGGTTGACGACGGCTCCGCACGTCACCCGGTCGCCGCAGCCAATTCGTGAGCCACCGCCTCGAATGCGCGCAACGTATCCCACATGATGTGCGCCCCCTGCAGGTGCGCCTGAGTGGATAACTTGGCGACGATCACCTCCGCGGCGCGGTCGATGTAGATCATCTGCCCGGACATCCCCTGGCACAACACGACGTTGCTGCCCGGGAAGGGAAACCACATCTGGTTGCGGTACATGCCGCCGGGCATTTGGGTGTCGTCGGGGCTGGCGGCGAAGGCCTGGCGCGAATCGGACCCGCCGGCGAGCGTGTCGGTGATCCACGCAGCAGGCAGGACTGGCCGGTCAGTCAGCGAAACACCGTCACGCAGAAACAACGCCCCGAACCGGATCATGTCGCCCAGACAGGAGCTGATGCCGCCATTGAACATTCCGGTGCCGGTCGTGTCCACACCGATGGTGGCATCGCACTGAGCGCCGATGCGGCTCCACAACAGTTCCGACATCAGCTCAGGCATCTGCTGACCACCGGCGACCTCGCAGATCCAGCCGAGCACATCGGTATCGCAGGAACGGTATTCGAACGGACCGCCGTGCGCCGACTTCCGCTGCAGGGTCAACAGGAAGTCGTAGAGCGTCGGGGGGACGTCCGGACTGCTCTTGGGCGCCCAGCCCATCGCCTGGTCGAGGATGTGTATCTCCGCCGCCGGATCGCTGTAGTCGTCGGAGAAGGCGATACCCGATCTCATGTCCAGGAGGTGGCGCACGGTCGCGCCGGCGTAACCGGAATTCGTTAGGGCGGGAACGAATGCCGTGACCGGAGCGGCAAGCTCTATCGCGCCGGCTCCGTGCAGCGCGCCGGCGACAGCGGCCACCAGCGACTTGCTCACCGAGAACAGCAGATGCCGGGACCCGGGAGCCAAACCGTTGCGGTACTCCTCGGCAACCATGGCCCCACGGTGGTACACGGCCCACCCATCGGTGGCGGTGGCGTCCATCACCGCACCGACGGTGGTCGGGCCACCGCCGGTCCCGGTCACCGGTATCGCGGACACTGGGGCACTGGCTGTGGGAAACTCCGCGACCCGCCCCGACCCGCGCGAGATCATCGCGGTCGGCACGAATTCCTCGACGTGTTGGAATGACCATTGCGCGTAGGGTGCCGACATCCAATTGCCCAGTGAGATGCCGTCCGGGACGTCACCGATCATGCGTGCGGCTGCCCGGGATCACCGGGCGGTCGCGTGCAGCTCGCGAAGACCCAGCTCACGCTCGTGCGACCAACCGTGCGACGGTCGGGGTCGTCGGTGCCAGCGGCGTGGAGGCGAACTTTGCCTTGATGCCCTTCACCCAGCGTCGACAGTGCTCGGTGAGCTGATAGTCGCCGGACTGCAGATGCCCACGCGTGACGAGCACACCGAGTTGGGAGCCCTCGCACCGGAGATCGCCGGGAGCGGCCACCCGCATGTAGAAGGCCTCCGTCTCATCGGTCACCGAAGACCAGTCGTTGGCGGGACGCGCAAACGTCACGTGTCCGGCCTCGTCAAGGCGCCAGACACCGGTGGCCGGCGTCGCGGTGAAGAGCTCAACATCCGGCGAAGTCTCGTTCAACATCACCTGACCCCATACCTCATCCTCGCCGTATCCCCGCTCCCAGCGCGCGTTGATCCCTTCGATGTCGAGGTCGTACTCCACATCCATGTACTCGAGCAGATGAAAGAGGAACAGCGGCATGTCGGCGTGGGCCTCGGTGGTCAAGTTCGTCATCGGGCTGGCGCCGCTCAGTCGCGGGTTGACCTCGCCGAGGTAGAGCTCGTCTGAGTCCAGGTCCCGCAGCAGGTCCACCTCGAAATAGCCGCGGAATCCTTCGCGGCTCATCACGTCACCGAGCTTTCGCACGGTTTCCCGCGCGGCATGTGTCTGCGCGGGCGACAGCACCTCGCGCCAGATGTCGTTTCCGCACCAGCTGCCTTTGTAGGGGGTCAGCTCTGGGTACCCGACCAGGCTGGTCATCGCGGGACCGATCATGGTGCCGTGGCGGGTTACCACGCCCTCGATGCACACCTCAACATTGCGGATGCGTTTCATGACCTTGACTTCGCTCTGACCGACCAGTTCAGCGGCACACTTAGCCCAATCGCGCTCACCCCGCACAAAGAACGTGCCGCTGCCGGCATCGCCGTAGGCGTCTTGGACGACGAGGTCATCTCCCAGCCCGCCGCCTTCCGCAAGGGCCCGCAGATCGTCGTAGGATCCGACCCGCCCGATCACGTAGGGCACGCTCTGTACACCTACTTCGTCGGCGAGCCGCGTCATGACGGTCTTGGAGTCGAGGCGCCGGAGCAGCTCCGGTGGGGGGTGCATGACGTCGAGCCCAGCCTGGTTCGCCAGGGCGTAGGTCTTCTCGTCGAGCATCACGAAGCATGCCTTACCGCCGGGCCTCCGTTGCTCGACGAACGCGAGTGTCTCCGGATCGGTCAGGAGGTGGTTGCATACATCACCCATGGAGTCAAAAACCCTCTGGTCGCGCCGCCGGGGTACGAAAACCCGCGGGTGCCTACCGTCGAAAGAGTCAAAGTAGTTCAGGTAGAAGAAGTTCCGTACCCAGTGGTCGTTGCCTAGCAGGTTGAACGGGGTCGGAGAGACGAAGTACAACGGCACCGCGTTGGTGTGGAAGAACGCGCGTACATCCGACAGACCGTTCAGCGGGCGGGCAGCGGCTACCATTCCACAAGTTTGCATCCTGCTGATTGTCGTGTCGAGATGCGGGGGTACTCGACCACGGAACGCCCGCCGGAATCCCGCGGCGACACCCCGTCGACTCACCCACACGCCTCACCGCAACGGTAGCTCGCCGACACCCAAATACTTTGGGCGACAATATAACAGCCGATATTCTGACACCGATCGACGAGGAAGCGGAGAATTTCACAATGCCAAATCAAGTGACCCGAGACATCCTGATGGTTCGACCCTGTTCGTTCTACTTCAATACAGAGACTGCTGCCAACGATTTCTTCCAGAAGAACCTGGGGGAGGCCCGCGACATCGTCGAGGCGAAGGCACTGATCGAATTCGACGGATTCGTCGCGAAGTTGCGGAGCAAGGGAATCAACGTCCACGTCATTCAGGACGACGACGCGGTCTACAACACACCGGACAGCATCTTCCCGAACAACTGGTTCGTCTCGCTTGACGGCGACAGGCTCGTCCTGTGCCCGATGTTCGCCGAGGACCGGCGCCAGGAACGCCTCAAGTTCCTTGGCTCCCTCATCGACGGGATGGGCCGCGATCAGGTGAAGATCTACGACTACACAAAGCACGAAAAAGCGGGTCGTTTCCTCGAGGGAACCGGGGCGATGGTGCTCGATCGCGCCAACCGGAAGGCCTATTGTTGCCTGTCAGAACGGGCTGATGAGGGGCTGTTCCGTCAGTTCTGCCAGGATTTCGGGTTCAAGGCGGTGCCGTTCCACGGGTTCCAGAGCTACCGCGGGCAACGGGTCGCGATCTACCACACCAACGTGATGATGGCGATCGGCGAGAAGTACGCGGTCGTTTGCCTGGATGCAATCGATAATCCGGATGAGCGGAAGATGGTCGTCGACGAATTGACCGAGAGCGGAAAGGAGATCCTCGCGGCTTCCGAGCAGGAGATCGACAACTTCGCCGGCAACGAGATCGAGGTAGCGGGTGGTGGCGGCAAGCGCTACACCGTCATGACTCACTCGACCTTCAACGTGCTCACCGACGCTCAGAAAGCGGCGATCGAGAAGTCCAGCGAAATCCTCGTCGGCGATGTTCAGACGATCGAGAGCTACGGCGGCGGTTCCGTGCGCTGCATGATTTCGGAGATCTTCTGAGAGCCGCAGTATCTGGGCAAACGGCGCGTTCCGCCCACCTTTGTCGGGTGAAACGGGGTGCAGGTCAGGTTGCACCGAGGGCTGTGTTTGATGGCTTGGCCACGGCGTCGGTCACTCCAGAATAATTTGGCCGGCTGCCAATTCATCGGTGCGGATACGGACTTCGAGGTTCGTCCCGTCTGCACGTACGAACCAGGCAGACGTCCCCTGCTGCTGGATCCGAATGGAGGTGGGGGACAGGTTCAAGGCCGTCAGGTCCAGGCGGTCGCCAGCGCCAAATCCGATGATCTCATCCGGAGCCGTAAACGTGGAGTCGGTAATCGATTCCAGGACAAAACGATCCGCTCCATCAGAGCCCACGAGCAAATCAGCGCCGCCGCCACCAATCAACGAGTCGTCACCCTCCAGGGCTTCCAGACGGTCGTCACCGGACGTGCCGACGAGCACGTCATCTCCTGGTGTTCCCAGCACGGGGAGGGTCGCCTTGTCGACCGAGTAGGGCTGTGTGATCCCGGTGGGAATCGGTCGTGCGGAATTCCCGTCGGGACCGGCGAACAGGGGTAGGCGCAACACATCCGACTCACGGCGGGCGAAGCCATCCACTTGCTCACCGTTGGGGGCTGTTTCCGTCCAGGGCAGATGGATCTGGTCTGCATGCAAGCTCCAGCCGGGAGCGAATCCTTCCTCGGCGTTGCGGAAGCTGAGATCTTGCCTGTTACCGCGTTGCAGCCTCCGACCAAGGTCACTACCTGGATCCGGCAGGGTCATGTAATCAGAACTCACCAGATGGAGGTTGTTGCTGATGCGTCCGTAGTGGATCTGCAGCTGCAGCTGGGGAATCAACAGGGGGTGGCCATCGGGGCCGGTGCCGCTCCCGTTGCCGTAGGCCAGGTGACTCTTGTGATCTGGGGCGTCGAGCTGCTCTCCGTCCCAGAACTCCGGGAAGATCACCACGGCCTGCAGAGGCAGGTCGCGCCACTCGTCACCGAGCGGGATGTGGTCGTAGGAGGCGGACTCGCCGATGTAGTTCCAGAACACATGTGCTCTGGATTGCCGTTCCTGGGGCATCGCCGAACCGGTGATCATTTTCAGGCCGGTAGGCATGTTGACCAACTGGTTCGGTTCATTGGGCCGCAGAACGCTGTAGTAGGCGATTGAGGTCGGCAGGGGATCGATGTAGCGCCATTCACCACCGAGGCCATCGCTACCCTCATCGATCAGGCTCGGCGCCCAGTAAGTGGAGGTGTTGTTGGCTGGGATCGCCGCGCCGTTGGCCGCTTTCATCAGCGATGCCACGGTTGAGTCGGCGCCGGTCGTGGGATTGGCGAAGAAGTCGTGCATATGCGCAAAGTTGACGTTCCCCGGAGCGACGATCGGGTCGACCGTAGCGCGATGGCTGAAGGCGATGGTGGACCGGAATTCTCCCTGGTTAAAGCCGGTGAGCTCGTAGGCGCTGACAGCCGGCGGGGTTACCGGCGGTGTGACTACCCCGGTTCCGATGATGCCGTCGTTGTTGAGGTCGACACCGAAGAGGTCTTCTGCGGCCGTACGGGTCGCGGTGTCATATTTTTCTTCGCCGCTGAACCTGCCGGTGTCATCAAGGATCCAGCCATATTGGTTGTCGCCGCTGGCGTCGAGGACCCGGAGTTTTCCGGTGTCATCGATGGCCGCAGAGATCAACGTCGACCCGCCACGGCTCAGCGGCACCGCGCCGCTCCAGTAGGAATCGGCGCGGGTGATCGCGATCGCCGGCTCGGCACCGGACCGGACGAACGCAATCCCGGTGTCGGGGTCGGTCAACAGAGCCACCGGACCGTTGGACTTGATCGTCTGCAGCGGGGTTGTGCGCTCGCCGGTTCCGATGACGCCGTCGTTGTCGAGGTCGACACCGAACATCGTCTCGGCGTAGATGCGGGTGGATGCGTCGTAGCGCTGTTCACCGGCGAACTTGCCGGTGTCATCGAGGACCCATCCATATTGAACATCACCGGCGTCGTCGAGGACCCGAAGGCTCCCGGTAGCGTCGACGGCCGCCGAGACCAACCTCGCCCCGTCACGGCTGACCGGAACCTCGCCGCTCCAGTAGGAATCGGCGCGGGTGATTGCGATCGCCGGCTCGGCACCGGACCGGACGAACGCAATCCCGGTGTCGGGGTCGGTCAACAATGCCACCGATCCGTTGGTACGGATCGTCTGCAGCTCCGACCCCTCGGAATCGCCGAGGATCTCGTCAACGGTGGCTAGGGCAAATTTCGATGAGCCGATGTAGGCGGCGGACCCCTCCTTGAAGAGGCCCCAATTGTCGTCGCCGCCCTTCCATGCCTCGTCGGTGAAGTTGAAGTAGAACATGCCATCGAAACGGGCTTCTGGCCCGTATACATAGCGAGTGACGTCCTCGTAGTACTGCTGCATGTTGTCCGGGTTGGTCACCGTGGGGTTGTAACCCGCGCTTTGCCAACCGGTTTCACCAAGGACGATCGGCTTGTCGCCCAAGCCCAACGAGTCGAGTCTGGTGGACAGCAGGGTCTCGTAGGACTTCAGAGAATCGAGTTGCCTGTCGGGGGTCCAGACCGGATTGTTGCGGTTGTCGAAGAACCCGGCGTAGCTGTGCACATTGATGTAATCGAGCTGCTCGACCAAGCCGGCCAGGTTCTGGCTCCACTGGCTGGCGCCCGGCAGGAAGGTCTCGCCGGCGAAGTTGTAGGTCACCGGGATGTCGGACTTGCTTTTGAAGTAGGCGACCTGGTCGATCACCTGGGGAACGGTCAAGGTGGCGGCGGCGTTCCAATCGACGATCTGCTCGTTGCCCAGGCTGACGCCGATCACTTTGTCGGCGTAGGGATCGATGACCTCCAGCGCACTGTCGATCTGGGAGCGGGCATCGGTGGCAGTGGTGATGTAGATTCCGGGTTGGACTTTGATCGGAAGGTCCAGTCGGATGATCGCCTCCAGGATGCGCCCGGTGTAGGCGTCGGTTCCCCAGGTGCGTATGGAGTTGAAGCCTTGGGCAGCTACCTGGGTCAGGGCGCCCTCGAGCCGGTCCTGATCCTCCAGCGCGCCAGAGGATCCCGCTGAGAAGCCCACTCCGCGTTGCTCGGTCCAGAACGCCCGTTCGGCGGGGGAGAGGTTGCCGGTCGCGGTGGCCCCGGCGATCCCCGCCACGGCGGCGACTCCGGCCGAACGCGCGGTCGCGGTAACCCCATCTCGCGGCGTCATCGAGGACTCGTGCACAAGCCCGGTACCGACCGGGGCCGCTGTCGGCTGGCTTTGGCTGGCCCGGGCCTCGCGTCGTGCCGCAGCCAGGACCACCCACGAGAGCGGCGACTGGACAGGAGTTCCGGCGGGCTGGCCGCCGAACAACCAGTCCACCGCCGACTCAAGCGCCGCGACGTCCGCGACCGGTACGGCAGCGCTGGGCTCGGCCGGCCGGGTTGCCTCAATCTGAGTCGACAGTCCGGCTTGCGACGCCGGCGGGGCGGTTGTCGGAGTAGCCTCGCCGCCGGCCGCCGGACTGCGAACCGGCCCCGCCTCACTGTCGTCCAGGAGAAGTTCCGCGCCGCTCCCGGGATCGAGGGTTGAGCTAAGGTCAGTACCGGCCATGGCCCCGCGAACTCGGAGGCTGGCCGTCCGCTCGGGCAACTGCTCGGCGGGCAACGCCATGGAACCGGACCCCCCGCCATCAGCAGACGTGCGAGATGGTCGACGCGATGGGTTGGGATATTCCCGAACCACCGCGCTGTCGGTGGTTGCGCTCTCGGTTGAGCGGTAATCCGTCTGTGCCGAAGGTTCGCCGTCCGGGTCACTGTCGCCGTCCACCAGGTCCGCGTCGCTGTCACCGTCCACCAGGTCCGCGTCGCTGTCACCGTCCACCAGGTCCGCGGCGCTGTCACCGTCCACCAGGTCCGCGGCGCTGTCACCGTCCACCAGGTCCGCGTCGCTGTCACCGTCCACCAGGTCCGCGTCGCTGTCGCCATCCACCGGGTCCGCGTCGCTGTCGCCATCCACCAGGTCCGCGTCGCTGTCGCTGTCGAGGCTATCCGCGGCGACAGCGTCGCTGTCTGCGCTGTTCGGGGCGGCGCTGTCCGTTGAGCGGTGCTCTGTTCGCGTGGAAGTGTCGCTGCCAACGCTCTCCGCAACGGCGCTGCCGGGATTCGTGAAGCCCGCAATGCCCAGCGCGAACATCGCCACACCGATCATTTGTCTGCGAGACGAAGGTCCCACAATTACCCCCAAAGTTTGGCCGCAGTTGTGGCCAAAGTAACAGCCAATCGCATCTATGGCCACACTTGTGGCCACAAATTACCGAATCTCTCGGCAGAACCCAGCTTGGGTATGCTGGCCTCGTGGGGTCCATGGGCAGATGGGCAGGGCTGTCTCCCGATGATCGCCGCGCTGGACGCCGAAAGTTGTTGGTGGATGCCGCGTATGAATTGATCGGCCGGGGCGACGACGCTGAGTTGTCGGTGAGGTCGGTCTGCCGCGAAGCCGGTTTACACCACCGCTACTTCTATGAGAGTTTCCCCGACACCGACGAATTACTGGGTGCGGTGTATGACGAGATCTACCCCCAGTTGCGCCGCACATTGACCGCCGCGACCGTGGGTCTGCTCGACGATCGTGCCCGATTGAGGGCCGGAATCCGGGCCGTACTGGACTTCAGCGCCGCCGATCCGCGGCACGGACAGATCCTGTTCAGCGCCGCTGCGGCCAATCCGGTTCTAGCGGCCCGCCGATCGGCAGCCCAGAAGGAACTCCGCGAGTACATTCTTGCTGTTCGCCGCCAGGGCAATCCCCGGTTCGACCGCATCGCAGCCGAAGTCGCCGCCGCCATATACGCCGGTGCCACAACTCAACTAAACGACCAGTGGCTGGCTGGCTCTCTGGGGTCCGACCTCGACGCGGTGATCGAGCATGCGGTCAACCTGATGACACCGGATCACCATGACGCGAAACCGACGCGAACCCGATCCCGCAAACAGGCCGGCAGGAGTTCCACCCGTTGATCCGCACCCGGCCGCCGAGCGAATCAGTCCTCGCGCGGGATCCGCATGCCGAGTTTCGCGGGTGGCGTTTGTGGCGGCTTGCTGCGGGTTCCCGACGAGATGACACAGGTCCACCACGACCGTCACTGGGCGAGCAGTTTGACCGCCTGGTTGAAGACTTTCGGCAGGGTGGCCGCGGCCGGCACGATCATGGTCCGGGCCGGGGAATTGCTCGCCGCCAGAAGGCCCGACGTCAACAGCCGGTACCGGCGTGACATGCGGCGCCACTGCCGGGTGTAGTCCGCGGGGTCGTCGGACAGAACGGCGTTGACCAGGATTTCGGCGCCGCCCAGCGCGATGCCCAACCCTTCGCCGGTAAGGGCGTCGACGTATCCCGCTGCGTCACCGACGAGCATGACCCTGCCCTTGTGCTGACTGGCAGCGCGCTGCCGCAATGGTCCTGCCGCACGGGCCGGGCCACCCTGAGTGCCGGCGAGTCGCTTTGCCAGAGCTGGGAACTCACGTAGGTGGTCGTCGAACTTGCCCTGCCGAGAGGTCAAAATGGCGACGCCGACGCAGTCATCGGAAACCGGGGTCACATAGGCCTCGGTGTGCGAGGCCCAATGCACCTCGACCGTGTCGGTCCATGGGGCGATCTGGAAGTGCCGACGGATGCCCCAGCGGCGCGCGCCGCTGGCGGGACGGTCCAGCCCGAGCTGGCGACGGATCGGAGAGTGCAAGCCGTCGGCAGCGGCCAGGTACCGCGCTTCGAGACCGCCGCACCGCACACCCGCCCCATCCTGGGCAACGTCGCCGATTGAGCCTTTGACGATCCGCACGCCCGCGGTGGCGGCAGCATCGTGAAGCGCCTCGGACAACACGGTGCGCCGCACCCCGCGCCCGGCGCCACCCGGGAAGCGGGCCTCCACGCGCCGGGTTCGGTCCAGGTAGGTGATGCCGCGAAAGGGCTTGCCGTGCGGAGTGATTCCGATCGCGTCGAGGTGTCGCAACGTGTGCGGCATCAGCCCTTCGCCGCAGGCTTTGTCGGTAGGCCCGGGGCGGCGGTCCACCACGGTGACCTGAAGCCCTGCGCGGGCGGCGTGGATGGCCGTGAATAGCCCCGCCGGACCGGCTCCGGCGACCAAAAGATCGTTCACGATAGCCTCGCTAACGCTGAGTTCTCGACGGATATGCGGGTGCTCATGAGAGCCGCGTTGAGGACGGTGAATGCCAATGCGGTGATCCACGCGGTGTGGACCATCGCCAGGGCGAACCCTTCGACAGCGACGGCGACGTAGTTCGGGTGCGGGATCCAGCGGTAGGGTCCACTCTCGATGCGGGGCGCGCCCGGGATCACGACGACCCGAGTGTTCCACTGCCGGCCCAGGGTGGTGATACACCACCAGCGCAGGCCTTGGGCTGCGATGACCAGCGCCAGCATCGGCCACCCCAGCGCCGGGATGAACGGGCGATGCATCACCGCGACTTCCACCACGCAGCCAACCAGTAGGGCCAGATGCAGAACGACCATCACCGGGTAGTGGCCCGCACCGACCTCGACGCCGCCACGTGCCCGGCTCCAAGCAAGATTGCGTTGTGCGAGAACCAATTCGGCGAGGCGCTCGACACCGATTGCGAAGATCAGAATTAGATACCACGTCATGAGCCGTACTCACTCCCAGTTCATGAGCACGAGTTCCGAGCAAAATCCAGGACCCATTGCCATCATCACCGAGGGCGATCCGTCCGCGGGACGTTTGTCCATCGTGTCGCGCAGGATGTGCAACACCGATGATGACGAGACGTTGCCGATCTCGGCGAGCGACCGCCAGGTCAGTTCCAGCGCGTCGTTGGGCAGCGTGAGGCTGTCGGAGATCGCCTCGATCACCTTTGGGCCGCCTGGATGGCTGACCCACACGCCAATGTCGTCTATCCCGAGATCGTGGCCGCCGAGGAAGCCAGACATGTCATCACGCAGGTAGCGGCTGACCATGTCGGGCACCTCCGGAGACAGCACGAGCTTGAAGCCGGAGGCGCCGACGTCCCAGCCCATGGTGCGCAACGAGTCCGGGTACAGCCTGCTGGCCGAATCGATGATTCGCGGCCCGGTGATGCCAGCTTTCTCAGCCCGGCGCTCACCGACGGCCACTACCGCTGCCGCACCGTCGGCGAACAGCGCGGTTCCCACCAGGCCGGCGACGTCTGCTTCGAGAGCGCCGAAGTTGAGCGAGCACAGTTCGGCAGACACCAGGACCGCGACCCCGTCGGGGTTGCCGCGCAGGTAGTCGTGCACGCGGGCCATGCCGGCCGCGCCGGCCACGCATCCGAGTCCGAACAAGGGGGAGCGCCGCACGTCGGGGCGCATACCGAGCCGCCCGGCGATCCGAGCCTCCAAAGTCGGCACCGCGATACCGGTGACCGTCGTCGACATGATCATGTCGACGTCATCAGGCCCGAAACCGGCCTCGTCCAGAGCTCCCGAAACGGCCGCGCATCCGAGGTCGACCGCGCTCTCGATGAAGATTGAGTTCGTGTGGCCGAAATCGGTCAACCCGGCATAGTGCTCCAGCGGCTGCACGAAATGGCGATGGTTGACCTTCGCAGTCTCATGGAATCGCCGGATCAGATCCGCGTGCGGGGCAAACTGGGGCAGCTGGACCAGCGCGTCGGTGATCTCGGACTGGCTGTACCGGTTCGGAGGCAACGCCCCGTGAACTCCGGCGATGACGCTGGTCGGCCACTGTACGCTGCTGTTTGCACCTGTTTCCACTGTCTGCTCCTCTCGATCCAATGTGTGTACTTCGGAGCGACCCGCCGTTCGGATTGGATGGGTGACCTAATCGAGGGCCGGGCGCTCTTTGCCAGCGACAGGACCTGTTACTGCGTCAGCCGGATCAGTTCGGGGGCAGCCTGCTGGTCGCCGGGCATCGCGGAGCACGTCAGCGCCGCCGACAACGTTGAATCGACAGTCCCACTATGATCACGCCTCATGACTGAGGGGGCATCTGGACCGGGACCGGTATCGGCAGAGGCCCGCGAGGTTGCGCCGCTCGATATCGCTGGCTCCGGGGTCCTGCCGCCCGTTGCTGCGCGGGTGCGCCGCCTTTTCTGGTGGCTTGAGCGG
>JAHZJB010000086.1 GCA_022601135.1 Actinomycetes bacterium | reverse complement strand
TTGAGCAGGCCCTGCCGTCCTGATGAACTCGGTTGAATGAAGTCGGGTACAAGCCCGCTTGACGCACTACGTTGAGACCAGGACCGGGCAGGCCACCCCAACCAACACCCCTTGACTTATTCCACTTATGAAGGTGTCTGTGCGCCGACACGCCGCGATTGCTGTCAATGTGCGCGCGCTCGCCGCCGGTCAGTGTGCGCGGGACGCCACGACAACCTGCGGGCTCATCGGCCCGCCGCGCAGCACAACCTCGATGGCGGGGTCGGCGTGGGCAGCCAGCGCCCGCAACGCCGACGGACTGTAGGCGCGCAGTGAACTGATCACGCCATCGTGCACTAACGGCACCAGCGGGGCCAGCGGCAACATGATCGCGATTCGCGCGATATGCAGCGGCGTCGGCGGCCGCGACAGGTCGATGATGAGCAACTTTTTCGCCACCCGGGTGCCCTCGGCGATCACTCGTGCGGCGGAGGCCGGGGGCAGGTGGTGCAGCGATTGCACAAACACCGCCAGGTCGAACTCCCCGTCGGTGGCGTCCAGAGCCGTGGCGTCCATCTGTCGGACTGTGGTGCGCCGATGCGCCCCCAGGTCACCGTCGGCGATGGCCGCCACCGAGGACGGCTCGAGGTCGGTCACGGTCAGCCTGGCCGTCGGATGCCAGTCGAGCAGCTTGCGGGACAGACTGCCGTGCCCCGCGCCCAGTTCCAGGATTCTAGGGTCGGCTACCTCGGCGACCTCGTCCAGCGCGATCTTCGCGAACTTCTCGTGGCTGCCGAACACCTCGCCCGCCAAATCGAGCCCCCGGATCACGCTGCGCTTGAGCGCCTCGAGGCGGGCATCTCCCTCGGAATCGCGGTCCAGGTATTCCTGCCGGTCGGTCTGCAGCAGCCGGTCCAGACACGACGCGTCCGGGCCGCCCCGCGGCATGCGGGCGATCTGGCGACTTTCGACCGCTAGCGAAGTTCGGTTACCCACGTGGTCCATCATGGACGAATGGCCGACTTCGTTGCAGCAATCGACCAAGGAACCACCAGCACCCGCGCCATGATCTTCGACCATTCGGGACGTGAGATCGGTCGCCACCAGCTGGAGCACGAACAGATCCTGCCGCGCGCAGGATGGGTGGAGCACAATCCGGTCGAAATCTGGGAGCGCACCGCATCGGTGCTGCTGTCGGTACTGAACTCGACGAACCTGCAGGCCGACGACCTCGCCGCACTCGGTATCACCAATCAGCGCGAGACCGCGTTGGTCTGGAACAAGCGCACCGGGCGGCCCTATTACAACGCCATCGTGTGGCAGGACACCCGTACCGACCGGATCGCCTCGGCACTGGACCGCGACGGCAGCGGCGACATCATCCGTCGCAAGGCAGGGTTGCCGCCGGCGACGTACTTCTCGGCGGGCAAGGTGCAGTGGATTCTGGAGAATGTCGACGGCGTGCGAGAGGCGGCCGACAAGGGCGAGGCAATCTTCGGCACCGCCGACTCCTGGGTGCTGTGGAACTTGACCGGCGGCCCACAGGGGGGAGTCCACATCACCGATGTGACCAATGCCAGCCGAACGATGCTGATGGATCTGGAGACCTTGGATTGGGACGACGAGCTGCTCGCCCTGTTCGGAATTCCGCGCCGAATGTTGCCGCAGATCATGCCGTCGTCATCGCCCGAACCGTACGGTACGACGCTGACGTCCGGTCCGCTCGGCGGTGAGGTGGCGCTGACCGCCAGCCTCGGTGACCAGCAGGCGGCCATGGTGGGGCAGGTCTGTCTGGCGGCCGGCGAGGCCAAGAACACCTACGGCACAGGCAATTTTCTACTTCTCAACACCGGTGAGAAGATTGTGCGGTCATCCAACGGGCTGCTGACCACCGTGTGCTACCAGTTCGGATCCCGAAACGGGGCTCCCGCGAAACCTGTCTACGCACTGGAAGGTTCGATCGCGGTGACGGGCTCGGCCATCCAATGGCTGCGTGACCAACTGGGCATCATCAGCGGTGCCGCGCAGAGTGAGGCGCTGGCTCGGCAGGTCGCTGATAATGGCGGGGTCTATTTCGTGCCGGCATTCTCGGGTTTGTTTGCGCCGTATTGGCGCTCGGACGCCCGTGGCGCCATTGTCGGCCTCTCGCGGTTCAACACCAACGCCCACGTGGCTCGGGCGGCCTTGGAGGCAATCTGCTACCAGAGTCGTGATGTCGTCGATGCGATGGAAGCAGACTCCGGAGTGCATCTGGAGGTGCTCAAGGTAGATGGTGGCATCACCGCCAATGATCTGTGCATGCAGATCCAGGCCGACGTGCTGGGCGTCGACGTCGTGAAACCCGTGGTGGCAGAGACCACTGCGCTCGGAGCCGCCTACGCGGCCGGCCTTGCGGTCGGCTTCTGGTCGGATCCCGACGAGTTGCGGGCCAACTGGCACGAGGACAAGCGCTGGATTCCGGCCTGGAGCGAGGAACAGCGCGCAGACGGTTACGCCGGCTGGCAGAAGGCCGTACAACGCACGCTGGACTGGGTGGACGTCGACTAGGTCGGAAAGGCTGAGCGGCATGGCGATCGACTACGACGACGGGCATATCGCCGAGCAGTATCAAGAGGCAAAAACGCAGGCCTGGCGAGAACGCATCGAGACGTATTCTTTCTTGAAGCACATTGGCGAGGTCCATGGCAAGAAAATCCTCGACGTTGCCTGCGGCGAAGGTCATTTCACCCGACTGCTGGGTCGAGCCGGTGCGGCGCAGGTAACCGGACTCGACATCTCCGAACGCATGATCGCCCTGGCCCGCGAGCAGGAATCGCAGGAGCCGTTGGGCATCGAATACGTCGTTGCAGATGCCCGTTCGATTGTGCCGCAACAGGATTACGACATCGTCGTCTGCGCTTGGCTGCTGGTGTACGCCCAGGACCGGGTAGAGCTCGCACAGATGTGCCGCGGCTTGGCGTGCCGGGTCAAGCCGGGCGGCCGGGTGGTCGCCGTGACCGTCAATCCGGGGGTGTACTCCTTCCGTCCCGACTACCGCAAGTACGGATTCGAGGTAGAACTGGCCGACCACGCCTTCGATGGCGCACCGATCGACATAACGCTCAACCTCGCCCAGACCTCGCTGGAGGTCAGGAATTACCATCTGCCTATCGAGGCTTATGCCCACGCCTTCCGTGCGGCCGGTTTCCACGACTTCGGCATGCACATGCCCGATTTGGCCCCCGAACCGTACGACGAGGGCGACTACTGGGACTACCTGCTCGACAACCCGTTCCTGGTCATCCTGGACTGTGTCAGAGACTGACCCGCGCGACTAACCGCCCGCGGTATCGGGCGCGTTCAACCCCGGCAACCCCGGCGCTCGTCGATCGACTTCACCAGCCAGCGAGCCCACTGCTCCTCCATGGCAGCGTCCCGGAGGCCGAACTCTAGCGCCGCACGACCGTAGAAGGCGGCATCAGTTTCTCCCCACCGGATCGAATCGCGCAGCTTCTCAAGCCGTCTGAGCTCGGACTCGGAACGCTGGGCGAAAGCCGACGCGTATCTGCGTGCGTCGTCGGCGGGTAGCTCACCGAGCAGGAAGATGCGGAGGAGGTCTGGCCGGCGCACCGGCGGGTCGTCTCCGGGTTCGCCGATCCACCGGACGAGCTCGGCACGACCCGCGGGGGTGGCGCGGTACTCCTTTCGGCCCCGAGGCCCTACGTCGGCCACCTCGATGAGACCTGAGTCGGCGAGTCGGTTGAGTTCTCCGTAGAGCTGGCTCTGGGTGGCCGGCCACACGTTGGCCATCGAATTCTCGAACCGTTTGAGCAGGTCGTAGCCGCTGCCGGGGCGTTGGGCGAGCAGGCCGAGCGCGGCGAATCGAAGGCTCATGGCGGTATAGTACGCACAAAGTTCCACTATTGACATGTCACAACTGAAGTGTCACTGTGGGAACGACTCGATTGGAGGTCGCACCCGATGACCGATACCACCACGGACCAGACCGAATCCGAAACGCTTTTCGGCACAGGTAAATTCTTCCTGTCGGGAAACTACGCGCCGGTGGCTGACGAATTGACCGAGTTCGGTCTGCCTGTGCACGGTGCGATCCCCACGGAGTTGACCGGTTGGTACTTGCGCAACGGGCCGAACCCGCGCCAGCCAACTGGCCACTGGTTCGCCGGTGACGGCATGATCCACGGTGTTCGCATCGAAGGCGGACGGGCAGCCTGGTACCGCAACCGGTGGGTGCGCACCGACAGTTTCAAGAAGGCTTTTCCGCTGTACAACGCCGACGGCACCCGCAATTTGCGGGCCAGCGTAGCCAACACCCACATCGTCAACCACGCGGGAAAGACGCTCGCGCTGGTCGAGTCCTCGTTTCCGTACGAGATCACCAACGACCTCGAGACCGTGGGTGCCTACGATTTCGGCGGCAAGCTGGACAATTCGATGACCGCGCATCCGAAGATCTGCCCGACGACCGGCGAGATGCACTTCTTCGGATACGGCAATATCTTTGCACCGCACGTCACCTACCACCGCGCCGACGCCGACGGCCAGCTGGTAGTCAGCCGGCCGCTGGAGGTCAAGGCGCTGACGATGATGCACGATTTCGCGTTGACGGCGAACTATGTGGTGTTCATGGACCTGCCCATCGTGTTCAACCTGGACGTCGCGATGAAGGACTCCGGCGACATGCCCTACCGCTGGGACGACTCCTACGGTGCACGACTGGGTGTGCTGCGCCGTGACGATCCGTACGGAGAGGTGCGGTGGTTCGAGATCGACCCGTGCTACGTGTTCCACGTCGCGAACGCCTATGACGACGGTGGAAACACACCGGAGGCCTCCACGATCGTCCTTCAGGCCGTCCGGTATCCCGAATTATGGAGGGGCGATGCCGGATTCGATGCCGAAGGGACGATGTGGACGTGGACGTTGGACCTGAAGAATGGCACCGTCTCGGAACGTCAGCTTGATGACCGGATAGTGGAGTTCCCCCGGATTGACGACCGGCTTTCCTCACTTCGTGCGCGTTACTCGGTGTCCGTCGCAGGCCACAGTCTGATCCGCCACGACCTCGCCACCGGTGAGGCCGCCGAGCACCGGTTCGCGACTCCCGACTCCGAGGCCGTACCAGGGGAGGCGGTCTTCGTGCCTTCGGCTTCCGGCCCGCCCGACGAGAGCAGCGGGTGGTATCTCGGCTATGTCTACGATCCAGTCCGGGATAGCAGCGACCTGGTGATCGTCGACGCATCAGATTTCACCGGACCACCGGTGGCCCGAATCGAGCTACCGCGGCGCGTTCCCCATGGATTCCATGGGAATTGGATCAGCGACTAGTCAGCAGGTGTTTTCCAAGATTCCGTTCGCACAGCGTCCGCGGCAGGATTGATCGCCTGATCCAGCAGTGCCGGTCGGCTGTTTGCGCCCGGTCTCAGGTTCGACGAACCCGCATCACAGCGGGTGCGCGTATGCGACGCTCAAGATTCGCATTCGGAGGGAGAATCTCGTGAACCAGCCCACAATGGCACATCGATTGGCAGCAGAGTTCATCGGCACTTTCTGGTTGGTCCTAGGTGGATGTGGCAGCGCTGTTTTCGCCGCCAAGTTCATCTCCGGCGATGGCGCCTCGCTGGGGATCGGCTTTCTCGGCGTCGCACTCGCCTTCGGCCTGACGGTTCTCACCGGCGTCTACGCGTTCGGCACCATCTCCGGCGGTCACTTCAATCCCGCCGTCACACTCGGCGCGGCACTGGCCCGCAGGGTCGAGTGGAAGGCACTGCCTGCGTACTGGATCACCCAGGTGGTGGCCGGCCTAGTCGGCGGACTGGTGATCTACGCGGTGGCTAAAGGTAAGGAGGGCTGGTCGGCCACCGGGAACATGGCCGCCAACGGCTATGGCGAGCATTCCCCCGGCGGCTATTCACTGTGGGCGGTGCTCATCGTCGAGGTGGTGCTGACGGGGATTTTCCTACTCGTCATCCTCGGTTCCACGGACGACCGGGCGCCGAAGGGCTTCGCGGGCTTGTCGATCGGACTCACCTTGACGCTGATCCACCTGATCTCCATCCCGATCTCCAACACCTCGGTCAATCCGGCGCGATCCACCGGGGTCGCCTTCTTCAACGGCGACGGCGCACAGGCCCAGTTGTGGCTGTTCTGGCTCGCGCCGCTGGTGGGTGCAGCCATCGCCGGCATCGCGTACCCGTATCTGTTCGGCCGCAACGAGGAGCTCGCCGGACGCCCGGCGCGCGACGAAGCCCTGGAGCGCGACTAAGGGCTCGCTGACCGGGTTCCTCGGCGGTAGGGTGCGGTTCAGCTCGGCGGGGTGAACGCGCCGGGCGGAGGCTGTGGCCGACTTGGCGGCGGTGATAACTGCTGTGGCAGAGGCGGATACGAGTACCGGGGGTCAGCAGCTGCCTGGGCGGGTCGGGCGGGCAGCGGGGGCCAGGTGGGCCGCCGCGCCAGCTCCCTTCGGTGGCGCTCGGCGAGGACCGCAGCAAGTATCAGCGGCGCCGGCGTGCCGGACGGTGGTGGAGGCGAGATCCGGGAGACGACCTCAGAGGTGATCCGGTACGCCATCTGAGCGCGTACCTGAGGATTCAATTGCGTGGCACGGGAAAGGAACTGGCGGGCGAGCTCGGCCTGTTCGGGGCCGAGCCCGGACAGCTGAAGCGAGGACGCCCACCACGCGAGCTGCGGGGGCATGGGCGGCGGCGGCGAAAGTCGCGGTGCCCGCTCGGTAATGACCACAGTGCCCGCGAAGACATCGCCGATGCGCTTGCCTTTCGGCGAGATCAGACTACAGATCACCGCCGGACCGCCAGTCAGCATCCAAATCTCGATGACCCCGGACAGCGCGCGAAAGAGTGCCTGACGGAAGCGCTCCGGGCCTCCGTCGTCGGATACCACGCGCAAGCCCATCACCAATTTGCCCAGCGACCGTCCGCGGGTGGCCATCTCGAAGATGAGTGGGTATCCCACCAGAGCCAGGACTGTGAAGATGATCAGCACCGCGCCTGAGAACGCCGCATCGAAATCAGACAGAGTGGCGGCCCACAGCACGATACCGATGACATAGCAGATGAACACCACGGTGATGTCGATCAGCGCGGCCAACGCCCGCACCGGCACCTGGGCGATCTGGACATCGAGGATCACCGCGTCCCCGGTCACGACGGGCTCTTGCACACCGGCCATCCTCGTCACGCTACTAGGATCGGCCAGGTGGATGTCGACGCGTTCGTACTGGCGAATCGCCCGACGTGGGATCGCCTCGAGAGGCTGGTCAGGAAACGGCGGAAGCTCACCGGCGCCGAAGTCGACGAACTCGTCGACCTGTACCAGCGGGTGTCGACCCATCTGTCGATGGTGCGCTCAGCGTCCTCGGATGCGGTGCTGATCGGCAAGCTGTCCGGCCTGGTCGCCCGTGCCCGTTCGGTCGTCACCGGCGCGCACGCGCCGCTGTGGCGGGAATTCGTCCGCTTCTGGACGGTGTCTTTTCCGGTCGTCGCCTACCGTTCGTGGCGGTGGTGGTTGGGATCGGCGATCGGGTTCTTCTTCGTCACGGTGATGATCGCCTGGTGGATTGGCGGTAACCCCGATGTGCAAGCTGCTTTCGGAACGCCCTCGGAAATAGAGGAATTGGTCGACAACGACTTCGCCGCGTATTACAGCGAACATCCGGCGGGGTCGTTCGCGCTGGGGGTGTGGGTCAACAATGCCTGGGTTGCGGCGCAGTGCATCGGTTTCTCGGTCCTGCTGGGCATCCCGATCCCCTACGTCTTGTTCCAGAACGCGGCGAATCTCGGTGCGGTTGCAGGATTGATGTTCGACGCGGGCAAGGGGGATATCTTTCTCGGCCTCATTACGCCGCATGGATTGATCGAATTGACGGCCGTGTTCCTGGCGGCCGGCGTCGGGATGCGACTCGGCTGGTCGGTGGTGTCGCCGGGTAATCGACCGCGTGGCCAGGTGCTGGCCGAGCAGGGTCGTGCGGTGATCGCGGTGGCTATCGGCTTGGTCGCGGTCCTGATGGTGGCCGGGATCATCGAGGCGTTCGTCACGCCCTCGCCACTTCCGACGTTCGCGCGTATTGCGATCGGGGTGGCGGCCGAGCTTGCTTTCCTCGGTTATGTATTCCACTTCGGCCGGGAGGCCTCCAGGGTCGGGGAGACCGGTGACATCGACGACGCCCCCGACTTCGCGCCGACGGGCTGAAGCTCGCGAGCAGACGCAAAGTGGCCGCAATCGGGCTGGATTTGGGTGAATTTGCGTCTGCTCGCGGGAAAACGGGACTGCGCTACAGGCGGCCGGTGGCTTTCATGGCCAGGTAATGGTCGGCGAGTTCAGGAGCGAGTTCGTCCGGTGGGGCATCGACGACTTCCACGCCACAGCGCCGCAGCCGGGACGCGACGTCGCGCCGTTCGTTGCGGGCCCGTTCGGCGGCGGCGGCGTCGTACACCGCTACCGGGTCAGTACGCCCCGCGGCGAGCCTGTCCACCCGCGGATCGGAGACCGCCGCCAGCAGCACCTTGTGCTTCGCGGTCAACTGTGGCAGCACGCTGATCAGGCCTTCGTCGATCGCCGAGGCGTTCAGATCGGTCAGCAGCACCACCAGGGCGCGGCGCCGTGCCCGCCGGTGGATCGCGGCCACCAGTGCACCCGGATCCGACTCGACCAGGGCCGGTTCCAGGGGGGCCATCGCCTCAACCAGATGAGCCAGTAGTTCGGTGCGCGACGCATTGAAGACCCCCGCACGTGTGACGCGGTCGTGGGCCAGGAAATCGACGTGGTCACCGGCCCTCGCGGCGAGGGCAGCCAGCAGCAGCGCAGCGTCCATCGACCAGTCCAGGCGGGGCCAGCCCCCGGGATCTGCAGCGGTCGGGTCGACGCCCACCCGGCCGGCTGATGTGCGGCCGGTATCGAGTGCGATCACCACCCGCCGGTCGCGTTCAGGCCGCCAGGTGCGCACGACGACATCGGCGCGCCGTGCGGTTGCCCGCCAGTCGATCGATCGGACATCATCGCCCACCACGTACTCACGCAGGGAGTCGAACTCGGTGCCCTGGCCCCGGATCAGCACGGGCGTCGTACCTTCGAGTTCACGCAATCTGGCCAGTCGGGAAGGTAGGTGCTTGCGAGACAAGAACGGGGGCAGGATGCGAATCTGCCAAGGCACCCGGTGTGAGGCCTGACGGCCGGCCAGGCCCAGCGGTCCAACGGATCTGGCGGTCACCAAGGCTGACTCCTGGTCGCCCCGACGTACCGGACGCAACTGTGTGTTGACGGTGGCCCGTTGGCCGGCAGCCAAATTCACCGGATGCTGACGAGGCTCGGCGCGCGCGCTGGGAGCCCACGCGTCACGGATCACGCCGCGAAAGCGGGACCGGCCGCCGTTGACGATCGCCAGCGCCGCCGGCACCGGTTGGCCCAGGCGGGCCGACGTCTGACCGCTGCGCGTCAGCACCAATGCCCGTGGGCTGCCCGCCAGCGCCACATCGACCGTCACCGCAATGACCAGCAGGGTCAGCAGCGCGGCGAAGGCCAGGGCAGGCCGAGCGGAGAATGCGATAGGGAGCGCGCACAGGACTGCGATCAGCCCTGGGCGTCCGGTGAGAATCACTGTTCGGGACTACCTGGGCACCGGCACCGAGGCCAGGATGCCTTCGATCACGCCGTCGGCGGTGGCACCTTCGAGCTCGGCTTCGGGGCGTAGCGCGACGCGATGGCGCAGCGTCGGCCGGGCCATCGCCTTCACGTCGTCGGGGGTGATGTAGCTGCGGCCCGACAGCCATGCCCACGACCTTGCCGTGGACAGCAGCGCCGTCGCTCCGCGCGGTGAGACGCCCAGTTGCAGAGAGGGCGACTGTCGCGTCGCGCCGACGATGTCGACGATGTACCCGAGCACCTCCTCGCCCGCGAGCACCTGCCGGACTGCTTCTCGGGCGGCAGCCAGCTCTAGAGGACCGGCGACGGGCCGAACGCCGGACAGATCGCGTGGGTCAAACCCGCGGGCGTGCCGGTCGAGGATGGCGATCTCCTGGTCGCGCGGCGGCAGCGGAACGTTGAGCTTCAGCAGGAACCGGTCAAGTTGAGCCTCCGGCAACTGGTAGGTGCCCTCGTACTCGATGGGATTCTGGGTGGCCGCAACGATGAATGGGTCCGGCAGCGCTCGAGGCTCTCCGTCGACGCTGACCTGCCGCTCCTCCATTGCCTCCAGCAGGGCTGCTTGCGTTTTGGGCGGCGTGCGGTTGATCTCGTCGGCGAGCAGCAGGTTGGTGAAGACCGGGCCCGCGCGGAACTCGAACTCCGCTGTTCGTGCGTCATAGACGAGCGAACCGGTGACGTCGCCCGGCATCAGGTCGGGAGTGAATTGGACCCGTTTGAAGTCCAGCTGCAACGCTGCGGCCAGGGTGCGTACCAGCAAGGTTTTCGCGACGCCGGGCACTCCCTCCAGAAGGACGTGGCCGCGGCATAGCAACGCGATCACCAGGCCGCTGACCACGGCGTCCTGGCCGACGACGACCTTGGCGATCTCAACGCGAAGAGCCATCAGCGCGGCGCGTGCGCTGTCCTGTTGGTTGGGGTGTGTCACGACTGTGCGACCAGCCTTTCCATGTCGTCGAGTTCGCGGGCGAGGTTGACCAGGTCGGCGTCCGTCGCCGGTGCTGGTCCGTGCAGCGTATGGGTGACCGTCAGTGGGTGCAGGCCGCTGCGTGCGGCGACGGCCGCAGCGATGGTGGGCGGGTCGGCCGCGGCGTTCAGGCCCAAGCGCGGCAGCAGGCGCTGCAATGTCGACGTCCGCAGTGCCTCGGCGGCCTGGTCGCGGGCTCGGCGTGACCGGTACAACCGTCCGCGGCCCTCGACCGTCTCCGAGGCGCGTACCACAACCGGAAGTCGTTCGGCGACCAACGGCCCGACCCGCCGCCCCTTCCACAGAGCGAGCAGAAGTACGGCGAGCATGAGCTGGAAGACCACCCATTTGACCTGCCTGGGGATCAGGTCGGAGATGGATGCGCCGCCGCCGGAGTCGGAGCCCTCATCGCGTTGCGGCGCGTACCACACCACGCGCGGGTGCGTGCCGGCGAGGTTCATCGCGAGGGCGGCGTTGCCTTCGTCGAGAAGCCCCTCGTTCATCATGAAGAAGGGGCTACCGACCGCCGTCACCGTGCGGCCCTCTTCGGTGTACTGCGCCAACACGCCCCCGTAGCAGCGGGTTACCGGCGTCGTTCCGGAAGCCTCGTAGGCGTCGGCCGGGCCGAATCGCACTGTGCCGGCCTGCGTCGCCGCGCGTAGGTCGCAATCTGGCGCAATGCCACCGAAACCTGTCGACTCCGCTCGGCGAATGCCGGGCGCGAGGCGCTCACGAGTGCGTGCTACCGGCTCGACCAGCAGGAGATCCCCGGGGGCGTCCGCCAGTCGGCTCAGTAGTTCGTCCCCGAACAGGTGGGAGGTCTGCGCCACGACCAGGAGGCTGCCGGGCTGGGCTTCGCGTTCGACGTCGGCGATGGTGTCGGCCTCGATGACCGTGACGCCGTTGTCCCGCAGCAGGCTGACCAGGGCGCGGGCCCCCTCCGGTGACGTCGAGGTCGCTTCCAGCTTGCCGCCCGGTTGCGGCGCGGACAGGTAGGTGCTGACCGCAGCCACGCCGAAGATGACCACGAGCGCGAACAGTAACCAGCGCAGCCGGTACCAGCGTTGGGCGATGGTCGAACCGACAGCCGTCGTTTCGGAGGTCTGTGAGGTCATCGCACCTCGGCCCAGGTCTGGCGCTCCGAGCGTGCCGGGAATTGGCTGGAGCCCCGCGAAATGGAGCTGCCCAACGTGTCGTCCAGCGAGGCGACGAGGCGGTACTGCGATTCCAGCCCGGGGCGCTCACCGTAGGTCACGTCGTTGAAAGCCTCTGCTGCCGAGACTAGTTCGTCGGCCACGCCGGGGAGCGCGCGTCCGGCCGTCCGGGCCAGTTCGGTCGCCGTCCGTCCGGCTACGGGATCGAGCACGCCCCTTTCTTCGAGCTGGCGCGCGACGGCTCGGAGTCGGTGTCGGATCGCAGGCGCCCAATCCCCGGACGCCGCGTACCGTTCGGCGGTGGCGCGGTGCTCGGCGGCACTGAGTTGGTGACTGCCGAACAGAGTGCTCGTAGTGCCGCTGCTGGACCGCATGGCGCGCCGGGCGATGCGGACCGCGACCACCACAGCGACGGCCAGCAGGATCAGCAGCACTGACACCGTGAACCAGCCGCCGGGTACCGACGCGCCTTCAGCCACCAGCCGGTAGAGCAATTCGTCGAGCCAGTCGAGGATCATCTCGGTCAGCGACGGCCTGGGGTAGATCGGTTTTGCCAGTTCGCGTTGGGCTGCGTCGTGGGCCGCATCCCGGTCGATGTCAATCGTTGGCATGTCAGCTCTGGTCAGCTCTGGCGAGTCAGCCAAAGATCGTCGGTGGAGTCCGATGGCGCTGCGGGTCCGGCCGCGGCGCCCGTTTGCAGGACTAGATCGAACGCTTCTGACCTGATTCGGCGGTCGGTGTACTGCAGCACCACGACTCCCGCGCTGAACGGGCTGGTGATGATCTGACCGATCGCACCACCGACGGCGAACAGCACGAGGGCGATCATCGCCGCGGAGGTGGATGCCGATGCGGTGAGTGTGATCTGACCGCTGAGGCTGAACGGGATCCCGACCGCTGCCGCGACGAGGTTCGCCGCCAGCATCGCCAGCAGCCGGATCCCGAGCACCCGCCAGAAGTCGCCCTTGATCAGGGTGAATGACCGCTTGACGGATGAGATGATGTCGCGGCGCTCCAGCACGATGGCTGCCGGTACAAACGTCAACATGGTGCCCAGGTAGATCAGCGCCGCGATGAGCGCGATCACCAGCGAGGCGCCGGCGAGGAAGGCTACCGCCCCGCCGACGGCAGCCGCGATGGCCACGATGACAGCAACCACCGCCGCGACCAATGCCACGGCCCCGATCACCTCGAGAACGGTGAACCCGATCAGTGCCCACAGTCTGGGGCGAAGCCGCCGCCAGGCTTGCCCGATCGTGATTCCGGAACCGAATACCGCTCTACCGACGACCACGGTCAGCAAGCCGCTGAGCAGAATGGCCGAGATGAAAGCCGCCACGGTGGTCGTCAGGCCCGATGCCACCCAGCTGATCACGGTCTCGGCGGTGGGCTCGTCGCCCTCCATGGCCTGATCCAGTTGTCCAGTGAGCGTGACCGGTAAGAGTGACACTGCCAGCGTCAGGAGCTGCGTCGCGACCACAACAATGGTCGTAAGGCCAAGTGTTGCTTGGGGATTCGCTCGTATATAGGCGACTGCCCCGTTGAACATGTCGGAGAGGCTGAGCGGACGCAACGGGACGATGCCGGGTTTGATCGCCGGGGGTGTGCGATAGCCAGGTGGTGGGTAGCCGGGGGCGCCGTAACCGGGCGCGATGGTGAACGGGGTCGGATAGACCGGAGGTGCCGGGTATCCCGGCGGATACGCAGGGTATCCGGTCGGGGGATAGCTGGTGGGCGGGCCGCCGGGATGGGAGATCCCCGGCGGGCCGTAGCTGCCACCGTGATAGGTCATGAACAAACTGTATCTTCACTCGCCGAATCTGAGCTTGTGCGCGAACTTTCGGCCGGAAATCGATCGGAAGTTCAGTTTCGACGGGGGAGATACAGTTCGGTGATGACCGAGATCACGGTGCGAGGTTGCTACTCGACGTCCCGATCGCCGGAGCGGGCGACCGTGCACGCCGCGATCAGCTATGAAGGTCCGGCCTCGGCGCCGGTGTACGAGCGGGTCGCCGGGGACTTGGACACCCTCGCAGCATCCATCTCGCCGATCTTGAATCCCGACGGCGGCGCGATCACCCGCTGGTCGGCTGACCAGCTGCGCACCTGGTCGAACCGGCCGTGGCACAGGGACGGCAGCCAACTGCCGCTGGTGTACCACGCCAGGATCGAGGTGAAGGTGGAGTTCAGCGACTTCGGCGCACTGTCGGCATGGATAGGCGGTCAGGTAGCGGCCATCGAGGGGTTCGCGGTGTCGACTATCGAATGGACACTGATCCCGACGCACCGAGAGGAACTCCAGGTCGAGGTCAGACACCGTGCCGTGCAGGATGCCGTGACGCGGGCGCAGCAGTACGCCGACGCGCTGGGCCTCGGGCCGATCCGGCCGGTTGCCGTCGCCGATGCCGGAATGCTCTCCGACATCGGCAGTTCGGCAGATACCCCGCGGACCAGCCAGGTTCGCACCGCGGCCGCACTGGCCGGCAGTGGTCCGGAGATCGAGCTGATGCCGAAAGACATCGAGTTGTCGGTGGCGGTAGACGCGCGCTTTGTGGCGGGGAGTTAGCAGCATCGGATTGATCATGGTCGGCGTCATGCTCGTCGAGATCGGGGCCGGGCACTGAGGGCCGGCCGCTGATCCTGCTCAGGCTGGCCTCAGCGCCGTTGTCTCGGCACGATCGCTATACCTGGGTCGACGAATCTGAAGAAGTTGTGGTGGCGGGGCATTCGGACGCTTTCGCGGGCGGCTGTACGAGCGGCGGGACCTCGTTGATCGTGCGTACCCGGATCCGTGCGCCGCGGTGTGGCACCAACGTGACGTGCTTGAGCCGCGGATGTTCGTCGGCCGCGCCGGTGGTGTACAACTCGACCCGCCGCAGGATCTCGCGGAGCACCACGCGCATCTCCACCATCGCGAAGTTAGCGCCCAGGCAGCGCCGATTGCCGCCACCGAAGGGGAACCAGGTGGTGGGGCTCAGGGTCGCCCCGAGCATCCGGTCCGGGTCGAACCGGCCCGGATCGGGGTACACCTCGGCGTCGGCGTGCACCAGCACGATCCCGGGCAACACCATCACCCCGGCCGGCAGCCGGTAGCCGGCCAGCTCCACCGGCTGTTGCAGCACCCGGCCTACGTCGAAGACCACGGGCCGGATTCGCAGCGTCTCCTTGGCCAGTGCATCGAGGTACTCGTCGCCGGCCGGATCGCCGGCCGCGCTGGCCTTCGCCGACTTCACCGCCTTGTCCAACACCGCCGGGTGGCGGGTCAGACGTTCCAGCGCCCAAGCCAATCCGGTTGCGGTGGTGTCGTGTCCGGCGGCCAACAACGTCATCAGCTGATCGCGCAGCTCGACATCGGTCATAGCGCGGCCATCCTCGCCGGCCGCACGGATCAGCATGGCCAGTACGTCGGTACGGTCGGCCAAGTTGGGGTCGGCCCGATGATCGGCGATTTCGGCGTACAGGAGCCGGTCGGCTTCCGCGATATTGCGGCGTAGTCCCCGCCACGGAAGGTGCTGCTGCAGTGTCGGTTTCGCTATGGCCAGCGTCTCCCACGCCCCGACGTTGAGCAGTCTCGGCATCACCGCGCGCAACGCGGCCAGCCGGCCTGGATCGCTGGCGCCGATGACCGTGCGCAGGATCACCTCGAGCGTGATCTCGTTCGTCTTGGGCGCCACCGGGAAGGTCGTGCCCACCGGCCAGGTGGCGATGTTCGCTGCGGCGATCTCCGCGATGACAGCGGCCTGGTGCGCGACAGCGTCACGGTGGAACGGAGCCACCATCAGACGCCGCCTGTCGCGATGGATATCTTCATCGATCACGAGCACCGAACTGTCGCCCAAAAGTCCGCTCAGCATCGAGTTCGCTTCACCGGCGTGGAAGATTTTCGGGTTGCCCGCGAATACGGTCTTGATATCGGCAGGATCGCCCAGATACACAAGCGTGCCGACCGACGCCACTCGCAGCGTAAAAATCTTGCCGTAGCGGCGGCGACAGGCGGCAACGAACCGTAGGCCGTGGCGCAGCATCAACCAGGCCTGGACCGACTTGGGAAGCCGAGGTCCGGGCGGCAGAGCAGTCGGCGCTGTTTGGCTCATCGTCTCCACCGTACGAGCAAGGTGGACAGATGCGCCAGCGTGGGCGCGGGGTTCCAGGGGGCATGACGGTCGGCGCGATCTACTCTTGAACCACATCAGGAGCCCTGGATCGTGGAGACCGGGACCGGTGAAATCGAACACCATCTCAGTGGGATGGTCTTCATCGGCGCGGCCCGGAAGACCTGAGGAATCTGGCGTCGCCAGGCCCGACATGGTCGAGTAACTCAGATGGTGATTGTTTCGCCGTAGCCCAGGATGGTGCATTCGATACCCATCCGCTCGACTTCACGTTGGAACCGTTGGTCGTCGGCCACCGCGGCCCGGCGTTTCCAGAAGAACGGTGCGTTGTAGTGGCAGGGTATGACCCGCTGCGGTTGGATCAGTCGGACAGCCTCAAGTGCCTCGTCGACGTCCATCGTCCAGGTACTCGACCCGAGTCCGCCAATCGGCACCATCAACACGTCGGCGCGAACGTGCTCCCACTCCGGCACCAGAATGGTGTCGCCGAGATTGAGAATCGAGGTTCCGGCGATGCTGATCTTGAATCCCATGGCTCCGATCCCCACCCGCTCCTGAGGGCCGGGGTGTGCGCGGTATGTGAACCCGAGGATCGGGACCGCGATGGGCCCATGGACAGTCTTGACCGCGTCGAATCGCACGCCGTCGAGGGTGACCGACTCGCCGACATCGAGTGGGTGCAGATTGTCCAGGGGTATCCATGAAGTCAGCGCGCGTCCGCGGGGCGCGACCACCAACGTCCGTTCGCCCACTTTCCGCGTCAGGCCTCTGCCGCAGATCACGTGTGCCCCCGAGACCTTTGCGACGCGGTCCGACTGCCAGTGATGGTCGGGGTCGCCGTGGGTGATGACCAGGTGGGTGACGTCCGGCCATTCCGATCTGGGGATGAGGCTCCTGAGTGCGAAGATCCATAGGTTCTGCCCGGGGTCCACCGCGACCTTCACGTCTCCGTGCTGAATCAAGAAGGCGTTGTACAGGTAGTGCGATATCTTCACGATCCTCCTGGACCCGGTTCGGATCCCGCTCGCCACTGGTGCGAACTTCGGTACCGCCGAGATCCAACCAGCGATTCTAGGGACCTCTACCGTAGGTGTGTGCGCTGGATCGTCGACGGCATGAATGTCATCGGAACCCGCCCCGACGGTTGGTGGCGAGACCGCCGGGCGGCGATGGCTGCACTGGTGGACAAGCTCGAGTACTGGGTGGAAAACGGCGGCGACGCAGTTTCAGCCGACGTGACGGTCGTCTTCGAGCAGCCGCCGAAGCCACCCATCCACTCGGCTGTGGTCACGGTCGCGTACGCCCCGAAAGCGGCCGCCAACTCGGCTGACGACGAGATATTCCGGCTGGTACAGGCCGACGATCGACCGCCCGACATCAGGGTCGTGACCTCGGACAACGCGCTGTCCGAACGGATTCAAGCGGCGGGCGCGTCCGTGTACCCGGCGGCGACTTTCCGCGATGTCATCGACCCTTTCTAACCGGACCCCGTTGCGACGTCCGGTTCAGGCCGTGCGACGTACTGCGCGCCCTGGCATCGAGTCGAGGACGAGTTCGGAGTCTTTCAGTACGAAGTCTCCGTTGACGATGACGTGACGGAACCCCACCGACGTATGGCGAGGATTCTCGTAGGTAGCTCGGCAGGCGACTGTGTCGGCGTCGAAAACGATGACGTCGGCGTCGGCGCCTACCCTCAGGCGTCCCTTCTTGCGCATCGCCGGTACCGACTCTTCCAGGATTTTCGCCACTGAATACGAGCCGCGGCTGATCGCGTCCGACAGCGTCAGCCAGCCCCATTCGCGCACACACCGACCGAGCAGCTTTGCATAGGTGCCCACCGTGCGCGGGTGGCAGCTCGCCTCGTCAGGAACTGGCCAGTTGCCGTCACCTTCCAAGTACTCTCGGCCGACTTGGTAAGGCAGGCCGTCGGTACACAGGACGCCGCCTGGGAATACCAGTGCCTTGCGGATCAGCTCCAATTCTTCCGGTTTCGACTCATCCAGGAAATGGATGATGCAGGCACCGCCGGGGTCTTCTGCCCTGATCTCGTCCAGTCGCTCATCGGTGGCTACCCGTTCCCCAGTCGCGATGTACTCGATGTCGGTGCTCTTCAGCAGCTTCTGCGGAAGCGTTTCCGGCGCGAGATACGCAGCCCCGATCACCGTGGACCCGGCGCCCCACGGGTAAGCCTCCGTGGTGATTCGTACCCCGCGTTCCTGCGCACCGGACACCAGATCCAGCACCCGGCCGATCGCCTTGGAAGAGGTCGAGTTGATGTGGCAGTAGTGCACATGAGCGCCGGTACCGGCTGCCGCCGCGACGATCTCCGCGGCACCTTCGTAGGCGGCTTTCGGCTCGATCACATTGAAACTCGTTCGGGCGTGGGTAAACGTGACGACGTTCTTTGCCGCAGCCAGAGAAGTGACGTCGTAGTACTCATCCCGGCCGGTGTCCGGCAGGTAGCCCAACAGGATGCCGATTCCCAGTGCCCCGCCGTCGATTTCGTCGCCGAGGATACCGACGATTCGCTTCGTCTCTGCTGCCGACGCCACCCCGAACACTCGTTGGCCCTTCGTGATCTTGCTGAGACCGCCGATGGTTCCGTCGCCGCCCACGCCATCCAGAACCCGTGACCTGACCTCCGCCCAGTTCGCGGCGAAGCCGTAGTTCACCGGCCGCCCCTCGCGCTCAGCCCGGTCGTAGCCGGCAGTTCCCGGCGATCCACCAGCCTCCAAATCCAAAGCCGTTGTGATGCCGTCGAAAACCATCGCGCGCATGGTCGGCAGGGATTGATTGCTGTGGCTGTGCGGATCGATGAATCCCGGAGCCACTACCGAGCCCCGGACATCGACCGTGACACGGCCCGCCAACGCCTCCTCAGACACTGCCGCGATCGTGTGACCGGTGATCCCGACGTTACGGATCGCGTCGAGACCCGACTCCGGATCGATGACCCGACCGCCAGTAAGGACAAGGTCAAACGTCTCCACTGGCTTGTGCCCCCGTTGGCATCGCTGGCGTTTCTCGATTGCAGGTCATATTAGACAGCCACCCGCAGACAAGGATGGTTTGACGGCAACGGATGCGGCGGTCGGGGTGGCGGGATTCGAACCCACGACCTCTTCGTCCCGAACGAAGCACGCTACCAAGCTGCGCCACACCCCGCGTGAAGCCACGACAGCGTATCGCACCGCACGCGGTGCAAGCCAAACGCGCGCGGCGCTCGCGACACACCCTGGGAATGCATTGGGGTCGTCGGCGGCGTTGTACAGAGTGGTACTCGACGACGGACAGATCCTGAACGAAATGAGGGGCGCTATGACCGGGCTAGGGGCATCGATCTACCTGGGCTTCTTCACGCTCGCGGCACTGTGGCTGTACCTGACCTCGGAAGGCCCATCGACTCGCGGAGGCGAGGGGCAGGGCCAGCGGCCGGATCGCTCGAACTCCCCCAATAACGCGGCCGGCTCGGCGGGGTCGAGCCCGTGGCTGGTCAGCCATTCGTCACAGAAGTAGGTGTCGGTGTAGCGGTCGCCACTGTCGGCCAGCAGCGTGACCACCGAGCCGCTGCGCCCTTGGGCGGTCATCTCGGCCAACAGGCTGAACGCACCCCAGATGTTGGTCCCCGTCGACGGGCCGACCTGTCGACCGAGAACCCGACCCACATGATGGGCCGCCGCCACGGACGCAGAGTCGGGTACCGCGATCATCCGGTCCACCACATCGGGCAGGAACGAGGGTTCAACACGGGGCCGTCCGATTCCCTCGATGCGCGACGACATGCCCGTGACGACGTCGGGATCGCCACGTGCATAGGAAGGGAAGAACGCAGAGTTCTCCGGATCCACCACACACAATCGGGTTGGGTGGCGGCGATAGCGCAGGTAACGGCCGATAGTGGCGCTGGTGCCTCCGGTGCCTGCGCCCACCACGATCCACTCCGGCACCGGATGTGTCTCCGAGCCCATCTGGTCGAAGATCGACTCGGCGATGTTGTTGTTTCCACGCCAATCGGTAGCCCGCTCAGCGTTGGTGAACTGATCAAGATAGTGCCCGCCGGTCTCGATCGCCAACCGGTGTGCCTCGTCACAGACTTGCGCTGACTCGGCGACGAAATGGCAACGGCCACCTTGCGATTCGATCAGCGCAATCTTGGCCGCGCTCGTCGACGTGGGCATGACCGCAATGAAAGGAAGCCCCAGCATTGCCGCGAAATAGGCCTCCGACACGGCGGTGGAACCAGAGGAGGCTTCGATGACGGTGGTGTGCTCACCAATCCAGCCGTTGCACAGCGCGTAGAGGAACAACGAGCGTGCCAGGCGGTGCTTGAGGCTTCCGGTGATGTGGGTGGATTCGTCCTTCAGATAGAGCGCGACGTCGAGATCCTTGGACCAGCTGGTCGGCAAGGGGTAACGCAGCAGATGGGTGTCAGCGCTGCGCCTGGCGTCGGCCTCGATCAGCCGCACCGCGTGGTCCACCCAGGAACGCGACTGGCGGCGCGAGGCGGATAGACACCACGTGCTCACCGCGCCGCTACGGTCGGATGCGACTGAATCGTCGCCGACCTGGCACCCGAACCCCCGGTCGGCGCTGCCACCAGCGTCAGCAGCGTCGCCTCCGGGCGGCAGCAGAACCGAAATGGGGCAAATGGAGAAGTGCCGATCCCGGCGGACACGTGCAACTGGGTATGCGCACCCCACCTGGATGGACCTTTGACCCGCGACCGGTCAAGATCGCAGTTGGTGACGATGGCGCCGTAGAACGGAACGCACAGCTGTCCGCCGTGCGTGTGGCCGGCCATCACCAGCTGGTACCCGTCGGCAGCGAAGCGGTCCAAGACTCGTGGCTCAGGGGAGTGGGCGAGGCCCAGCGTAAGGTTCGCGGCCGGATTCGCCGGTCCGGCGATGGTGTCGTAGCGGTCGCGGCGCAGGTGCGGATCATCGACGCCTGCCGCGGCGATGTGCAGGCCGGCCACGTCGAACTCGCGCCGGGTGTGGGTCATGTCCAGCCAGCCGCGTTCGGTGAACGCCGCGCGCAGATCCTGCCACGGCAGGGGCGCCCCATGGAGCCGTTGGGCGGGTTTGATCAGGTAGTTGGCCGGGTTCTTCAGCCTCGGTGCAAAGTAGTCGTTGCTGCCGAACACGAACACCCCCGGAATCGACAGCAGATCGCCGAGGGCCTGCACCACCGCCGGAACCGCCTTGGGGTGAGACAGATTGTCGCCGGTGTTGACGATGAAGTCGGGGGCCCAGCCCGCCAGGTCCCGCAGCCATGCCTGCTTCCGCCGCTGCGTAGGGCGCATGTGGATGTCGCTGATGTGGAGGACTTTCAGCGGGGACGACCCCGGCGTCAGCACCGGCATGGTCGCCTCGCGGACAACGAAGGCATTGCGCTCGATCAGCGACGCGTACCCGATGCCCGCGACGAGCGTGCCGATCGATGCGGCGGCGGTCGTCTTCAAGAGCGATCCCGTCGAAGCTGCAGCCATGTCGACCAGGGTACTGCCAGTGGCGAGAACGGCACAGAGTGTCGCGCCACCGTGAGCCCGATCACCCCGGCGGCGGAGGTGGTGGCGGGGGACCCGGTGGTGGCGGGGGAACAGGTGGCGGAGCAGGTGGGGGTGCGGGAGCAGGTGGGGGTGGGGGAGCCCCAGGTGGCGGGGGACCGAGTACCGGAACCGTGATCGGAGGCAAGCCCGGTATCTGGATGACCGTCTGCCCCACCGGCGGTGGCGGGAAGCCGCCCGGAGGAGGGGGTGCGCCCGGCGGTGGGGGCGGCGGGGCAGGCTTAATGCCGTTGGAGATCAGGATCGTGATGATGGAACCGGGCACGGTCTGGCCACTCGGGGACGTCCCGACGACCGCGCCGTACTTGGCCTCGCTGTTGACCGGCGTGGACTGATCGGCGACCTGGAAGCCGGCGGAACGCAGCCGCTGTCGTGCGGCGTCCTGGTTCATTCCGGCGACGCTGGGCACCCGAGAACCGGGGGCACCGTCGACATAGCGTGGATCGGTCGGCGGCAGCGTGACATCGCCGAAGCTGGTGGCGATCGGCATCATCGCCTTGAACCATGTTCGTGCGGGTTCGTTTCCGCCGAACAGATTGCCGCTGCCGCACTGGCGCAGCGGGAACGAGCACAGCTCGCTTGGGGTCGTGGAGTCGTCGTAGATATAGCTGGCTGCGGCAAGCTGATTGGTGAATCCGAGGAACGCGGCTGACCTGTTGGCTTCGGTAGTGCCCGTCTTGCCGGACATCGGCAGGTTCCAGCCCGCGGAGCCCGCCGCGGCGGCCGCTGTGCCCGAACCGGTGTCGTCTCTGCTCATCGCGTTGGCCAGGGTGTTGGCCAGACCTGCCGGGACTACTTCCGCGCAGGTCTCGGTGGTCACCGAGACCTCCTCGCCGTGGCGGTCGAGGACACTCTCGATGGGATTGGGCGGGCACCACACACCACCGGAAGCCAGGGTCGCCGCGACGTTTGACAACTCGAGGGCATTCACCTCGATCGGCCCCAGCGTGAACGAACCCAGGTTCTGCCGTTTGACGAAGTCGGCAAGGCTCTCGTTGCTTTCCGGGTCGTAGTCACGCGCCGTTCCGGGCAGCGCATAGGACCGCAACCCCAACTTCACTGCCATGTCCACGGTGCGCTGTACCCCGACCTGGGCGATCAACTTCGCGAACGCGGTGTTTGGCGAGGTCGCGAGAGCGTCGGTGACGTTCATCGACGCGCGGTAGTTGCCGGGGTTCTGGACACACCACGTCGCCGGCGGGCATCCCCGCGCGCCACCGCTGCCCAAACCTTTGGCCTGGAACCGGGCGGGTGTTTGCAGTTGGGCGTCGATACCCAGGCCCATATCCAGGGCGGCCGCTGTGGTGAAGATCTTGAACACCGATCCCGCGCCGTTGCCGGCCAGGGTGAACGGCTGGGGTTGCATCGTCTCCCAGTCATCGAGGTTCAGACCGTAGGTGCGGTTGCTCGCCATGGCGAGCACCGGGTGGGATTCTTTGCCCGGGCGAACCACGCTCATGACGCTGGCCACACCGTTGAGGTCGGGGCTCGCGTAATCGTTGATCGCCGACTTGACCGCCCCCTGCACGTCGGGGTCCAGCGTCGTCTTGATCAGGTAGCCGCCCTTGGCGACCTGATCCTTGCTGATCCCTGAGCGCGCCAGATAGTCCAGCGCGTAGTCGCAGAAGAATGCGCGGTCGCCGGCCGCTATGCAGCCGCGAGGCAGCTCGTTGGGCTGCGGCAGCACCCCCAGCGGCCGCTGCTTGGCTTCGCGCAGCTCGGCGGTGTGCTCGGGCAGGTTCTCGATCATGGTGTCCAGCACCACGTTGCGACGCGCCAGCGCGCCATCGGGGTTGGTGTAGGGGTTCAGGGTGCTCGTCGACTGCACCATGCCGGCCAGCAGCGCGGCCTGCTCCCAGTTCAACTCTGAGGCGTCGATGCCGAAATAGGTCTGCGCCGCGTCCTGGACCCCGAACGCGCCGTTGCCGAACGAGACCAGGTTGAGGTAGCGCGTCAGGATCTCCGGCTTGGTGAACGTCTTGCCCAGGGTCAACGCCATCCGGATCTCGCGCAGCTTGCGCGCCGGGGTGGTCTCGATGGCGGCCCGCTTCTCGGCATCGGTCTGAGCAACCACCAAGAGCTGGTAGTTCTTGACGTACTGCTGTTCGAGCGTCGAACCACCTCGGGTATCGAGGTTCCCCGACAGGTAGCCCGAAAGCCCGGTCAGCGTTCCCTGCCAGTCCACACCGTTGTGATCGGCAAATCTTTTGTCCTCGATGGAGACGATCGCCAGCTTCATCGTGTTGGCGATCTGATCGCTGCTCACTTCGAATCGGCGCTGGGTGTACAGCCACGCGATGACGTCCCCGTTGGCGTCCACCATCGTCGACACCTGGGGTACTTCGCCTTCGACAAGCTGCGTCGAGCCGTTGGCAACGACATCGGAGGCGCGGTTGGACATCAGGCCGAATCCGCCGACGACCGGGAACATGAGTCCGGCGGCCAACACACTGGCGAGCAGGCAGCACCAGGCGAGCTTGATGACCGTGACCGCCACCGGCGGTTGAGTCGGCGGGTCCTCCAGCATGCGTACAGACTAGCGACGACCCGAACCACGGCCCCACGGTGCCGCCCAGAGCAACTCTGGGCGCCTTGTCAACGGCTCCGCGTCAGGCGCTGCAAACGGCGCGACGGCACGGTAGTCCCAAAAAAAGGTCACGAACGTATTGCGCAGACCACCCGTGACCACCTAAGTTAGGCACACAGTGCGATGCAGGTCACACCTAGCCATTGTGCTGTGGCCTAGATCGCACTCAGCGATCGACGGCGGAGTTACACATTTCGTCTGCGTTGTCGGGGCGCGGCCAGAACGAAAGGGATTGCAAGTGACAGGTATCAAGCCCGCCGCTCGCCAAACCACCGTGGATCCGACCGACCACCCTATTGTGCAGGGTGCAGAAGCAGAAGCCCGTATTGCGTGGGTTTCACTTGCCCGGTGTCGCCAAACTGACCCGGACGAGTTGTTCGTCCGCGGCGCCGCTCAGCGCAAAGCCGCAGTCATCTGTCGGCACTGCCCGGTGATCGCCGAGTGTGGTGCCGACGCTCTGGACAACCGCGTCGAGTTCGGTGTGTGGGGTGGCATGACCGAACGCCAGCGCCGCGCCCTGCTCAAGCAGCACCCCGAAGTGGTGTCTTGGGCGGATTTCTTCGCCGCTCAGCGCAAACACCGCAACGCCGTCTGACCGGCTCCCGGATTTGCTCGCGCAGGCCGTCAGGTGGTGTCCGTCTGGCTGGGAGCCTCGCCGGTGATCTGATCGGCGATAGCGCGCAGGGCCTCCAGGTCCGACACGTCGAACGGCAATGACGGCACACCCACGATCGCCACCGTGGGATTAGCTCCGGTAAATCGCGACAAGAGCCGCACCTCGCGCTTGGCTGTCGACGCGCGGTCGGCGTGTATGCGCAGCGCGGCCACCGCCAGCGCGCCGGGGTCTTTCTGCTCCAACTCTGCGGCGGTCTCAGCGGCCTTGTCGGCGTGCAGCGAGCACAAGGTGGGGTGGGTTCGGTTCAGGATCAGTCCGGCCAGCGGCATGTGCTCGGTCGAAAGCCGCTCCACGAAGAAGGACGCCTCGCGCAGCGCATCGGGTTCGGCGGCAGATACCACGACGAACTGCGTGCCCCGACGCTTGAGTAGCTCGTAGGTGCGGTCGGCCTTCTCTCTGAAACCGCCGAATGTCGCGTCGAGAGATTGGACGAAAGCAGCCGCGTCGGAGAGCATCTGCGATCCGAGGATGGTCGACATCCCCTTCATCGCCAGACCAACCGCTCCGGTGATCAGCCGGCCGAAGCCGCGTCCGGGAGCCAGCAGCAGACGCCATAGTCGACTGTCCATGAAGCTGCCCAACCGCTTCGGTGCGTCCAGGAAATCCAGCGCATTCCGTGATGGCGGAGTGTCCACCACGATCAGGTCCCATTTGTCTTCTGCCAGTAATTGGCCCAGCTTTTCCATGGCCATGTACTCCTGCGTACCGGCAAGCGAGGTGGCCACCGTCTGGTAGAACTGGTTGTCCAGAATGGCGTCCGCGGTGCCTTCCCCGGAGTACTGAACCACCATTTCGTCGAAGGTGCGCCGCATGTCGAGCATCATCGCGAACAGTTGCCCGGTCACCTCCGGTGCCAGCGGAACCCGCTGCGGGTGGTTGCCGAGGTCCTGAATCCCCAGCGCCTGGGCGAGACGTTTGGCCGGGTCGATGGTGAGCACGACAACGGTGCGGCCGTATTCCGCCGCGCGCAGCGCCATCGCAGCGGCGGTCGTCGTCTTTCCTACGCCGCCCGCGCCGCAGCAGACGATTACCCGGTTCGAGGTGTCACGAAGAATGGTGGCCATGTCCAAGGCCGGCGGGGTGCCGCTCATCGTGCCCATCTTCTCTTCGCGCAAGCGCTCATCGACATCCTCCGCTCACCGGACGCCCTGTTGGGCGAGTGCTTCGGCCAGTTCGTACAGACTTCCCAGGTCGACTCCGTCCGGCAGCGTAGGCAGTTCGAGGCGTGCTACGTCAATCTCGACGAGTTGTTCGGCGCTCTCGGTCCGTGCCGTGATGCGCGTGGCGTGCTGGATGGTCTCGGTCAGCAGACCCGCGAAGTCCGGCTCCGACAGCGTGATGCCGGCGCTCGCCAGCCCGGCCTGCACCGCCTCGGCGTCAAGGTCACCCGCCGCTGCTTCAGCGAGGTCGTCGGGGCTCAGGTAGGCCGGAATGTTGCGGTTGACGATCACGCTGCCGATCGGCAGCCCCATCTGCCGCAGCTCGTTGATCGCCTCGATCGTCTCCTGGATGGGCAGCGCTTCCAACAGCGTGACCAGATGGACGGCCGTCAGGTCGGAATGGAGGAGCTTGACCACCCCCTCGGCTTGAGAGTGCACAGGTCCGCCCTTGGCGATTTCGGAGAGCGCTTTGGTGACATCCAGGAATCGGGCGATGCGTCCGGTGGGCGGCGAATCGACCACCACCGCGTCATAAACGGCCGGCCCACCTTTCGGTGCGCCGCCGGTGCCTCCCCTGTCCACGCTGCCGGTGCGGGTCACGATCTCCTTTATCTTGCCGGTGAGCAGCACGTCGCGAAGCCCGGGCGCGATCGTCGTTGCGAACTCCACAGCGCCGATGCGCCGCATCGCCCGCCCGGCCAGCCCCAGGTTGTAGAACATCTCCAGGTACTCGAGGAACGCCGCCTCGGTGTCGATCGCCAGCGCGTTGACCACGCCGCCGCCCTCTGCGGTGGCGATCTTGACCTCCTCATGGGGTAGCGGCGGTACATCGAAGAGCTGCGCGATGCCCTGGCGTCCCTCGACTTCTACCAGCAGCACTTTGCGGCCACCGGCCGCCAGCGCCAGCGCCAGCGCCGCCGCGATCGTTGACTTCCCGGTGCCGCCTTTGCCGGTGACGAAATGCAGCCGCGCCTTGGTGAGCCGGGACGGCCAGCCGGACCTGCGGGGGGCATCTTGTGTGGTAGCCACCAGTGCATGCTAGCCATATCGGGGCGGCCGCCGGATAAGCTCAACCACATGAGCGAACCTGCCCGCTGGGAGTACGCCACCGTACCGCTGCTGACGCACGCCACCAAACAGATCCTCGACCAATGGGGGGAGGACTGTTGGGAGCTGGTGTCTGTCCTACCCGGTCCGACCGGCGAGCAGCACGTCGCCTACCTCAAGCGACGGAAATGAGGTCCGGCGGGCTGGGGGTACCCCCCGCTAGCGGGGGAGAGCGGAGCGACCCGGGGAGGGTGGCCGGGTCGGGACCGCCGGACCAGCGGAATGAGAGACCGTCGGCGCGCCTGGCTCAGCTGGGCATCGAACTCCCCCAGGTCATCGCGCCGCTGGCGACCTACGTGCCCGCGGTACGCACCGGAAACCTCGTGTACACCGCGGGGCAGCTGCCCATCACGGGCGGGAAGCTGCCGATGGTAGGCAAGGTCGGGGCCGAGGTGTCGGCGGACGAGGCGAAGAGCCTGGCCCGCCTGTGTGCGCTGAACGCATTGGCCGCCGTCGATTCGCTCGTGGGCATCGACTCGGTGGTGCGCGTGGTGAAGGTCGTCGGGTTCGTGGCCACCGCGCCGGGTTTCGGCGGCCAGCCGGGCGTGATCAACGGCGCCTCCGAGCTGTTCGGAGAGGTGTTCGGGGAAGCCGGGGCGCATGCTCGGTCGGCGGTCGGGGTGTCCGAGCTGCCACTGGACGCGCCCGTGGAAGTGGAAGTCATCGTCGAGGTCGGGTGACCGGTGAGCGGACTGGAGCATCCCGCGTACGGTCTGCTGCGCCCGGTGACCGCGACCGCATCGGTCCTGCTCTGCGACAACCCGGGGTTGATGACCCTTGAGGGCACCAACACCTGGGTGCTGCAGGGCACCGGCAGCAACGAAATGGTCGTCGTGGACCCCGGACCCGGCGAC
>JAHZJB010000085.1 GCA_022601135.1 Actinomycetes bacterium | reverse complement strand
TAGGCGAACTCCATGCCGATCGCCCCGGCGCCGGCGATGATGATCGATCCCGGCAGCTCACGCTCCAGTATCTGGTCCTCGTAGGTGACGACGTTCTCCGACAGCGAGGTACCGGGCACGAGCCGGGTGCTCGAGCCGGTCGCGATGATCGCGTGAGAAAACTCGACCTGTTGGGTTCCACCGTCGTTCAAGTCAACTTCGAGGCTGTTGGCGCCGGTGAACTTGCCGTAGCCGTGGATCTCGGTGATCTTGTTCTTCTTCATCAGGAAGTGCACGCCCGTGACGCGGCCGTCGGCCACATTGCGGCTGCGGTCGAACGCGGCACCGTAGTCGAAGCTCGCCTCTCCGCTGATGCCGAACTGCTTGGCCTCCCGGGCGAAGATGTGTGCCAGCTCGGCGTTACGTAGCAGCGCCTTCGACGGGATGCACCCGACATTCAGGCATACGCCGCCCCAGTATCGGGGCTCGACGATGGCCGTGCTCAGCCCGAGTTGGGCGGCGCGAATGGCCGCCACGTATCCGCCGGGGCCGGCTCCAAGAACAACGACGTCGTAGTGGGTCACGGTTGTCCACCCTAATGGGCACGGGCCCAGACGGAGACGCACTCCGGGAACGTCACCTACTGATCCAGCCGAACACGTAGCCGCCGTAGAGAACCGCGGCCGCCGCCGTCGAGGCGAACGGCGCCGACATCAGCGCGATGGACGTCGCCGATATCATCGGCCGACTCTGCACCAGAGCGCTCAGCAGACTGCCGACGACGCACGAAATCAGGTAGACCAAGACGACGAAGACCGGCATGGTCTTGTCCAGCGAGTGATACCACCAGTAGTACAGAACGAGCCCGGCTGTCGCGGCGACGATCCACACGCCTGCCACGACGAGGACGAGCCGCCAGCGATTGAGATGCTGGTCCACGCCGGGAACGACGGTCGGGTACGGGGGCAGGACCGCCGGAGCGGAGGAGTCGCCGGAGACGACGGGCCCGTCCATGAGCCCCTGAGCGGTGAACGAGCCGGGCGGTTCCGGCCGGTCCCACTCAGCCACCGGAGACCACCTGGATCGTGGCCAGCGTTGCGAACCAGCCCGGGCCCACGGCCAGCAGCGACGCTCCCAGACCGGTGACCCAGCGGCTGCCCGACAGCAAGATCGTCAGCAAGCCGATCACGGTCGGCACCCCGATCACCAGAGCGATCGCGATATCCGGCCGGACCGCCGTGGTGACCTCAACGGCGACAGCGACCGCGCCGATGACGCCGGCGGCGATGCCGACGATCATCACCCCGGCCAACACCGATGCACGCGGCAGCGGAATCACACCATGACGATAACGTCGCAACACCCGCACGCCCGGGCGGCGCGCCCACCGATCAAGAACCTGGCCGCGGGCAGACGTCGGGGATGGCGGCATCGGCAACGACGTGGGTGCCGATCGACGGCGGGCGCACGCCGCGTGCGTAATCCGCGCCGGTCACCGGGGGCGCTGTGGACAGGATCGCGTTCTCGGCGTCGGTGAACGCACGACCGCGGGACAAGAATCGCAGGCCCTCGGGGGCTTCCAGGCTGAATCCGCCACCGCGACCCGGCACCACGTCGATCACCAACTGGGTGTGCTTCCAGGCGGCGAATTGGGGACCGGAGATCCATACCGGCACTTGGTCACCTGCATCCCCAACGTCCAGGACCGCCAGCAGGACGTCTCGGTCGCCAACCAGGAAATCGCCGGCCGGGTAGCACATCGGCGACGACCCATCGCAGCAGCCACCGGACTGATGGAACATCAGCGGTCCATGGCGGCCCTGCAGCCGGCGCAGCAACCCGACGGCGGCCTCGGTGATGAGAGCCCGCTTCGGAACATCCACGCCAGCCATTGTGGTGCACCACCTGAGCCGACCGCTACGGCAACAGCCACAATGGCTGATGTGGCAGACACCGAACAACCCGATCCGTTCCTCTGGCTCGAGGAGATCAGCGGGGAGGACGCGCTGGCCTGGGTCCGGGAACACAACGAACCGACGGTGTCGGAGTTCGGGGGCGACCGCTTCGAGAAGATGCGCGCCGAGGCGCTGGAGGTGCTCGACACCGATACCCGGATCCCATACGTGCGGCGGCGGGGTGAGTACCTCTACAACTTCTGGCGTGATGCGGCCAACCCGCGCGGGCTGTGGCGGCGCACCACACTGCAGAGCTACCGCACTGAGCAGCCGGAGTGGGACGTCATCATCGACGTCGATCGATTGGCCGCCGCCGACGAAGCCAACTGGGTGTGGGCCGGAGCCGACGTCATAGAGCCGGATCACCGCGTGGCGTTGATCAGTTTGTCCCCGGGCGGCTCCGATGCCGCGGTGGTGCGCGAGTTCGACATGACCACCCGCGAGTTCGTCGACAGCGGATTCCAGCTGCCCGAAGCCAAGTCTCAGGTCAGCTGGGAACACCGGGACACCGTGCTGGTCGGCACCGATTTCGGGGAAGGCTCGCTGACCAACTCGGGGTATCCCCGGGTGGTCAAGCGATGGCGGCGGGGCCAGCCGCTCGCCGCTGCCGACACCGTGTTCAGCGGTGCGCCGACCGATGTCGTGGTCGCGGCTACCGTCGACCGCACCGTCGGGTTCGAACGCACGATGGTGACCCGAGCGCTGGACTTCTTCAACCAAGAGGTCTACGAACTGCGAAGCGGTGAGCTGATCCGTATCGACACCCCGACCGATGCGAGCGTCTCAGTGCACCGCAGTTGGCTGCTGGTCGAACTGCGCACCGCCTGGTGCTACCGCCTCGGCGCCGGCGTGGTGAACTACCCGGCCGGCGCCCTGCTGGCCGCCGACTACGACGAATTCCTCTCGGGCACAGCAGAATTTCGGGTGGTGTTTGCGCCCGGCGAGCACACCTGTCTGCACCACTATGCGTGGACGCGGGACCGGCTGGTCGTCGTCACCCTGGCTGATGTGGCCAGCCGCGTCGAGGTGCTCACACCGGGCACCTGGACCAGCCAGCCGGTCACGGGTCTACCTTCCAACACCGACACATCCATCGTCACGACCGACAGCCTGGGCGACGAGATCTTCCTCGACTCGGCGGGTTTCGACACTCCGGCGCGTCTGCTGTACGGGGTCGCCGACCAAACGGCTTTCACGCCCATCAAGAGTGCCCCGTCGTTCTTCGACGCTGCTGACATCGAAGTCAGGCAGCACTTCGCCACCTCCGACGACGGCACTGCCATCCCCTATTTCGTGGTGGGAAACCGCCACCGCCAGGCCGCCGGACCGACACTGCTCAGCGGGTATGGCGGTTTCGAGGTGGCCCGCACCCCGGGCTACGACGGGGTGCTGGGCAGGCTGTGGTTGTCCCGCGGCGGCACCTACGTGCTGGCCAACATCCGCGGCGGCGGCGAGTACGGACCCACCTGGCACACCCAAGCCATGCGCGAGGGTCGTCACTTGGTGGCCCAGGATTTCGCAGCGGTAGCCAAGGATCTGGTGTCGCGCGAGATCACGACGGTGGAGCAACTGGGCGCGCAGGGTGGCAGTAACGGCGGCCTGCTGATGGGCATCATGCTCACGCAATACCCGGAGTTGTTCGGCGCCCTGGTGTGCAGCGTGCCACTGCTGGACATGCGGCGTTTTCATCTGCTGCTGGCAGGTGCGTCCTGGGTCGCCGAGTACGGGGATCCCGACGATCCCGAAGACTGGGCGTTCATGTCGAAATACTCCCCCTACCACAACATCTCGAGGGACCGCCGGTATCCGCCCGTGCTGATCACCACGTCGACGCGCGACGACCGGGTACATCCCGGTCACGCGCGCAAGATGACGGCGGCACTGGAAGCGGCGGGGCAACCGGTTCGGTACTACGAGAACATCGAGGGCGGTCACGCGGGCGCGGCCGACAACGCCCAGACCGCGTTCCGCGCCGCGCTCATCTACGAGTTCCTGTTGAGAACCCTGGCGGCGAACTGACATGGCACAACCAGAGGGCGTTCAGCCAGGGAACCGTCGAGAAGGAGCTGGCCGGAATGCGGTATCGACTCCCCCTGGGTGGGCTAGCTCGATACTCGTCGTCGTCGTCGCGACAGCGCTGCTGCTGACCGGCTGTTCTCGCGAGGTCACCGGGACGGCGGTGAGGGCTTTCGACTCCGGATCGGGTGCGCTGCCAAGCGGTGCGGGGCCCTGCACGAGGGTGGAGGCTCCGCTGACCGACATCCCCTCCGCCGGAAAGGCCGAGCCCCAACTGCGCATCCCGGTTCCCGCGGGGTGGAAACGCGATACCCGGATGAACAACCGGATCATCCGATTTGCGATCGTGGCAACGGATTTGGCGACAGGCGGGTTCGCACCCAACGCCGTCGTCACCCTCGAGTCGGTGCGCGGCAGCCGGGACGCCGGTGAGCTTTTCGAGGAGAACCGCTCGAACCTCGTAACCTTGCTGCGGGCATTCGACCTCACCACCGAGGTGAACACGACCTGCGGGTTACCCTCGGAAACAACCGATTACACAGCACCGGCGGCGGGCCCGGCACCTGAACGCCCGATCACCATGCATGCCGTCGTCGCCGACACCGGGCGCGACACCTATCTTGCGACACTGACAGTCCAAACCGCGGATGCCGAGAATCCGAACTACCAGCGCGATGCGCAGGAGATCATCGACGGTTTCCAGGTGCTGCCGCCGAGCCGGTAGAACTGATCCATGGCGACAAAATTCGAAACAGTGCTGTACAAAACCGAGACATCGGTGGCCACCATTACCTTGAACCGCCCCGAGCGACTCAACACCATCGTCCCCCCCATGCCCGACGAGATCGAGGCGGCGATCGTGCTCGCCGACCGCGACCCGGAGGTCAAGGTAATCGTGCTGCGAGGCGCTGGCCGGGCGTTCTCCGGCGGGTACGACTTCGGCGGCGGTTTTCAGCAGTGGGGCCCGGCGATGAATACCGACGGCCGGTGGGATCCAGGCAAGGATTTCGCGATGGTGGGCGCAGGGCAGGCGGGGCCCACTCAGAAGTTCATGGCCATCTGGCGGGCTTCCAAGCCCGTCATCGCCCAGGTCCACGGTTGGTGCGTGGGCGGAGCCAGCGACTACGCGCTCTGCGCCGACCTGGTCATCGCCAGCGATGACGCGGTGATCGGCACCCCGTATGCCCGCATGTGGGGCGCGTATCTGACGGGCATGTGGCTGTACCGACTGTCGTTGGCCAAGGCCAAATGGCACTCGCTCACCGGCGAACCGCTCACCGGGAAAGAAGCCGCCGCAATCGAACTCATCAACGAGTCGGTACCTTTCGACAAGCTCGAGGCGCGCGTCGCCGAGATCGCCGCCCGGCTGACGACTGTTCCGCTGTCGCAGCTGCAGGCCCAGAAACTCGTCGTCAACCAGGCCTACGAGAATATGGGGCTGGCGTCGACCCAGACGCTCGGCGGAATCCTCGACGGGTTGATGCGCAACACCCCCGATGCCTTGCGGTTCATCGACACCGCCGCTACCGAGGGCGTGCGAGCAGCGGTCGAGCGGCGCGACGGCCCGTGGGGTGACTACAGCCAGGCGCCACCGGACCGACGGCCCGATCCATCGCACGTTATCGAGCCGTGACGGGCATGACCGGTGCCGCCGGGGAGGTGATCGATGTCCGGGCACTGACGTTCACCTACCCCAAGAGCAAGCAGCCCGCGGTGTGGGGCATGGATTTCGCCGTGGGCCGGGGGGAGATCTTCGGCTTCCTGGGCCCCAGCGGGGCCGGCAAGTCCACCACCCAGAAACTGCTGATCGGGCTGCTCCGTGGCCACGGTGGGCAGACCCTGGTCTGGGGCCGGGATCCGGTCGACTGGGGGCCGGAATACTACCGGCGCATCGGAGTGTCCTTCGAGCTACCCAACCACTACCTGAAGTTGAGCGGGGCCGAGAACCTGCGGTTCTTCGCCTCGCTGTACGGCGGGGGAACGCTGGATCCGCGGGACCTGCTCGAGGCCGTCGGTCTCGGCGACGCGGCCGACGTCCGAGTGGGCCGGTATTCGAAGGGCATGCAGATGCGCCTGACGTTCGCTCGGTCGCTGCTCAACGAACCCGAGTTGCTGTTTCTCGACGAGCCGACCTCGGGAATGGACCCGGTCAACGCCCGCACGGTCAAGGACATGATCCTGGATCTGAAGGCACGCGGGCGCACGGTCTTCCTGACGACGCACGACATGGCCACCGCCGACGAACTCTGCGACCGCGTCGCATTTGTCGTCGACGGCCGCATCGTGGCACTCGACGAACCGGCCGAACTCAAGATCGCCCGAAGCCAGCGGCAGGTCCGGGTGGAATACCGCAGCGCGAACGGTTCGCTGGTGGCCGCGGAGTTCGGGCTGGACGGTCTGGCCGACGACCCCGGCTTCCACGCCATACTGCGCAACCATCACGTGGAGACGATCCACACCAGGGAGGCCACCCTCAACGACGTGTTCGTGGATGTCACAGGCAGGCACCTGGCATGAGCCGGTGGATCGGCGCGCTGCGGCTGGAAACCACCATCGCGGTGCGCCAGCGTTTCCTACACGCCGGTCTGGTCTCCGGGCTGCTGTGGCTCGTGGTGCTCGTGCCGATGTCTCGCAATCTGCGCGCCATCGTCGAGCCCTATGTGCTGATGGGTGATATCACGATCATCGGCTTCTTCTTCATCGGCGGCTCGGTGTTCTTCGAAAAGCAGGAGCGAACACTGGGCGCGGTGATCTGCAGCCCGCTGCGGTTCTGGGAATTCTTGTCGGCGAAAATGGCTGTACTCATGGCCCTTTCGCTGTTCATCGGGGTGTTTGTGGCACTGGTGACCCAGGGCTTCGGCGTTTATCTGCTACCGGTGGTGGCCGGCCTCGCGTTGGGCACGTTGGTGATGTTGCTCGTCGGATTCGCCTCGGCACTGCCGTTCTCGTCGGTCAGCGACTGGTTCCTTTCCACGACGGTGCCGATGGTGATACTCAGCCTGCCGGTGCTCTACCTGCTTGGCGTGTGGCCGAATCCCGCGCTGTATCTGCTTCCGACGCAGGGGCCGTTGTTGTTGCTCGGGTCAGCCTTCGACCAGGTGAGTCTGGCCGGCTGGCAGTTAATCTATGCACTCACCTATCCCCTGCTCTGCGCCGCTGCGCTGTATCGGCTGGCCGAAGTGTTGTTCGGGCGTTACGTGATCGAGCGGTCCGGGGTGCTGTGATGTCCGCCATGCCAACGGGCCCGCTTCTGCAAGCGTCCGCCTGGGCCGCTTTCGGCCGCAATGACATTCGCGGCACCTATCGCGATCCGCTGTTGGTCATGCTGGTGCTCGCCCCGGTGATCTGGACAGTCGGAACGATCGTCGTGGTGCCACTGCTGACCACGACGTTGGCGCGTCGCTACGATTTCGACCTGACGCCCTACTATCCGCTGGTTCTGACCGGGCTGCTGCTGTTGACCAGCATCATCATCGTCGGCGGTCTGGGTGCGTTCCTGGTCCTCGATGAGATCGATTCCGGCACCCTGACCGCGCTTCGGGTCACCCCGGTGTCGCTGGCCAGCTTCCTCGCCTACCGCGCGACGACCGTTGTGGTGATAACCACGGTCTACGTGGTGGCCACCATATCGCTGAGCGGGATCGCCCGACCCGGGCTGGTACCAGCGCTCGTCCCCATCGGCTTTGTCACCGGCTTGTCGTCGGTGGTGACGCTATTACTCATCGTCGCAGCGGCCAGCAACAAGATCCAGGGCATCGCGATGCTGCGGCTCCTCGGCCTGGTCATCGCCGGACTGCCCTGCCTGGCCTGGTTCGTCGACTCACCGTGGAACCTCGCGTTCGGCGTGCTGCCGCCCTACTGGCCCGCCAAGGCATTCTGGGTTGCCAGCGAGCACGGAACGTGGTGGCCCTACCTGGTCGTCGGCATCGTCGTCAGCACCGGGCTCGCCTGGCCGCTGCTGAGGCGCTTCATCACCAAGAACGCCTGAGCAGTGCTGTTATTCGGGCTTCCGCAATCCGCCGAGTGCGGCCGCGACGACGCCGAGCACCACCAGCCCCGCGCCGACCAGCAGCGTGCCGTTGAGCCACCCGTGCAGGCTGTCCTCGGCATGGGACACCATGACCTCCGCGACGGTCCGGACGTCGCCGGTCGTGCGGTCCAACGCGCTGGTGACGTAGCGGCGTCCAACCTCGATACCGGCCCACCCGGCTGCGCCCACAACCAGCGCTGAAACACCTAAAGCGGTAAGCGCTCTGCCGCGCGATCGGGACGCGGCGAGCGTCAGCAGACCAAGAACAGCGGTCACGGCGGCCGCCGCGCCGCTGAGCCACGGCCCCCACGTCGCCACCCCCCGCAGCGTGCCGGGCTGCAGGCCGGGCGTTCCCACGGTGATGGGCACCGTCAACGTCTCGGGCACATCAAGATCGATTCTGCCCAACGTCGCGGCGAAGGACGGGTCCGACACCATGGGCGCGACGTCGATCAGCCACTGGTCGGTGGAGTTGCCGCTGGGGACGGCGCCGGTGAACAACCACCGATGCGCAATCCGGTTCGCCTGCGCGAACTGGCCGGGAAATCCACTGTTGCGGGTGTAGGCGACCGCAACAGCGCTGACCAACTCCGGGTTCAGTCGGTATCCCTGGTCGGCTCCCAGCGCGATCACCTGGGTGGTGAGCTCGCCCGCCATCGCGTCCTGAAGCCGCTGATCCCGCGCGGCGGACGTCGCCAACGCGGCGTATCCGTCCTCGTCGACGATGTGCAGTTGCACCCAGACCGCGGGTACCGCGACGGCCAGCGCGACGGTCGTGACGAGCCACAGCATCAGCGCGGTCAGAAACCGCACACTTCCCCCTCGCCGGACACGCCGGGGCTACTTCGCCGAACGCCGAGGGCCGATCAGAGCCAGCTTGGTCATCAGGGTGTTCATCCTCTTCAGCGCCCTGAGCGAATTGTGGTAGTAATTGCCGCCCGCGCCGACGGTGCTGCGCGGTGCCACCACCACCTCCTGCTTGCAGAACTTGCGCAGACCTTCGGCGCCGCCGAAGCGCACACCCAGGCCGGAGTTCTTCCATCCACCCATGGGCGCCGTCGCACACATCAGGTTGGAGATCACGTCGTTGACGTTGACTGCACCGCAATCCAACTGCACAGCAATAGACTTCGCGTACTCCACGTCGCGGGAGAAGACGGCGGCCGAGAGGCCATACGCGCTGTCGTTGGCCAATCGGATCGCCTCTTCGACGCTGGCCACCTTCATAATCGGCAACGTCGGACCGAATGTCTCCTCGGTCATGCACGCCATCGAATGATCCACATCGACCAGCACCGTGGGCGGGTAGAAGTTGCCCGAACCGGCCGGGCGCTCGCCGCCGGTCAGGGCCGTCGCACCGGCGGCGAGCGCCTCGCGGACGTGCCGGTCGGTCACCGCTACCTGATTCTCGTCGATCAACGAGCCGAAATCGTAGCCCTCGCCGGCGCCGTTCTTGAGCTTCTCCACGTCACGCACCACCGCGGAGACGAACTGGTCGTACACCGACTCGAGAACATAGACCCGCTCGACCGACACACAGGTCTGCCCCGCATTGAACATCGCACCCCACACCGCGGCGTGGGCGGCCAGATCGATATCGGCATCTTCGAGCACGATCATCGGGTCCTTACCGCCGAGTTCCAGGCTCACCGGGGTCAGGCGGCGCGCGGCGCGTTCCATCACCTTGGCCCCGGTGGCACTCGATCCGGTGAACTGGACGAAGTCGGAGTTGTCGATGACGGCCTCAGCCACCTCGCGCGCGCCCTGGGCCAGCGCCAGCACTTCGGGCGCCCCGGAATCCAGCCAACCGCGGAGCAGCAGTTCCGCGGTCAGCGGTGTGCGCTCGGAAGGCTTCAAAAGCACCGCGGAACCCGCGGCGAGAGCAGCGATAGCATCCATCAGCGCGTTGGCGACCGGGTAGTTCCATGGCGCGATGATTCCGGTGACCGGGCGGGGCCGGTAGTGCACGGTGATCTTCTTGACCGCCAGGAACGGCAGCGACGCCGGGCGGGACTCCGGCGCCAGCGCCTTCTCCATCGTCTTGATGTAGTACGAGGCGATCATGATGATCAGCGGCACTTCCTGGGCGGCGTCCAGCGCGGACTTACCGGTTTCGTCGATCAGCAATTTCTCGATCTCGCCCCGGTGCTCGCCAAGCCAGACGGCGTAGCGGGCCAGCACCTTCGCCCGTCCTTTGGGACCGCGCGCCTCCCACTCCTTCTGCGCGGTGCGCAGACTTGCCGCGATGTGGGGCACGTCGGCGGGATCGGTCCAGCGCACTTCGCCGGCAACGGAACCCGTCGCCGGGTTCTTGATGGTGCCGGTTCCGGTGAACGGGCTGGGCAGGTCCACTTCGGGGGTCGCGGTCATGAGTTCATGCTAACCACTTCGGCGCCCTGGGCCACAGCGGGGTTGACACGTGTCAAGTTTTTGCGTCGGCAATGCCTCTGAGGTAGGCGGCCTGGCCGAGGTGCTGCGCAGCGTCGTCGATGATGCTGATCAACCGAGCGCTGGCAGTCACCGGCGGGGTCCACCGTTCGTCCACGACCCTGGCGAGCTCGTCGGGCGATATCGAGGCGACGTATTCCAGCGACACCCTGTGCACCGCGTGGTAGTAGCCGGCTAGCAACTGCGCCGGTGCGCGCACCCTGGACACCTCGTCTGGAGTGTGACCGTAACCATGTGCGTCGCGCGGCAGGTCGAGGGCGAACCGGTCCACCCAGCCGTCCCGGAGCCACACCTGCTCGATGCCTGCGATGTCGCACAACTGCGCATCCTGAATTCGGGCGCTGTGCCAGATCAGCCACGCGATCGTGTTGGCCTCAGGTGCTGGGCGGTAGTACGCGACTGCGTCGGTCAAGCCCTCCGTGAGGTCGTCGACGTGCTCGATCAACCGCGTGAAGGCGTCGCGCAGCAGCTCACGGGCCGCGGCTGAGTCAGCCATGCAGCCCACCGTACATTTGAGGTATGCCATTCGACCTCGTGATTCGCAACGGGACTATCGTCGACGGTCTCGGCGGTGATCCCTATGTCGGCGACGTGGCGGTCCGCCAGGGTGTCATCGATTCCATCGGAACCGCCGAGCGGCCACTGCCCGAGACCGGCGACCGGGAGATAGACGCGACCGGTCTGCTCGTCACGCCCGGCTTCGTCGACCTGCACACCCACTACGACGGGCAGGCCATCTGGTCAGAGCGCTTGACACCGTCGTCGGCGCACGGCGTGACGACAGCGGTGATGGGCAACTGCGGCGTCGGCTTCGCCCCGTGCCGTCCCGGCGACCATGACGTACTCGTCGACGTGATGGCCGGAGTCGAGGACATCCCGGGGGTTGTGATGGTCGACGGTCTGCCGTGGCACTGGGAGACCTTCCCGGAGTTTCTCGACACCGTCGCGGCCGGCCGACGCGACATTGACGTAGCAGCATTCCTGCCCCATTCCCCGCTTCGGGTGTACGTCATGGGTCAGCGTGGAGTCGATCGCGAACCCGCCACGCCCGAAGATCTGGCGATGATGCGCAAGCTGGCTGCCGAAGCGGTCCAGGCGGGCGCGCTGGGCTTCGCGTCGTCCCGCTTCACCCTGCACAAGACCGCTAGCGGCCACCCGATCCCGAGCTTCGACGCCGACCGCGCGGAGATCGAGGCGATCGCCCGGGGTCTCGATGACGCGGGCGGCGGCCTCATCCAATTCGTGCCCGACCTGGTGGCCGGCGACTACGAACCCGTGCTGCAGACGGTTTTCGACGTCGCCGCCGACGTCGGCCTGCCCGTCACGTTCACGCTCGCGATCGGCAATTCGGGTGCTCCCTTCTATCTCGACGCGCTGAGGATGGTCGAGGCGGCGAATCGGAACTCGGGAGCCGGCCTACCCACTGTCACCGCGCAGATCTTCCCGCGACCCATCGGACTCGTACTGGGCCTCGAGCTGTCGGGCAACCCGTTCGTGATGTACCCGTCGTACCGCGATATCGCCGGGTTGCCCCTGGCCGAACGGGTCGCCGAAATGCGTAAACCCGAAGTACGCCGCCGCATTCTGAATGACAAGCCGGATTCTGATGGACACCCGCTGATGTTTGCCGCCCAGGCCTGGGACTACATGTTCCCGCTCGGCGAGCCCCCGAACTACGAGCCATCGCCCTCGGACTCCATCGGCGCCCAAGCGCGGGCACGAGGGGTGAGCCCGCCGGAGGAGGCCTACGATCGTCTGCTCGATGAGAACGGCCATGCGATGCTGCTGGTCACGCTGGCGAACTTCCGCGACGGAACACTGGACACCGTGGCCGAATTGATCCGCCGCGACGATGTCGTGCTGGGGCTCGGCGACGGCGGCGCGCACTACGGGATGATCTGCGATGCGTCATTCCCGACCTACATGTTGACCCACTGGGTACGCGACAGGCCCGCTGGCCGATTGTCGGTTGCCGAAGCGGTGCGCGAGCTGACGTCCACCCCGGCACGGGTGGCCGGACTGGCCGATCGCGGCCGCATCTCGGTCGGATACAAAGCAGATGTGAATGTCATCGACCCCGCGGCGCTGCGGTTGCACAAGCCCGTCGTCACCACCGACCTACCGGCGGGCGGGCGCCGACTCGACCAGGCCGCCGACGGCTATGTCGCCACGATCGTCTCCGGCGTGGTGATCGCCGAGCACGGAATACCCACCGAGGCCCGGCCCGGCAAGCTCATCAGGGGTCGTCAGCCCGCCCCGGTGGCGTGAACGTCCGGGGCGACCGTGGGCCTCGTGTCGGCTGATGCGCCGGAATCGAGCCACTGCCCCCACGCTCGCTACACCGAGCAGCCTGCGGCGCGCAGCTTCTCACGCACCCGCTCGATGACCACGTCCGGGTGACGGGCCAACATCTGTGCACTGACCCTCACTACCGCCCAGCCCGCTGCCTCCAACCTCGCCAGTCGTTCGATATCCCAGGACCGCTGCGCGGGGTCTTCCCAGTGCTGAATTCCGTCGTACTCGACGGCAACCCTCCAGCGACGCCATCCCATGTCCACCCGAATGCGCAGATCTGGAAACTCGATCTGCGTCTGCGGCTTCGGCAGTCCGGCGGCAACGAGCACCATCCGCAGCCGCGACTCCTGCGGGGACTCCGCGCCGCCATCGACCATAGCGAGGGCCGTGCGCAGCAGGTTGACCCCGCGCGCGCCCGGGCGCGCAGCCGCCAATGCGGAGACCTCCTCCGACTGAAGGCCGGTGGCATTCATCAACGCATCCAGGAGCGGCACCGCAACCGCATGCGTCCGCGTCCTTCCGATGTCGAATGCGGTTCGCGCGGGCGTGGTTACCGACATCCGTGCTGCGACACAGACATCACCGGGGTTGAGTCGCCACGAATGCGCGACGATACCGACCGGAGCGTGCCGGTCGGGACGGACGATCTCGGCGGGGGCCTTCGCGCTGAGCCAGCGAGTGCCGAAGACCGCCGCAGCCGACACCCCCGCCAGCGGTCGACCGGTGGCCAGCCACGCAGCGCTGGCGCGCGTTCGCGCAGTCAGCGTCGCATCCCTGCCGATGTACACGTCGCGGTACACAGCGCGGTAGCGGCGGCGAAGGTCATTGCGGGTGAGCTCGGCACGGCGAATGGCATCGCTGCCTCTGAACGGGACGTCATCCATACCGGCATGCTCAGCCGCGCGGCTGACGGCCTCCGGGGGCTAAGCGCCTGCGGCCGTGGGGCTTGTGGATCGATTTGGCACTGGGGAGATCCACCAGCCCCACCCTCGAGCACAATGAAAAAGCCCGGCTCGGAAACGAGCCGGGCTTTTCCCTGTTCGGTAGGGCAACTTCTAGAAATCCATGCCGCCCATGCCGCCGGTCGGGTCGCCGCCACCCATGGGTGGTGCGGCCTTCTCCGGCTTGTCGGCCACGACGGCCTCGGTGGTGAGGAACAGTGCCGCGATGGACGCCGCGTTCTGCAACGCAGAGCGGGTGACCTTCACCGGGTCGGCGACGCCGGCCTTGAGCAGGTCCTCGTACTCACCGGTCGCGGCGTTCAGGCCGTGACCCGCAGGAAGGTTGGACACCTTCTCCGCCACGACACCCGGCTCCAGGCCGCCGTTGAAGGCGATCTGCTTGAGCGGGGCCGACAGCGAGACCCGGACGATGTTGGCGCCAGTGGCCTCGTCGCCCGTCAGTTTCAGCTCATCCAGCGACGGAGCCGACTGCAGCAGAGTCACGCCACCACCGGCGACGATGCCCTCCTCGACGGCAGCCTTCGC
>JAHZJB010000084.1 GCA_022601135.1 Actinomycetes bacterium | reverse complement strand
TGACACCGTCGACGCCAACCTCAAGCTGGGGCTGCCGGCGGATGCCCGTGACTACGGGATCGGCGCACAAATTCTCGTCGACCTCGGGGTGCGCTCGATGCGGCTATTGACCAACAACCCGGCGAAGCGGGTCGGCCTGGACGGATACGGGCTGCACATCATCGAACGCGTTCCCCTGCCCGTGCGCGTGAACGCCGAGAACATCCGGTACCTGATGACCAAGCGTGACCGCATGGGGCACGACCTCGTCGGCCTCGAAGACTTCGATGAGCCGCTGCCCGGAGAGTTCGGTGGTGCGGTATGAGTCCCGCTGCCGGGGTACCCGAGTTGCCCGCAATCGACGCCGCCGGCCTCTCGCTGGCCATCGTGGCCAGCACGTGGCACCAGACCATCTGCGATGCGCTGCTCGCGGGTGCCAGCAGGACTGCCGCGGAAGCCGGAATCCCGGCCCCGACGGTTGTGCGGGTTCTGGGGGCCATCGAAATCCCGGTTGTGGCGCAGGCCCTGGCAGCGAACCACGACGCCGTGGTGGCCCTGGGAGTGGTGATCCGCGGGGAGACGCCGCATTTTGACTACGTCTGTGACGCGGTCACGCAAGGGCTCACACGGGTGTCGCTGGATACCTCGACGCCCGTCGCGAACGGCGTGCTCACCACCAATACCGAACATCAGGCGCTGGACCGGGCGGGGCTACCGACGTCGGCTGAGGACAAGGGCGCTCAGGCGGCAGCGGCGGCGATGTCGACGGCGCTCACGCTGCGCCGGCTGGGCTCATGACCCGGAGCGACGGGGAAACCTGGGATGTGCAGGTCAGGCCCCACCTGACACCGATTTTCGCCTACGGCGTGGCGGTGCTGATCCTGGCAGCGCACGTCGGCGTCGGCCTGACGCTCAACGCGTCCTCCACCGGAGTGATCTTCCGCACCGCCGATCAGGTGGCCATTGCCTCGGTGGGAGCGGTCATCGCGATCTTTGTGTGCCTATTGGCGCGTCCGCGGCTGCGGGTCGGGCCGCCGGGGGTTGCCGTGCGAAACCTTTTCGGTTACAAGCTGTTTCCCTGGAGTCAGGTTGTCGGGGTGTCGTTTCACCCGGGAGCGCGCTGGGCGCGGCTGGACCTGCCCGACGACGAGTACATCGCGGTGATGGCCATCCAGGCCGTGGACAAGGGTCGCGCCGTCGAGTCGATGGACCAGGTTCGGGCAGCGCTGCGGCGCTATCAGGCCGACGTCACACCGCCGCCCCCGCAGTAACCTGGGTCCGTGCCCGATCCCGCGACGTACCGACCCGCCCCGGGCTCGATACCCGCCGAACCGGGCGTGTACCGATTCCGCGACCCGTACGGCCGGGTCATCTACGTCGGTAAGGCCAAGAACCTGCGCAGCCGGCTGAACTCCTACTTCGCCGACCTCTCCGGGCTGGCGCCGCGCACCCGGCAAATGGTGACGACCGCCGCAGGGGTCGAGTGGACGGTTGTCAACACCGAAGTGGAGGCGCTGCAACTCGAGTACACCTGGATCAAGGAGTTCGATCCGCGTTTCAACATCCGATACCGCGACGACAAGTCCTATCCGGTGCTCGCGGTCACCCTCAACGAGGAGTATCCGCGGCTGATGGTCTATCGGGGCCCGCGTCGCAAAGGAGTGCGCTACTTCGGCCCCTACTCGCACGCCTGGGCGATCCGCGAAACGCTGGACCTGCTGACCCGGGCATTCCCCGCCCGTACCTGCTCAGCAGGAGTGTTCAAGCGGCACAATCGGATTGATCGGCCCTGCCTTCTGGGATACATCGACAAGTGTGCCGCGCCATGTGTCGGTCGGGTCAGCGCGGAGCAGCACCGACGCATCGTCGGCGACTTCTGCGACTTTCTCGCCGGGAAGACCGACCGACTGGTCCGCGATATGGACCAGCAGATGAACGATGCCGCCGCGCAATTGGATTTCGAGCGGGCCGCCAGGCTGCGCGACAATATCTCCGCGATGCGTCGTGCGCTGGAGAAGCAAGCGGTGGTTCTCGGTGACGGAACTGACGCCGACGTCCTCGCCTTCGCCGACGACGAACTGGAAGCGGCGGTCCAAGTCTTCCATGTCCGGGCCGGACGGGTTCGCGGACAGCGTGGGTGGGTCATCGAAAAGTCCGGTGAACCAGGCCAATCCACGCGGGAGTACTTAGTCGAACAGTTTCTGACCCAGTTCTACGGCGACCAGGCCGAGTTCGGCGGGGCGGGCGACGAGACAACCAACCCGGTCCCGCGTCAAGTATTGGTACCGGTGCTTCCCGACAACGCTGCACAGTTGGAGACGTGGCTGACTCAGCTTCGGGGTTCGCGAGTGAGGCTGCGGGTACCGCAACGGGGTGACAAGCGAGCGCTCGCCGAGACGGTCCAGCGCAACGCGCAGGACGCACTGGCCCAGCACAAGCTGAAGCGGGCAGGTGATTTCACCGCGAGGAGCTCTGCGCTCCAAAGCATCCAGGATGCGTTGGGCCTGGAAGAAGCACCCTTGCGGATCGAGTGCATCGATATCAGTCATGTGCAGGGCACTGACGTCGTGGCATCGATGGTCGTGTTCGAGGATGGACTGCCGCGGAAGGCCGATTATCGGCACTATGCGATCAGGGACGCCGCGGGCGACGGTCGCTCTGACGACGTCGCGTCGATCGCCGAGGTGACCCGCCGGCGGTTCCAGCGCCACCTAGATGACACCGATTACACCGGCGAGGATGCACCCCCCGCAGATGGGTCTCGCGCAGGCGCTCGTCCGGCCAGGTTCGCCTACCCGCCCAACTTGTTCGTCGTTGACGGCGGAGCTGCCCAAGTCAATGCCGCTGCCGCGGTTCTGGACGATCTGGCGATCTCAGATGTCGCGGTGATCGGGCTGGCCAAGCGGCTGGAAGAAGTGTGGATGCCCGCGCAGGACGGGGCGGCGCAGGAACCGGTGATTCTGCCGCGCAACAGCGATGGCCTGTATCTGTTGCAACGGGTGCGGGACGAAGCCCACCGATTCGCGATCACCTACCACCGCCGCAAGCGGTCCCGGCGGATGACCGCGTCAGCGCTGGATTCGGTGCCCGGGTTGGGCGAGCACCGCCGTAAGGCGCTGGTAACCCACTTCGGCTCGCTGGCCAGGTTGAAGCAAGCCAGCGTCGAGGAGATCGTTTCGGTACCGGGTATCGGGGCCGCGACGGCGCGGGCCGTCGTCGCAGCTCTGGGGCCCTCGGCAGCCGACGTGCGTGGCGCAGTGGCCGGACCGGTCCCCGCAACTGCCGTCGACTCGGACGTTGATTCGGGAGCGGCCACTCAGGATATCGGCAATGATCAGGGCGGGGTATCGGGATGACGGACCAGGGAATGCACGACAGACTTCATGGGGGTGGCAGCGTCGCCGGCAAGGAACCGCACCCCGAATCCGGTGGTATCGACGTGGTGCTGGTCACGGGCCTGTCCGGGGCAGGCCGGGGCACCGCGGCCAAGGTGCTCGAAGATCTCGGCTGGTACGTCGCCGACAACCTGCCGCCCGAGCTGATCGCCCGAATGGTCGAACTGGGGCTTGCCGCGGGTTCGCGGATCACCCAACTCGCGGTCGTGATGGACGTCCGTTCGCGGGGCTTCACCGGTGATCTGAACTGGGTGCGCAACGAGCTGGCAACCCGCAACATCACCCCGCGGGTGCTGTTTCTGGAGGCTTCCGACGAAATACTGGTGCGCCGCTACGAACAGAACCGGCGGAGTCATCCGTTGCAGGGCAACCAGACTCTGGCCGAGGGCATCGCCGCGGAACGGGCGATCCTGGAACCGGTGCGGGCCTCTGCCGATCTGATGATCGATACGTCGGCGCTCTCGGTTGCCGCGTTGCGGGAGAGCATCGAACGCGCCTTCGGCGGTGAGACCGTCGCCCACACCAACGTCACGGTGGAGTCCTTCGGGTATAAGTATGGCCTGCCGATGGACGCCGACATCGTGATGGACGTCCGGTTTCTGCCCAACCCGCACTGGGTCGACAATCTGCGCCCGCACAGCGGGCAGCATCCCGAGGTGCGTGACTATGTGCTCGGCCAACCCGGAGCCGTCGAGTTCCTCGACTCGTACCATCGGCTGCTGGGCGTCGTGATCGACGGGTACCGGCGGGAGGGGAAGCGATACATGACCGTCGCCATGGGGTGCACCGGCGGAAAGCATCGCAGCGTGGCGATGGCTGAAGCGCTGGCCGACCGTCTGAGCAGCGGCGCATCGTTGACGGTGCGGGTGTTGCACCGGGATCTGGGCCGCGAATGAGCCTACGCATTGTCGCGCTCGGCGGTGGTCACGGGCTGTATGCCACGCTGTCGGCGGCACGCCGGATCACGCCACATGTCACCGCGATCGTCACGGTCGCCGACGATGGTGGTTCGTCTGGCCGACTTCGTGCCGAATTGGATGTGATACCGCCAGGGGATCTTCGAATGGCGTTGGCGGCGTTGGCTTCCGACAGCCCGCAGGGCAGGTTGTGGGCGACGATCATCCAGCATCGGTTCGGTGGCAGCGGCGCCCTGGCGGGTCACCCGATCGGCAACCTGATCTTGGCCGGACTCAACGAGCTGCTCGTCGACCCGGTGGCCGCACTCGACGAACTGGGCCGAGTGCTGGGCGTCATGGGCCGGGTACTGCCGATGAGCCCGACCGGACTCTGCATCGAGGCCGATGTGGTGGGTCTGGAGAGCGACCCCCGGGTGAGTCGCGCGATCCGCGGTCAGGTGGCGATCGCGACCACTGTGGGCAAGGTGCGCCGAGTGCGGCTACTGCCCAACGATCCTCCCGCGACCAGGCAGGCGGTCGAGGCGATCATGCAGGCTGACCTCGTGGTGCTCGGGCCGGGTTCGTGGTTCACCAGCGTGATCCCGCACCTTCTGGTACCGGAGCTGGCGGCGGCACTACGGACTACTGCCGCGCGCCGCGCGCTGGTGCTCAACCTGGTGGCTGAGCCGGGGGAGACGGCGGGTTTCTCCGTGGAGCGCCATATCCACGTGCTGGCGCAGCATGCGCCGGACTTCAACGTGCACGACATCATCGTCGATGCGAGCAGTGTGCCCAGCGACCGGGAGCGGGACCAGCTGCGTCGGACCGCCAAGATCCTCAATGCTGACGTTGAATTTGTTGAGGTTTCCAGACCTGGTACACCTTTACATGACCCGGCGAGGTTGGCCACGGCGCTGGAAGGGGCGGGAAGGCGTGGGGCAGTGTCGGCCGGCACCCTCACGGCGACGCCGATACCGCCGACTGAGCCCGCACCGACAGTGAACGGACCGAAAGGTGACGACTCGTGGCGATGACAGCCGAGGTCAAGGATGAGCTCAGCCGGCTGGTGGTCAATTCGGTGAGCGCACGCCGTGCCGAGGTGGCCTCCCTGTTGCGTTTCGCCGGCGGTCTGCACATTGTGTCCGGGCGGGTGGTGATCGAAGCCGAGGTGGATCTGGGCATCATCGCGCGCCGGCTGCGCAAGGACATCCACGATCTGTACGGCTACAACGCGGTGGTCCACGTGCTGTCCGCGAGCGGTATCCGCAAGAGCGCGCGGTACCTCGTGCGAGTCGCCAACGACGGTGAGGCGCTGGCCCGCCAGACCGGCCTGCTCGACCTGCGTGGACGCCCGGTGCGCGGCCTGCCTGCGCACGTGGTCGGTGGCAGCGTCGCAGACTCCGAGGCCGCCTGGCGGGGAGCGTTTTTGGCGCACGGGTCGCTCACCGAACCGGGGCGGTCGTCAGCGCTGGAAGTCAGCTGCCCCGGGCCTGAGGCCGCGTTGGCGCTGGTCGGCGCGGCTCGCCGCCTCGGTGTCAGCGCGAAGTCTCGCGAGGTACGCGGCAGCGACCGAGTCGTGGTCCGCGACGGTGAGGCGATCGGTGCGCTGCTGACCCGAATGGGCGCTCAGGACACCCGGCTGACCTGGGAGGAGCGGCGCATGCGTCGCGAGGTCCGGGCCACCGCGAACCGGTTGGCCAACTTCGACGACGCCAACCTGCGCCGGTCGGCGCGGGCGGCAGTGGCCGCCGCGGCCCGAGTGGAACGCGCGCTGGCGATACTCGGCGACTCGGTGCCCGATCATCTCGCTGCCGCGGGTAGCCTGCGCGTCGCCCACCGGCAGGCGTCGCTCGAGGAGCTCGGCCGGTTGGCCGATCCACCCATGACGAAAGACGCTGTGGCAGGACGTATCCGACGCCTGCTTTCGATGGCCGACCGCAAAGCGAAACAGGACGGTGTTCCCGACACGGAATCGGCCGTGACGCCGGATCTACTGGAAGACGCCTGATCGTGCGAGTCGGGGTGGCCTACCCGAACCCACCCTTCAACGCGATGCCGGGCGACACCGGTCTCGATATCGAGCTGATGACAGAACTCGGCAGATCTCTTGGCGAGTCCGTCGAGTTCGTCGCCTATGACGGGGCGGAATTCGACGGTATCTTCGACCGTTTGGAAGCCGGTGACTACGACTGCATCGCGGCGGGCACGACCGTCACGCCGGGCCGCGAACGCACAGCGGAGTTTCTTTCCCCCTACCTCATCTCAGGGCAGGCACTCGCCGTGGACACGGCCCGGCACCCGCGAGTGCGTTCGATCGACGACCTGCACGGTTTGACCGTCGGTGTGCGCAGCGGTGGCACCGGCGGGCCGGTCGCCGAGAGTCTTGTCGCCGAGGGGAGGGCCGCGAGCGTGCGCGCCTACGGCTACGGCGCCGTCGGCTCGATGATCGGCGACCTCGGTACCGGCGAGTGCGATGCCGTGGTGATGCTGGCGCCGGCGCTGGTCCATCTTGTGAAGGACGCGCAGAAGATCAGCCCCGGTGTCCAGGTGGTGCAGCGTGGACTCACGGTGGAAGAGATCGCGATCGCGGTGGCGCCGGGTGACCAGGCGCTGGCCGGCCGGCTGCGGGTCGCCCAGGCCGAGGCGGAGGAGGCCGGAGCGTTGCAACGGATCCGCCGCAAATGGCTGGGCACTCCGTATATCGACCAGAGCTTGAGGGCGCTCTAGCGCCGGTGGGGCCGGGCCGCGTACACCGAGATGGACAACCACTAGGCTGGGCGCCGAAGACCTCAGCGACCGCACGGCGTAGTTGAATACACGGCAGTTGACGACACAGAGATGCAGAGGAGACAGACGTGACGATAAGGGTAGGCGTCAACGGCTTCGGCCGTATCGGACGCAACTTCTTCCGCGCGCTGGATGCGCAGAAGGCCGAAGGCAAGAACACCGACATCGAGATCGTGGCTGTCAACGACCTCACCGACAACGTCGCCCTGGCGCACCTCCTCAAGTTCGATTCGATCCTGGGCCGGCTTCCGCAGCAGGTCAGCCTGGAAGGCGACGATACGATCGTTGTGGGCAAGAACAAGATCAAGGCGCTCGAGGTCAAGGAGGGTCCGGCCGCCCTGCCGTGGGGCGACCTCGGCGTTGACATCGTCGTCGAGTCCACCGGCATCTTCAATGACGCGCGCGCGAGGGGACACCTCGAGGCAGGCGCCAAGAAGGTGATCATCTCCGCGCCGGCAAAGGACGAGGACATCACCATTGTTCTCGGAGTCAACGACGACAAGTACGACGGCAGCCAGAACGTCATCTCCAATGCCTCGTGCACCACGAACTGCCTGGGGCCGCTGGCCAAGGTCCTCCACGACGAGTTCGGCATCGTCCGGGGTCTGATGACCACGATCCACGCCTACACCGGGGACCAGAACCTGCAGGACGGCCCGCACAGAGACATGCGCCGGGCCCGGGCCGCCGCAGTGAACATTGTGCCGACCTCCACCGGTGCCGCCAAGGCCATCGGCCTGGTGATGCCCGAGTTGCAGGGCAAGCTGGACGGCTACGCGCTGCGGGTGCCGATCCCCACCGGCTCGGTCACCGACCTCACCGCGGAGCTGGCCAAGTCCGCCACTGCGGACGAGATCAATGCGGCAATGAGAGCCGCTGCCGAGGGCAAGCTCAAGGGCATCCTGAAGTATTACGACGCCCCGATCGTGTCCAGCGACATCGTCACCGACCCGCACAGCTCGATCTTCGATTCCGGGCTGACGAAGGTGATCGACAACCAGGCCAAGGTCGTCTCCTGGTACGACAACGAGTGGGGCTACTCCAACCGCCTGGTCGACCTGGTCGACCTGGTCGGCAAGTCGTTGTAAGTCAGATGGCCTCGTCTTCCAGCAAGTCACTGCCTTCTATCAAGTCACTCGATGACCTCCTGTCCGAGGGGGTGGCGGGGCGGGGCGTGCTGGTGCGCTCCGACTTGAACGTTCCGCTCGACGACGATGGCGACATCGCCGACTCAGGCAGGATCATCGCCTCGGTTCCCACATTGAAGGCGCTCAGTGACGCCGGCGCCAAAGTTGTTGTCGCGGCCCATCTGGGCAGGCCCAAGGGTGCGCCGGACCCGAAGCTCTCCCTCGCCCCGGTTGCCACGGCACTGGGCGAGAAGCTGGGCCGCCACGTCCAGCTGGCCGGGGGCCCCGATGGTTCCCCGGTGGGATCGGACGCCTTGGCCCGAGCCGAGGGCCTGACCGAGGGCGACGTCCTGCTCTTGGAGAACATCCGGTTCGACGCCCGGGAGACCAGCAAGGACGACGCCGAGCGCATTTCGTTGGCCCAGGCTCTCAGCGAGCTGGTGCGGGCACCGGACGGCACGCCCGGTGCTTTCGTCTCGGACGGTTTCGGCGTGGTGCATCGAAAGCAGGCCTCGGTGTACGACATCGCCGGACTGCTGCCGCACTACGCGGGCACGCTGGTGGCGACGGAGGTCAAGGTTCTGCAACAGCTGACCGCCGCCGGTGAGCGGCCCTACGCGGTGGTGCTGGGCGGATCGAAGGTGTCCGACAAGCTGGCGGTGATAGAGACCCTGGCGACCAAGGCCGACAGCCTCGTGATCGGCGGTGGAATGTGTTTCACATTCCTTGCCGCACAGGGATTTGCAGTCGGCGACTCACTGCTCGAAGAGGGGATGGTCGAGATCTGCCGCAAGCTGCTGGACACCTACGGTGACGTACTGCATCTCCCGGTGGACATCGTGGTGGCGGACAAGTTCTCGGCCGATTCACCGGCCACGGTGGTGACCGCCGATCAGATCCCCGACGGCAAGATGGGCCTGGACATCGGACCGGAGTCGGTGAAGAGGTTCACTGCGCTGCTGTCCAACGCCAAGACGATCTTCTGGAACGGTCCGATGGGGGTTTTCGAGTTCCCGGCATTCGCGGCCGGTACCAAAGGGGTGGCCGAAGCCATCGCCGCGGCCACCGCCAAGGGCGCGTTCAGCGTCGTGGGCGGCGGTGACTCGGCGGCCGCCGTCCGTCAGCTGGGCCTGCCGGAGGACGGCTTTTCGCACATATCCACGGGGGGCGGTGCGTCGCTGGAATACCTTGAAGGCGCTGAGTTGCCCGGTATTCAAGTATTAGAGCAATCCTGACCTTCGGACCTAGGAGACCTTTGTGTCGCGCAAACCGCTGATCGCCGGCAACTGGAAAATGAACCTCAACCATTTCGAGGCGATCGCGTTAGCGCAGAAGATCGCTTTCTCGTTGCCGGACAAGTACTTCGACAAGGTGGACGTCACGGTGATCCCGCCGTTCACCGATCTGCGGAGCGTGCAGTCGCTCGTCGACGGCGACAAACTGCGGCTGACCTATGGAGCGCAAGATGTCTCTCGGCACGACTCGGGTGCCTACACCGGCGAGATCAGCGGCGCTTTCCTGGCAAAGCTCGGTTGTACATTCGTCGTGGTGGGGCATTCCGAGCGGCGCACCTACCACGCCGAGGACGACGCGTTGGTCGCCGCGAAGGCTCTCGCCGCGTTCCGGCACGGGTTGATCCCGATCATCTGCATCGGCGAGCATCTCGATGTCCGCGAGGCGGGCAACCACGTCGAGCACAACGTCAACCAGCTGCGCGGCTCATTGGCAGGTCTGTCGGCCGAACAGATCGGTCAATCGGTCATCGCCTATGAACCGGTCTGGGCGATCGGTACCGGCCGCGTCGCCAGTGCTGCCGATGCGCAGGAGGTCTGCGCCGCCATCCGCAAGGAATTGGCAGCGCTGGCGTCCGCTGAACTCGCCGATGGCGTCCGAGTCCTCTACGGCGGCTCGGTCAATGCCAAGAACGTCGGAGAAATCGTCGGTCAGGCCGATGTCGACGGCGCTCTGGTAGGTGGAGCGTCGCTGGACGGGGAGCAGTTCGCCACGCTGTCGGCGATCGCCGCGGGCGGCCCCCTCCCCTGAGCGCGACCAGGCACAACCTGTAGTCTGGCGGCCATGCAATTGGCCCTGCAGATCACCCTGGTCGTGACCAGCGTGCTGATCGTGCTCCTGGTGTTGCTGCATCGTGCCAAGGGTGGCGGTCTGTCCAGCCTGTTCGGCGGTGGCGTGCAGTCCAGCTTGTCCGGTTCTACGGTGGTCGAGAAGAACCTGGACCGATTGACATTGTTCGTCACTGGCATCTGGGTGGTGTCCATCGCCGGGATGGCGCTGTCCATCAAGTACGGTTGACCTGCGGGAACCACCGTCCCTCGTAGACCGTGGCCGAGGTCGTCGCCCAACCGCGTGAACTCGTCCGGCTTCCCCAGGTGAGCGCCCCGTTCTGCATTCGGGGCCGGCAGGTCTGATAATCGAGCGATGGCCCGAGCAGCGGACACCGCCGACAGCACCCTGGAACCGATCGGGGCGGTGCACCGCACCCGGGTGGGCCGAGAGGCTACCGAACCGATGCGCGAGGATATCCGCCTGCTCGGCGCCATCCTGGGCGAGACGGTGCGCGAACAAAACGGGGACGTGGTGTTCGACCTGGTCGAACGCGCGCGAGTCGAGTCGTTTCGGGTGCGCCGTTCGGAGATCGACCGCGCCGAACTGGCGACTTTGTTCGACGGGATCGATATCCATCAGGCCATCCCGGTGATTCGCGCGTTCACCCACTTCGCATTGCTGGCAAATGTCGCCGAGGACATCCATCGAGAACGTCGCCGAGCCGTTCACGAAGCCGCCGGCGAACCCCCTCAGGACAGCAGCCTCGCCGCCACGTATCTGAAACTCGACGCAGCCGAACTCGATTCGGACACCGTCGCCGACGCCCTCGTCGGTGCGCTGGTATCTCCGGTGATCACCGCACATCCCACCGAAACACGACGCCGAACGGTCTTCGACACCCAGCACCGCATCACCGAGTTGATGCGCCTGCGGTTACACGGTCAGCAGAAGACCGAGGACGGTCGTGCCATCGAGCAGGAGTTGCGTCGCCACATCCTCACGTTGTGGCAGACCGCGTTGATCCGGCTGTCCCGATTAAAGATCCAGGACGAGATCGAGACGGGTCTGCGGTATTACCCGGCGGCGTTCTTTGAGGTGATACCGCACGTCAACGCCGAGGTCCGGGCAGCCCTGCAGGTCCGGTGGCCGGGCGCGGGGCTGTTGGAGGAGCCGATCCTGCGCCCGGGATCGTGGATCGGCGGCGACCGTGACGGCAACCCCAATGTGACCGCCGACGTCATCAGGCTGGCGACCGGGCGCGCCGCATACACCGCATTCGCGTACTACTTCGTCGAGCTCACCGCGCTGGAGGAGGAGTTGTCGATGTCGTTGCGGCTGGTGCACGTCAGCGACGACGTGGCGGCACTCGCCGAAGCGTGCCACGAACCGGCTCGTGCCGACGAGCCCTATCGCCGAGCGCTGCGGGTAATCCACGCTCGGCTGACCGCCACTGCTCAACGGGTTCTTGACCGGCAGCCCGAGCATCAACTCGACCTCGGCCTGTCGCCCTATGTGACCCCGGCTGAGCTGTTGGCCGACCTCGACACCGTCGACGGCTCGCTTCGTGCTCACGGGAGTGCGGTGCTGGCCGACGACCGCCTGGCCAGATTGCGGGAGGCGGTGCGCGTCTTCGGTTTCCATCTGTCGGGTCTCGACCTGCGGCAGAACTCTGACGTACATGAAGAGGTGGTTGCCGAGCTGCTGGCGTGGGCCGGGGTGCACGTCGACTACCCATCGCTGAGCGAACCGGAACGCGTCACGTTGCTGGCCGGTGAGCTGGCCACCCGTCGGCCCCTGACATCCCCGGATGCCGATCTCTCCGAGCTGGCCCGCAAAGAGCTGGACATCATCGCCGCGGCGGCGCGGGCCGTCCACGTCTTCGGGCCTCAGGCGGTACCGAACTACATCATCTCGATGTGCCAGTCGGTCTCGGACATGCTGGAAGCGGCGCTGCTACTCAAAGAGGCCGGATTGCTGGACGCCTCCGCTGAACATCTCTATGCGCCAGTTGGGGTGGTTCCGTTGTTCGAGACCATCGACGACCTTCAGCGGGGGTCGACGATCCTGGAGGAGGCGCTCGACCTGCCGCTTTACCGTGCCGTCGTGAGCGCGCGCGGGGACAGCCAGGAGGTCATGCTCGGCTATTCGGATTCAAACAAGGACGGTGGATACCTCGCCGCGAACTGGGCGCTGTACCGTGCGGAACTCGACCTGGTCGAGTCGGCCCGCAAAACCGGCATCCGGCTCAGACTGTTCCACGGCCGCGGGGGCACGGTAGGGCGTGGTGGCGGCCCGAGCTATCAGGCTATCCTCGCGCAGCCACCCGGCGCGGTGCGTGGATCGCTGCGGATCACCGAGCAGGGCGAAGTCATCGCGGCGAAGTACGCCGAGCCGCGAATTGCGCAGCGCAACCTGGAGACGCTGCTGGCCGCGACGCTGGAGGCGACGCTGTTGGACACCGAGGGTCTGGGGGAGTTGTCCGGCAGGGCATATGAGGTCCTCGACGAGTTGGCCGCGCGGGCACAGCGGGCATATGCGGAACTAGTCCATGACACGCCGGGGTTCGTCGAATACTTCAAGCAATCGACGCCGGTCAGCGAGATCGGCGCGCTCAACATCGGCAGCCGCCCGACCTCGCGCAAGCCGACGACCGCCATCTCCGATCTGCGGGCGATCCCGTGGGTGCTGGCGTGGAGCCAGTCGCGGGTGATGCTGCCGGGCTGGTACGGCACCGGCACGGCGTTCGAAGAATGGATCGCCGACGGCGCCGAGGACGGGGAGTCCCGGCTGGAAGTGCTCCAGGACCTCTACCGTCGGTGGCCGTTCTTTTCGACGGTGTTGTCGAATATGGCGCAGGTGCTGGCCAAGTCCGACCTGGGTCTGGCGGCGCATTACGCCGAACTGGTCGAGGACGAGGCGCTGCGCACGCGGGTGTTCCACAAGATCGCCGCCGAGCACGACCGCACCATTCGCATGCACAAGCTGATTACCGGACACGACGATCTGCTGGCCGACAACCCCGCTTTGGCCAGGTCGGTGTTCAACCGGTTTCCGTACCTGGAGCCGCTGAACCATCTGCAGGTGGAGCTGCTGCGCCGCTACCGCTCCGGCGATGACGACGAACTCGTACAGCGTGGAATCCTGCTGACCATGAGCGGATTGGCGACCGCGCTGCGCAATAGCGGATAGCGTCGTTCGACGGGCGGGCCGGCGCTACAACCCGGTAGTTTGGCGTAACCTGCTGACCGCGCCCCGAATCGCATGGTCGGTGGCGGTCAACGGGGATATCACCGACTCCCCGATGCCGACGATCCGCTCGACGCGAACGACAATCCCCTCCATCCGGTCCACCACTCCGTGCAGGACCGGCGCCAACTCGTTGATGCTGCTGATGGTGTCGTTGAACCGTTCGAGGGTAGCGTCGAGGTTGGCCGTCGAGCTGTTGAGGTCGGTCAGCGTCTCGCTCAGGCCCTCAAGAAGGGTGTCGACCTGCCCGACGGTCACATCGGCGTTGAGGGCCGCCTGCGCGAGCTTCCGGATCCGTTCGCCGCCGGTGCGGGTTGTTCTACCGACTTTGTCTGCCATATCGGCCAGTATGACGTGTGCTGGCGGTGAGCCGGATGTGTTCGCCCGTGCCGACGAACGTCATTTTTTGGCGCCATCCAACCCGGGCGCGGCTACGAAGATAAAACATGAATGCAATCCAGTTTCACGATCTGTTGTTAATGCCATGGGCCATGACCGCTATCGGCGCCGTCATTGTGCTGTTGATGGCGCTCACCATGAACGCGGTGGTGAAGCGCGAGCGGGCCATGATGGTCCGTGTTTCCCGCGACGCCAGCGCCAGGTTGGCCTACCTGAGGCGCTGGGGCCGGGGCGAGCCACCGGCGCCGACTGCTCGCTGAGCGGCCGCACGGCCCGTGGAATCAGTGTCGCGTCCTGCTCCGCGGAAGCTCGGCTGCGGCGTCCTCATCGAGTAACCATACGGTGGCCTCTCGGCCCACCGCGCCCGCTGCGGGGACGTCGTCTGGGTCCGCGCCCGCGACGGCCGCGGCCACCGCGTGCGCCTTGGCCGTTCCGGAAACCACCAGCCACACTTCCCGGGCCCGCCGAACCGCACTCAGCGTCAACGTTATTCTTCGCGGCGGTGGTTTGGGGGAGTTGGTTACCCCGACCACCATTCGGCCCCCCTCGCGAACGGCCGGCGTGTGCGGGAACAACGAGTTGATGTGGCCCTCGCCGCCCATGCCGAGAAGGTGGACGTCGAACTCCGGCTCGGGCGCGTCGTCCGTGGCAGCCAGCAGCTGGGCGTACCAGTTCGCGGCCGCGTCGAGGTCGTCACCGAACTCACCGTCGCTGGCGGGCATCGCGTGCACATTGACCTCGGGGATGTCGACATGGTCCAGTAGTGCCTCGCGCGCCTGCCTGTCGTTGCGCTCGGCGTCGTCGGCGGGCACGAACCGCTCGTCGCCCCAGTACACGTGGACTCTCTCCCAGTCGATCTCGGTGCTGCGCTCACCGACCCGCTTGAGCAGCCCGATACCGGTACCACCACCGGTCAGCACCACCGTCGCCTGACCGCGTTCGGCGATGGCGTCAGCGATGGCCCCCACCATGCGGTCTCCGGCGGCGGTTACCAAAGCCGCAGTATCGGCGTATGTTTCGATGATCGGTGTCATCGATACACCACCTTTGCGATCCCTTCCAGCGCCTCGTGGTAGATCTCGTCAGCGTCGAGCCGGCGCAACTCCTCGGCAAGGCACTCCGGAACATCGCGGCGTGCCAGTGGAATCAGAGCCACCGGACGCGACGTTCGACTCAGCGTCGCAGTCAATCCCTCCTGTGGGCGGCTTAAGGTGACCGTCTCGCCGTCCCTGCGCAACTCGACCTTCAGCGTGCCGACCACACGCGTCACGGTTCCCTCGATCCTGCTTGCCAGCCAACCGGCCAAGATATCGAGTGCGGGTTCGGCTTGCAGGCCGGACACCACCGCCGACTTGATCGGTTCATGGGGTGACTGGTCGATCGCCGATGCCAGCAGAGCCCGCCAGTAGGTGATGCGACTCCACGCTATGTCGGTGTCGCCCGCGGCGTAGCCCGGCAGGCGGTCCCGGAGTGCAGCCAGCGGGTCCGGCGCCCTGGTCGCGTCGGTGATTCGCCGAATCGCTAGTCGGCCCAACGGATCCTGGGCGGGCACCGCGGGGGCCGCAGCGGGCCACCACGCGACCACCGGAGTGTCGGGCAGCAGGAATGGCAGCACCACGCTGGCCGCGTGATCGGCAAGTTCGCCGTGTAGGCGCAGCACCACCACCTCGCCCGACCCGGCGTCGTGGCCAACCCGAATCTCGGCGTCCAGCCGGGATTTCGACGCTGTGCGATCACCGGTCAGCACGACGATCACCCGGCAGGGGTGCTCGCGGCTGGCGAGGTTCGCCGCCTTGATCGCCGCTTCGAGAGTGCCTTCGCAGTCGGGCGCGATCAACAGCGTCAACACCCGGCCGAGGGTGACCGCCCCGCCCTCTTCGCGAAGCCCGTCGATCTTCTTGTTGATGGCGATCGTGGTGGTATCCGAAAGCTCGACGATCATTACGGCCGTCTCCATTCCCGCTGCAACCGGTGCACCATGTCGTCCGCCGACCGCGGGCCCCAGGTGCCGGCTTCGTACGGCTCGGGGCCGACTGACTCCTCGTTGATCCGTTGCCAGTTCTCCAGGATCGGATCCAGTATCTCCCAGGATAATTCGACCTCGGCATTGACCGGAAACAACGAGGGCTCACCGAGTAGCACATCCAGGATCAGACGCTCGTAGGCTTCCGGGGACTCCTCGGCGAAGGCCGAGCCGTAGGAGAAGTCCATGCTGACATCGCGGACCTCCATCGCGCTGCCAGGCACCTTGGAGCCGAACCGGGTGGTGATTCCTTCATCCGGCTGGATCCGCAGCACCAGCGCGTTCTTGCCGAGTTCCTCGGTCATCGTGCTGTCGAACGGAAGGTGGGGTGCCTTCTTGAACACCAGGGCCACTTCGGTCACGCGGCGTGCCAGCCGCTTTCCGGTGCGCAGGAAGAACGGCACACCCGCCCAGCGGCGGGTATCGACTTCGAGAGTGATGGCAGCGAATGTCTCGGTACAGGAGTCCGTGGAGAAGCCGCCCTCTTCGAGCAATCCGAGAACCTTCTCGCTGCCCTGCCAGCCCGCCGCGTACTGACCGCGTGCGGTGGTCAGGTCCAACGGCTGCATCGGTCGGGTCGCTGAAAGCACTTTGATCTTCTCGGCCTGCAACTCGTGCGGGTTGAAGCTGACCGGTTCCTCCATCGCGGTCAGGGCCAGTAGTTGGATCAGATGGTTCTGGATGACATCCCGCGCCGCACCGATTCCGTCGTAGTAGCCCGCTCTGCCGCCCAACCCGATGTCCTCGGCCATCGTGATCTGCACGTGGTCGACGTAGTGCGCGTTCCAGATGGGTTCGTAGAGTTCGTTGGCGAACCGCAAAGCCAGAATGTTCTGTACGGTTTCTTTGCCGAGGTAGTGATCGATGCGGAACACCGAGTCCTCGGGAAAGACGCGGTTGACCACCTTGTTGAGCTCGCGGGCACTGTCCAGGTCATGGCCGAACGGCTTCTCGATGACCACTCGGCTCCAGCGCCCCTCGTGCTGGCGGGCCAGGCCCGACTTCTGCAGCTGCTCGCAGACCACGGGAAACGCCTTCGGCGGAATCGACAGGTAGAAGGCATGATTGCCGCCGGTGCCACGTTCGGCGTCCAGTTTCTCCAGCGTCTCCGACAAGCGGCCGAAAGCCTCGTCATCGTCGAACGTGCCTTGGACGAACCGGATCCCTTCGGCGAGTCTGTCCCATACCTCCTGGCGGAAGGGGGTCCGCGCATGCTGCTTCACCGCGTCATAGACGATCTGACCAAAGTCCTCGTCCACCCAATCCCGCCGCGCAAAACCCACCAGCGCGAAGGTCGGTGGCAGCAGTCCCCGGTTGGCCAGGTCGTAGATCGCCGGCATCAGCTTCTTTCGGGCGAGGTCACCCGTCACGCCGAAGATCACCACACCGCACGGCCCGGCGATACGGGGCATGCGCTTGTCGCGTTTGTCCCGCAGAGGGTTACGCCATGATTCGGTCATCGCTCGTCAATCATCCCTTGGCGCTGTCGAGTTGGCTCTGGGTCGCGTCCAACAGCTCCTGCCAGGACTTCTCAAACTTCTCGACACCTTCGTCTTCGAGCACCGTGAACACGTCGGCCAGGTCGATGCCGACCGCGGAAACCCGGTCGAAGACCTCCTGGGACTCCGCACCGCGGCCGGTGATCGTGTCCCCGGTGATGACGCCGTGGTCGGCGACCGCGTCCATGGTCTTCTCCGGCATGGTGTTGACGGTGTTGGGGGCGACGAGTTCGGTGACGTAGAGGGTGTCGGGATAGTCCGGGTTCTTGACGCCGGTAGATGCCCACAACGGACGCTGAACGTGGGCCCCGGCGGCTTTCAGGGCTTCGTACCGGTCGCCTCCGTGGAATACGTCCGCGTAGGCGGCGTAGGCAAGCCGTGCGTTGGCGACACCCGCTTTGCCGCGCAGCGACAAGGCCTGATCGCCGCCGATCGTCTCGAGCCGATTGTCGACCTCGGTGTCCACGCGGGAGACGAAGAACGAGGCGACCGAGTGGATTCTGGACAAGTCGTGACCGGCCGCCCCGGCGGCTTCCAGCCCGGCCAGGTAGGCATCCATGACCGCGCGATGCCGCTCCACGGAGAAGATCAGCGTCACGTTGACCGAGATGCCCTCGGCGATCACCGCGGTGATCGCGGGCAGGCCGGCCAGGGTGGCGGGAATCTTGATCAGCAGGTTGGG